>JAUMUH010000085.1 GCA_030530765.1 Rothia sp. (in: high G+C Gram-positive bacteria)
TCTGCTGGGGGTGCGGCGGATCAAAGACGGTATCTTTGCCCTGTTCGCCCTCATCGGTGTGGTGCTGATCGCTGGCCCCACTCTCACCGGGGACGGGGAGGTGCAGGGGTTTATTTGGGCACTTGGCTCTACCGCTTCTATGGCTGGCTATACCCTTTTTTCTGCGCGCATGGGCACTAGCTCACCGGCTACCTCGGGGCTGCGCGGCACTGCCCTGGCACTCACAGTTTCAGCACTGATGCAGCTACCGCTTGCCACCCCAGCAATCCCCCACCTGGATGCAGAGGCCTGGTGGAAGCTCTTTATCACCGCCACCTTGGGCGTTGCTCTGGCCTATTCTGCCGATAATATTGCCGGCCAGCTAACCAGCGCTGCAGTCATTGGAGTGCTCTTTGCCATCGACCCGGTCATAGGAGCGCTGGTGGGCGCCCTGGCCCTAGGTGAGATTCTGCCGCTCGGCTCTTATGCGGGCATCTGTCTGATTGTTATTTCTGGCGCCTACATTGTGTGGAGCGCCAACCGCTCTGCTATCGCCTTAACCACGCGCACCGGGCTACTGCCCGCCGTCCCATCGGCCCAACCGGTAAGTAAGACTGAAGAGTAAACATCAGTCATTCGAAAGTTTTAGCCAGCATGAATTAGTGTCCCACCGACACTAAGCGAGTAAGCTAACGCACATACCATCTATTGAGAGTTTAAAGAATCAGCAGAACTACATGATGTAGTTTAGAAAACCTACACAATCACGTGTGTTGACCTGCCCCGGCAAAGCCGCCGGGGATAGGCACACCATACACAAGGGAGTCCCATGAGCGATACAACCTTCCAGCTCATCGCACTCGCGATCTACTTTGCCGCCATGGTCGGCATCGGCTTCTGGGCAAGCCGCCAAAACACCAACCTGGACGACTATGTGCTGGGCGGGCGCAACCTCAGCCCCGGCGTCGCCGCCCTCTCAGCCGGTGCATCAGACATGTCAGCCTGGCTGCTCATGGGCATCCCCGGCATCATGTACACGGTGGGGCTCTCTGAAGCCTGGATTATCATCGGCCTAACCATTGGCGCCTGGCTCAACTGGAAGTTCGTAGCACCGCGCCTGCGCACCTACACCGAGGTTTCCCACAACTCGGTGACCGTGCCCGCGTTCTTCGGCAACCGCCTGCGCGATAAAACCAACATTCTGCGCATTACCGCCGCCATTATCATCCTGGTCTTCTTCACCTTCTATGCCTCCTCTGGCATGGTTGCAGGTGGAAAGTTCTTCCAGTCTTCATTCGGCGGCGACTACCTGCTGGGCATGTCCCTGGTAGCAGGTATCACCGTGCTCTATACCCTCTTCGGTGGCTTCCTCGGCGCCTCTTACACCGATATGGTGCAGGGTCTGCTCATTTTTGCCGCCCTCATCACCATGCCCGTCATCGCTTTCTTCTATGTGGGTGGCTGGGATGGTTTTTACGGTACCGTCACAACAGTCAACCCCACTGCTCTTTCACTTTTTGCTGGCACCAGCGTCCTGGGCATCATCTCAGCAGCATCCTGGGGTCTGGGTTACTTTGGTCAGCCCCACATTATTGTGCGCTTTATGGCGCTGCGCTCCCCCAAGGACGCCCCCACCGCCCGCCGCATTGGCATCGGCTGGATGGTGCTCACCATGATTGGTGCTATGTCCGTGGGTCTGATCGGTTTGGCATACTTCAACCACCACCCCGAGGCAACCCTGACCGACACCGCCGCAGCTGAATCAGTCTTCCTTGACCTTTCCAAAATTCTGCTGCACCCCCTACTGGCTGGCTTCATTCTGGCAGCGGTGCTGGCAGCAATTATGTCTACTCTGTCTTCTCAGCTGGTGGTCTGCTCGTCCGCCCTGGCAGAGGACCTCTACAAGGTTGTTTCAAAGAAAACCCTGAGCAACAAGGTGTCCTTACGCTTTGGCCAGGGCGGTGTGCTGGTGATTTCCTTGATTGCAGCCCTGCTGGCCCTTGACCCTGAATCCTCTGTGCTTGAGCTGGTTTCCTTCGCCTGGGCCGGCTTTGGTGCTGCCTTTGGCCCGCTAGTTATTCTGGCGCTCTACTGGCGCAAGCTCACCAACTGGGGTGCTATTGCCGGCCTTATCGCCGGTGCCGCCACCGTCTTTATCTGGGGCAACGATGCTGATTTGCACAAAGCTATGTACGAAATCGTGCCCGGCTTCATCGTCAACCTGTTGGTAGCTGTTGCGGTTTCTCTGGTAACCTACAAGGCCAATTCAGCCCAGGCAGCTGAAATCGCTGAAGAATTCGATCGCGCGGTTGAAATGACCCGCTAAGGTTCTCTCTTCTTGTTACGCGAGGCAGGAGTTATTGGTGGTTTTCTTTGGAAAAACCATCAATAACTCCTGCCTCGCGTTTCTGTAGACTTAGGGGTATGACTAATGCTCTGCCCGAAAAAGTTTCTGACATTTTTGACCCTACTGCTTGGCGCCTGGTGGAGGGTTTTGAAGATCTCACCGATATCACCTATCACCGCCAGGTGCAGCGCGATGCCAGCGGGGCGATTGTGCGCGATTTACCCACCGTGCGTATTGCTTTTGACCGCCCCGAGGTGCGTAACGCTTTTCGTCCTCACACCGTTGATGAGCTCTACCGGGTGCTTGATCATGCGCGCATGACTTCTAACGTGGGCACCGTACTGCTAACCGGCAACGGCCCCTCTGCCAAGGACGGCGGCTGGGCGTTTTGTTCCGGTGGTGATCAGCGTATCCGCGGCCGCGACGGTTACCGCTATGCTGAGGGTGAGAATGCAGATAGCATTGACCCAGCTAAGGCGGGGCGTCTGCATATTCTTGAGGTTCAGCGTCTGATTCGCACCATGCCCAAGGTAGTTATTGCCCTGGTTTCTGGTTGGGCTGCTGGCGGCGGGCATTCTCTGCATGTGGTGGCTGATTTGACCATTGCCTCTGAGGAGTATGGCAAGTTCAAACAGACCGATGCCACCGTTGGCTCTTTTGACGCCGGTTATGGTTCAGCGCTTTTGGCGCGCCAGGTGGGGCAGAAGTTTGCCCGGGAAATTTTCTTCCTGGCCAAGGAGTACGATGCTCAGCGCATGTACGAGATGGGTGCTGTGAATGATGTGGTGCCGCATGCTGAGCTTGAGAAGAAGGGGCTGGAGTACGCTGCTCATATTGCGCGTCAGTCGCCGCAGGCTATTCGTATGCTCAAGTTCGCTTTCAACCTGCCAGACGATGGCATGGTGGGTCAGCAGGTCTTTGCTGGTGAGGCTACCCGCATGGCTTACATGACCGATGAGGCAGTTGAGGGCAGGGACGCTTTCTTACAGAAGCGTGACCCTAACTGGGACGCTTACCCCTACTACTTCTAGTCCCACCAAGTGCGGGGTTTCCTTCGAGGTGCGGTAAAAAGAACCGCATCTCGAAGGAAACCCCGCAGTTGGCGTCTGCACCTAGTAACTGGAAACCGTGCAAGAGGCGTACACTGGTGCCCATGCCCAGCCCAACCTTTACGCCCCTTACCCCGCCGTCCTACCGTGATTTAACCGAAAACACCGCCATAGTGGGCGGAGCGAAACACCCCCCGAGCCCGGCAGACTTGTTAGCAAGCTTCGAACGCTCCTTTGCCCAGCTCGATAGTGCCCCGCACTCCCCTGCCCTGGTGGTTGCCACCAGCGGCTCTACGGGCAAACCCAAGCAGACGCTGCTGACCAGCGCGGCACTAGCAGCATCGGCACGAGCAACAGAAACTTTCACAGGAGCAGACAAAGCCCAGTGGTTGCTTGCCCTGCCGGTGCAGTACGTTGCCGGGGCGCAGGTACTAGTACGCTCAGCCCTGGCAGGCACACAGCCGGTCATAACTCGCTCCATTGAAGAGAGCAGCCACTTTAGCGCTCAGGATTTCGTTGATTCAGCCGGAAAGCTCACCAGCGACCACAGGCTAACCTCTCTGGTGCCCACCCAGCTGCACAAACTATTCGAAGCAGCAGAAACCAACGGAGGCAGCGATATACTGGACGCGCTGCGCAGCTTCACCGCCATTCTGCTAGGTGGGGCACCAGCCAGCGCCGCTCTGCTCAAACGAGCAGAAGAACTCAGCGTCAAGGTACTTACCACCTACGGCAGCGCTGAAACCGCAGGTGGCTGTGTCTACAGCGGGCAGCCGCTGCCCGGCGTCCTCACCCGTATTGAGCCTGAAAACAATGCCGATGAGTCAAGCGGCCAGGGGCGCATCTGGCTGGGCGGCCCCACTCTCGCCTCCGGCTACCTGGATGATAGCGAGCGCACCGCAATTCACTTCTTCACCGATGATCAAGGTAACCGCTGGTATAAAACCGATGACCGCGGCTACCGTGACGAGGGGCTCTTGCACGTGCTGGGGCGTGCTGATGACACGGTGATTACCGGCGGGCTGAAGATCAGCGCCGGGGTGCTTGCCCGTACTCTTGAGGAGCATGAGTCTGTGCGGGAGGCAATGGTTTTTGGGCTGGACGACGCTCGCTGGGGTCAGGCGCTCACAGCAGCTATCACCCTGGTTGGCTCAGAAAAGGTTGCCCCCGAGGTACTGACAGCAGATAGCCCACTGGGTGAGCAGCTGGTAGATCTAGTGACCGAGCGGATGGGCAAGCAAGCGGTACCCAAGCTGACCCTGATCTTTGAGGACTTCCCGCTCCTTACTACCGGCAAGCCAGACCGGCAGGCCATACGAGCGGCTCTTGCTGCTGCCTTTGGGCAGCACTAGCAAAAGGTGAGACAATGGTGTGTATTTGCCGCATGCGGCAGTAATTAGCAAGAAAGCGAGTGAGAACCGTGGCAACAGTTGCACAGTGGGTTGAAGGTGCCCGCCTGCGCACCCTCCCTCTAGCGCTTGCCCCTATTATTGCGGGGTCGGCGGCTGCCTATGAAGTGGGTGAGTTCCGCCCCTGGCGTGCACTGCTGGCTTTTTTGGTTGCTTTCTTTTTGCAGGTGGGCGTCAATTACGCCAACGACTACTCTGACGGTATTAAGGGCACGGACGAGGTGCGTGTGGGCCCGCTGCGTCTGGTGGGTTCTGGGGTGGCTAAGCCTGCCCAGGTGAAGGCGGCTGCTTTTATTTGCTTTGGGCTGGCTGGTCTGGCTGGTCTGGCATTGGTTTTTCTGTCGCAGCAGTGGTGGTTTATTGCTATTGGCGCTTCTGCGGTGCTGGCTGCTTGGGGCTACACCGGTGGTAAGCACCCCTACGGCTACATGGGTTTGGGCGACGTTTTTGTCTTTGTCTACTTTGGTCTGGTGGCTACCCTGGGCACCATGTTCACGCAGACCGCCCAGCTAACCCTGACTGCCTGGGTTTTTGCTATTGCTATGGGTCTGTTTTCTTGTGGGCTGCTGATGGCAAATAATGTGCGTGATATTCCCACCGATATTGACGCCAATAAGCGTACGCTCGCCGTCCGCCTGGGTGATAGGCTCTCACGCCGGGTTTATGCTGCTGAGATGTTTTTGGGGTTGGGTCTGACGGTGCTGTTGGTGCCCCATAACCCCTGGTTTACTTTGGTTTTTGTGCTGATTGGGCCGATTCTGCATTCGTCGATGACGGTGCTTTCGGGTGCGGTGGGGCGCGACCTGATTCCCATTTTGAAGCAGGCGGGCTTCGTGGCGCTCTTTTACAGTGTGCTGGTAGCGCTGGCGATTGTGCTTGAGCCGCTAGAGATTTTTGCTGAGCAGACCGCGATTTTTACGGGCTACTAGATAGCGCGAAGTGCGGGGTTT
>JAUMUH010000086.1:0-1165 GCA_030530765.1 Rothia sp. (in: high G+C Gram-positive bacteria)
ATACCGGCTTTAACAGTAGCTGCAAAGCGTAGCACACCTAGCACCGATGATTTCAAAGGTGCCCCATACTTTGAATCAAGTAACCTAGCCACTGGGCTGTCCTTCCCCGCAAACTTTTCGATAACCGGTACCTGATGAGCGACCAACTCTTGAGAAGGCTGAGAACCTTCTGCAGTTGAACGGGAAGCAAAATAGCCAGCCGCTACACCGCCTGCAACAAGCAGAGCATTTTTCCAGAAACCCATCGCTATAACTCACCATCGCTAGGTTCTTGGGATTGAGCCTTGGATGTGGAACTGCCCTTTACAGCTTTACGCAGCCCGTGAGAAAAAGAAGCTACTTTGATCAGCGGTTGCCCCACAGTTGAGGTGACCAGAGAAGATAGGGCAGAAACATTGGCCGAGGCATCTGAGACATTGCTGGTGATGCTATCAACCTTATCGAGCTGGGCATTGGTGCTAGACACAGTTTTTGTCACTTCCCCTATGAGAGGTGCCGTCTCGTTGTTAAGGTTGCGGATAGTCAGGGTCAGTTCGTCAAAAACCTTGCCAAGTTTCATGATAGGCAGAGCCAGAAGAGCTACGAGCACAGCGAATACGCCTGCCGCTATCAGACCTGCAATATCTGCACCGCTCACACTAACTCTCTTTTCTGTGATGCTTGTTGTTCACCAAAGAACACGATTTGATAACAATACTACTGGAAGCCAAGCCACAAGCGTTATTTTTTACTCATGCATTGAGGAAGAACACCCATACTTTTGCCCTCAGCGGTATTACCCTACTGAGCGGGTCTTCTTGTCTGCTCACCGTTTCAGAGACAAAAGACCCGCACCATCTTACGATGGTGCGGGTCTTTGCCGCTATTGCTTATGCAAGGCGTGAGTAGTATTCAACAACCAGCTGCTCTTCACAGGTGACGGGAATTTCTTCACGCTTGGGAGCACGCTCAAGCTTCGCGTGGAGCTTATCAATCTCAACGTTCAGGTAAGCGGGGGTGTCAGGCAGAACGTCCTGGTGTGCGCCGGTGGCGGCAACCTGGAAGGGAGCCATCTTCTCGCTCTTGGGGTGAACGTGGATCAGCTGGCCGGGCTTGACACGGAATGAGGGGCGGTCAACGCGAACGCCGTCAACCATGATGTGACGGTGAACAACTGCCTGGCGAG
>JAUMUH010000086.1:1175-5105 GCA_030530765.1 Rothia sp. (in: high G+C Gram-positive bacteria)
CCTGTGCGATGGTGCGTGCGAAACCCGCGCGCAGCACGAGAGCGTCCAGACGGGTCTCGAGGATCTCAACCATGTTCTTACCGGTCTGACCTTCGATACGCTTAGCTTCGAGGTATGCGCGACACATCTGAGCTTCACGGATGTTGTACTGTGCGCGCAGACGCTGCTTCTCGCGCAGCTGTACTGCGTAGTTTGAGTCAGCCTTCTTACGGGCACGGCCGTGCTGACCGGGGCCGTAGGGGCGACGCTCGAAGTACTTTTCTGCCTTGGGGGTCAGTGCAATGCCGAGAGCACGTGACTGACGCACGGTACGGCGGGTACGGTTGTGGTTTGCCACAGTTCGTATTCCTTTTCTTTAGCGGTTGGCGGGTTCTGCGTGGAACTTACCGCCATTTATCTGGTGTCTTGGCCTCCAATAGCGTGCCACCCACGAATTTGGGTGGTGGAGAGTTGCGAGCAGCCGCACTCGACCAACTACGGTCTATCTGGTGATCACAGCCGGTGATGGTTGCGCGTTTTAGATAGCCTGCCAGACCTAAACCACTGTACAGGATATGGAAGCTTAGGTCAGAGGGTGACAACCAACTATTGCTGTGTTTTTGCTGACCCTTGAGCGTCCTGTTGATTCGCGCCTTCGAGGATTCTGTCAATGGCTGCTAGGCGCTCTTTAAGTGTGCGTTCTTGACCGAAGGACGACGGCAGGTAATAACTGCGCCCCTCAAGGTTGGTAGGTAGGTAGGTTTGCCGGGCAACGCCCTTTGGCTCGTTGTGCGGGTAAATATAGCCCTTGCCGTGGCCTAGCCCGGACGCTCCTGGGTAATGGGCATCGCGCAGGTGTAACGGCACGGGTTCTACTGACCCCTTCTTCACATCGGCAATTGCCGCATCAATAGCCTTATAGACCGCATTCGATTTAGGAGCTGTTGCCAGGTGGATAACTGCCTGAGCCAGGTTAAGACGCGCCTCCGGCAAACCCACCAGTTGCACCGCCTGTGCTGCATTTACCGCTGCAGTGAGGGCGGTAGGGTCAGCCATACCGATATCTTCACTGGCATGAACAATCAGGCGTCGGGCGATAAACCGAGGGTCCTCCCCTGCCACAATCATGCGCGCTAAATAGTGCAGGGCAGCATCTACATCTGACCCCCGAATAGACTTAATAAAAGCACTGGTGACGTCGTAGTGTTGATCCCCGTTGCGGTCATAGCGCAGGGCACTCTGATTCAGTGCCTCCTGCGCATGCTCAAGAGTCAGGGATAAAGGGTCGTTGACCGAAAACTTTTCACCTGCTGCATCCGCCTCACCAAAAGCCACAGCTGCCGCAGCTTCAAGACTTGTGAGTGCCTTACGAGCGTCCCCCGATGCCAACTTGACCAAATGGTCTTTCGCCCCGCCGTCCAGTTTGATAGTGCCACTAAAACCCCGCGGGTCAACCACGGCACGATCAAGCAGCTCGCCGATGTCCTGGTCAGTCAGCCCCTGCAGGGTCAGCAAAATAGAGCGAGAAAGCAGCGGAGCGACCACGCTAAAAGACGGATTCTCAGTAGTAGCCGCAACCAGTACCACCCAGCGGTTCTCAACCCCCGGCAGCAGGGCGTCCTGCTGAGCTTTGGTGAAACGGTGAATCTCATCAAGGAACAGCACCGTAGTGATACCGCGAAAATCCCGGTCTTCAAGTGCCTGCTCCATTACGGCACGCACGTCTTTGACACCGGCAGTAATAGCAGAAAGCTCAACGAACTTGCGCCCCGCACCATGAGCAATTACATTAGCCAGCGTGGTCTTACCCGTACCCGGAGGCCCCCACAAAATCACCGACGACGGTCCAGCCGGCCCAGCATTCTGTCCCGCCAGCACCCGCAAAGGCGACCCCGGGCCCAAAAGGTGCTTCTGCCCCACCACCTCATCGAGAGAGCGGGGACGCATACGTACCGCCAACGGAGCGCGCTCCCTGCGCCCAGTATGGTCAGCTTCTTCGCGGTCTGGCTGGTCATCGAAGGTAAAAAGGTTGTTCTGCACGGCTTCTTTCAAGTAGGACGGCGGGGTTGTGTTGGGCGCGATATTTAGAGCTGGTCAGTGTCAAGAATGATAGTTACCGGCCCATCATTGGTGAGAGCCACCTGCATATCGGCACCGAAAACACCGGTCTCAACCTCCACCCCAAGGTCACGAAGCTCTCGTACATACAGGTCAAAGAGAGGTTCAGAAACCCGCCCCGGTGCCGCCTTAGACCAAGAAGGCCGCCGCCCTTTCTTACAATCTGCATACAGCGTAAACTGACTGACCGCAAGCACCGGAGCACCAGCGTCTAGCACAGACTTCTCCCCTTCAAGTATGCGTAACTGCGCGGTCTTCTCAGCCAGTTTTTGCACCTGTGCCTCGCTATCCTCATGGGTAAGACCCACCAGTGCAAGCAAACCCTGCTGGCTGATAGCACCAACTACTGCCCCACCAACAGAAACCGAAGCTGACGAAACCCGCTGTAAAACTGCGCGCACAGGCTACCCTTTCACCAAAGAATAAAACTACTGCTCCTATTCTTTCATGCAGAGCCTACTGGTGCACCTACTCCCCTGCTACAGAGCAAAAAGAAGGTGCCCGCCTCCAGAAGAGACGGGCACCCCTGCACACGCAAGATTTAGCCGACAGACGGCAGGGAAGACAGCTTATGCGTCCTTCTTCTCATCCTTCTTAGGCTTAAAATCAACGCCCGCTTCCTTACGCTGCTGTGCAGTAATGGATGCAGGTGCAGCAGTCAGCGGGTCATAGCCGCCACCGGTCTTGGGGAAGGCAATGACGTCACGGATAGAATCGGTGCCGCCAAGCAGCTGTAGCACACGGTCCCAACCGAAAGCGATACCGCCCATGGGGGGCGCGCCGAAGCTGAAGGCCTCAAGCAGGAAGCCAAACTTCTCCTGAGCTTCTTCCTCGGTAATGCCCATGACCTTGAAGACACGTTCCTGAACGTCCCGCTGGTGAATACGGATAGAACCGCCACCAATTTCGTTACCGTTGCAGACGATGTCGTAGGCGTAAGCCAGGGCGTCCCCTGTAATGTCTTCCTGGTCAAAGTTATCCAGGAACTCGGGCTTGGGTGAGGTGAAAGCGTGGTGAACAGCGGTCCACTTTGAGTGGCCCAGAGCAACATCACCAGATGCGGTAGCATCAGCAGCTGATTCAAAGAGGGGCGCGTCAACAACCCATACGAAGGACCAGTCGCCGTCCTTAATGAGGCCGGTGCGGTGACCGATTTCAACACGGGCAGCACCCAGCAGAGCACGGGAAGCCTTAGCTTCACCGGCTGCAAAGAAAATGCAGTCGCCGGGTTTTGCGCCGGTAGCAGCAGCCAGACCTTCGCGTTCAGCATCAGTGATGTTCTTGGCAACGGGCCCAGTCAGCTCGCCGTCCTCCTGAATCAGCACATAGGCAAGCCCCTTAGCACCGCGCTGCTTAGCCCACTCCTGCCAAGCGTCCAGGGTGCGGCGTGCCTGTGAAGCACCGCCGGGCATCACAACCGCACCAACGTAAGGTGCCTTGAAGACGCGGAAGGTGGTGTCCTTGAAGTAGTCGGTCAGCTCGGTCAGCTCCAGGCCAAAGCGCAGGTCAGGCTTATCTGAACCGTACTTCTCCATGGCGTCCTTGTAGGTGATGCGCTCAATGGGGCGGGGAACCTTTACATTAACCAGTGACCACACGGCCTCAACGATGCGTTCGCCCAGGTCGATGATGTCTTCCTGGTCAACGAATGAAGCCTCAATGTCAAGCTGGGTAAACTCGGGCTGACGGTCAGCGCGGAAGTCCTCATCACGGTAGCAACGGGCAATCTGGTAGTACTTCTCAATACCACCCACCTGCAGCAGCTGCTTGAAGAGCTGGGGTGACTGGGGAAGAGCATACCAGGAGCCGGGAGCCAGACGCGCAGGCACCAGA
>JAUMUH010000086.1:5115-5641 GCA_030530765.1 Rothia sp. (in: high G+C Gram-positive bacteria)
GGGCACCTTCTGGGGTTGAACGGGTCAGAGTGGGGGTTTCAACCTCGGTGAAACCCTGAGTGTGCAGAACCTCGCGGGCAGCACGGTTAGCCTCAGAGCGCAGTCGCATCAGGCGAGCAGGCTCAGGGCGGCGCAAATCGAGGTAGCGGTACTTCAGGCGGGCTTCTTCACCGACCTCAACGTGCTCATCAATCTGGAAAGGCAGAGGTGCAGAAGTGTTCAGAACCTCGGTTTCCTTGACCATAACCTCAATTTCACCGGTGGTTAGGTTGGGGTTCTCGTTACCAGCTGGGCGGCGAGTAACCTCACCAACAACCTTGAGGACGTATTCGTTACGCAGGTGCTCAAAGTCAGCTTCGTTGTGGAAGACAACCTGGGTTACACCTTCACGGTCGCGCAGGTCAACGAAAGCAACACCACCGTGGTCGCGGCGGCGGGCGACCCAGCCTGATAGGGTAACGGTTTCTCCAATGTTCTTAGCGGTTAGTTCGCCAAGGGTATGAGTGCGTAGCATGCTCTTCCTTTC
>JAUMUH010000002.1 GCA_030530765.1 Rothia sp. (in: high G+C Gram-positive bacteria)
CGATGAGTTCACCTACGGTCTGAAAATCCGCAGCGGGGCTCCCGGGTTGCTGAGCATCGTTACCGGTGCTCGCGGCATCGGTAAAACTGTGATGCTCAATGAAGCAGAAGAAGCTGCCCTCAAAGAAGGGTGGGTGGTTATCTCTGAAACCGCCACACCCGGTTTTCTTGAACGCATCGTGCAGCAGGCTGCCCAGGAGTTTTACCGTCTAGATCAGAAACCAGCGGGCAGGAAACTAACCGGTATGAGTGTAGCTGGAGTTTCTATCACCACAGCCCTTGTGCCTGAGGCAGAAGTTAGCTGGCGGCAGCACTTTGAAAACCTGTTAGAGGTCTTAGATAGAAACAAAACAGGTCTTCTCATTACCCTGGATGAGATTCATGGGGCAGACCGTGCAGAGCTCTCCCAGTTAGCTGCTTGGGTGCAACATTTTATCCGCAGTGCACAGCCGATTGCCCTTATCTTTGCGGGTCTACCTGCGGCAGTATCCGACCTTCTCAATGAGGGGGTTGCTACTTTTATGCGCCGGGCAGACCGTATAGACCTCTCTACCGTGTCTGTCGGCGAGGTGGAGGCTTCGTACCGCGATATTTTTGCTGCCCTTCCGCTTACAGTAGCCCCTGAAGTTTTCGCTTATGCCGCTGAGGCTAGTGGCGGATACCCCTTCATGATTCAACTGGTGGGCTATCACCTATGGAAAATAGCAGAAACCCGGCAGAAGGAGCTGAGCCTGGAGGACGCCCGGCCGGCAGTTTCCCTGGCGCAGCAGCGTCATGTGCGTATGGTTCTTGAAGCCGCCCTTGTACCGGTTTCTTCTAAGGATATGCAGTTTTTGCAGGCTATGGCACAAGATGATACAGCTTCCCTTACCTCTGACCTAGCAGAACGGTTGAAAGCTAAGAAAAATACGGTGGGTAATTACCGCGCCCGCCTGCTTGATGCCGGTCTGATTGTGGCAAGTGGTCACGGCAAGGTTGATTTTGCCTTACCCGGTTTGCGCCAGTATTTACGGGCGCAAACCCCTCAATAGTGCACATTGAGGCTTCATCTGCTCAAGTACATGATCTCAACAGAATGTGCGAAGCCAGAAGTGCCCCCGCTCGCAGGCTGTGGTGCTCTACCGCCCGCACTAGCGCTGTGCAACCGGTTGCCCGCTGTTGTGCTCCAGGTAGAGGGCAGGGTGCCAGCTCAAAGGGGGCAGCGGGTAGTCGGTAGATTACGAGATGTGTCCCTTTTTTGTGGGCAATATGTCTCATGAGATTTACATTGAAGGGAAAAACACCCTAGACTTTCAACATAAAGCAACTTTCACTAGGTACCTTGCGCCCTGAATGAGCCTTGGTTCAGCAGGTAGAAGGTTCCAGGTGCGAAGTTGCCGTCAAACAGAAAACCGAAACGAAAGAACTTATAAAGGTATGAATCAAGATTTTACTGGTGCGTGGGAAGTCGATGCCCAACATTCCCGGTTTGGGTTCTCTGTACGTCACGCTATGGTGACTAAGATTCGCGGTGAGTTCGGGAAGTTTGAGGGGAAAGCGCATATTGCTGAGCCTGGGCTGGGCGACAGCAAGGTCGATATTGTGATTGATGTTGACAGCATCGAAACCCGAAACAGTGATCGCGATAACCACCTTAAGGGTGAGGACTTCTTTAACGTGGAGCAGCACCCCACCATCACTTTCTCATCAACAACTATCGATGAAATTGATGAGGGCGCTTTTATCGTCACCGGTAACCTGACTATTTGCGGTAGAACCCGAGCCATCTCGATCCCCCTTGAACTGACCGGTATCAATGAGGATTCCTTCGGTAACGTACGTGCTGGCTTAGAGGGCAACCGCCGCATTAACCGTAAGGACTGGGGCCTGAAGTGGAACCAGACCCTTGATAACGGCGGAGTGATGATCGCTGACAGGATTACCCTAGAATTTGACCTTTCGCTGGTGAAGCTAGGCGACGCAGCACCGAGCGAAGAAAACTAAGGCTCTAGCAGCAAAAAGGCCGGCACCTAAAGGTGCCGGCCTTTTGTATGCCAGCCCCCTGTAGCTGGGCTGGCGGGGGCTTACATGCGGATGTAGGTCAGGTCGTGGGCGGCACGGCCTGCCTCACGTGCCTTGCGTTCAAAGCTGGTCAGGGTGCGCCCCTCCCAGCGTGGAGCCCAACCACCAACCGGGTCCTCTTCCGTGACTCCCTCACCGGCGTGGGCGTTCGTGAAAGCGGGGTGAGCGTCCAGCACCTCACGCATGACCAAGGCATACTCCTCCCAGTCGGTAGCAAGACGCCAAATACCGCCGGGCTTGAGCACGCGCGCCACCTTATCGGCAAAAGCGGGGGAGACCAGCCTGCGCTTGTGGTGGCGGGCCTTATGCCAGGGGTCAGGGAAGAAGACCCAGAGCTCATCGACCGAGCCCTCTTCCAGCAGATTATCGAGAAGCTCCGGGGCATTCGCCTGGGCAACGCGCACATTTTCAACCCCGGCCTGCCCCATCTTCAGCAGCAAATCGGCGATGCCGGGGGTGTAAACCTCAACAGCCAAAAAATTAGCTTCAGGCACCTCACCTGCTCGGTGAACGATCGCCTCACCCAAACCAGAACCAATCTCAACCACCAGGGGAGCGGTGCGCCCGTAGAGCGCCTGAGCGTCAAAAACAGCGCTCTCTGCTACCGAAGTATCGCCAATATTGCGGGGTAAATCCAGCACATGGGTAGGGGCGTAAGTGTCCCAAGCCTTTTGACGGCGGGCAGTTAGGCGATCACCACGGCGTACAAAAGAGTAGGGCTGACGGTGAAAAATCTCGGGTACGGGGGCGGTGAGATCTTCCCCGGCAGCTGCCCGTTGCGCCTTATCTGCCAGGTCTGCTTTTTGCTTATTGGTTTCCATGACTCTCCTTGAGGTCTCTGCCCGGGGTAGAGTACCGGGCGGCGGGGCAGGTGGGCACGGAAAACCTAAGCGCCCACCCCGGGTGCACACACGAAAGGCGCACGGTCTCTCAGTCTACCTTTCCTACGCCACTGATTTTAGGCTTTGGGGTCCGTAGGCTGCCCAAAGGGCGGTTTTGCCTGCTGAATAATGGGCAGGGAGCCTGTCACCAGGGGGATAGCTCCGGTGCTGACCTCCTGCACATGCACATCGTAGGTTGGGGCACTGCCTGCCTGCGCAGCGTCCTCATGAATCATTTTCTCGGTGATGATTTTAAGCTTGGTGGTATCCGGGTGCTCAAGCTCGGGGTTCTTCTGGGTTAGGTCAACTTGGTGGTCAATTTGAGCATCCAGACCGCCGGGGAGCCCATACATGAAACTATCGATGTTATCTACAGTTGCCTCAAAGTGAGGGTCGTGGGTGAGGTACTTCTTGGTTTCTCGTGCTACCAGACCAGAGAGCAGGAGTAGACCGATAAGGTTGGGTAAGGCCATCAGCCCGTTCAGAAGATCTGAGAAGGCAAAGACCAGTGTCAGCGGTGCCACAGCCCCCAGACCGCAGCCGGCGGCAAAGGCGAGGCGGTAGCCGGTAATGGCGCGCGCCCCGCCGCCTAAGGATTCGAGGGCGCGTTCGCCGTAGTAGCTCCACCAGGCAGAAGGTCACGATGTAACCACCCCAGTTGCCCGGTAACCCGGTGGCAAAGGCGTGGGAGGTCATGGTGGCGGGGTCTCCTTCCCGCCAGGTGCCGGTGGTCAGAATGACAAAACCCGTCATAGAGATAACGATGATGGTATCCACAAAGGTTTGGGTCATGGACGCCAACCCCTGGCGCACCGGGTGGGAGGTAGCCGCTACCGCTGCGGGAATCGAGGCAGTGCCCATACCGGATTCGTTAGAGAAGAGGGAGCGCTGGGCGCCAGTGGTCAGCGCCAGCATAAAGGCTGACCCCACTGCGCCACCGGCTGCCCCTTCACCGGTGAATGCCCCGCGCAGAATCATCTGCAACGCGGCAGGGATCTGGTCAAGGTGCAACAGCACAATATAGCTGCCAAACCCCAGATACAGCAGAATCATGAGCGGCACACAGACAGCGGCCACTTTTGAAACGATTTTGATGCCGCCCAGCAGGGCAGCTGCGGTCAGTATTGCCAGGGTCATGGCGGTTGCGGCAGGCGGTACCGAAAAGGAGTGCTCAAGATTAGCTGCAATAGCGTTGGACTGCGCCATGTTACCCACACCAAAGCAAGCGAAGACGCAACAGAGGGCGAACATTGTGGCCAGGAATTTGCCGAACCTATTGGGGATACCGCGCTGTAAGTATGCCTGTGGTCCCCCGGTCAGGTGCCCCATTTTGTCGTAGTGGCGGTAGCGCACCCCGAGGAAACATTCGGCGTATTTGGAGGCCATCCCGAGCAGGGCGGTGACCCACATCCAAAAGAGGGCGCCGGGTCCGCCAATACTGATTGAGAGCGCCACGCCCACGATATTGCCGGTGCCCACGGTAGCACCCAGGGCTGTGCTCATTGCCTGAAAGGAGGAGATTTCCCCCTTTGCCCCGGTTTGCCGTGCCCTGCGCCCAAACTGGATGCTCATTGCCTTGGTAAAAAGGCGCAATTGGATGGCGCCGAGGCGGGCGGTCAGAAAGATACCCGTGCCCACGAGCAGGGGCAGAAGTAGCCAGGGGCCCCAAATAAAGGAGCGTGCGGCATCTAGTGCATGGTTTAAGGCGTCCATGATGTGCTTTATCTCTTCAACGTGTACGTTGACAGCAATCTACCACGAACACAAAGCCTTAGTGGCGCCCAGGCGGGCAGAACAGGGCACAAGAAAAGCCCCCTGCTGGTAAAAATACCGGCAGAGAGCTTCCCTCAGAATCAGCTGAAACTGACTACTTCTTAGAGGAGGCCAGCAGAGCAAGACCTGCACCGAGAAGGACGAAGTCCTTAGCCAGGGCGGTGCCTTCCTGGGAGGGGCGGATGCCGTCCTCCTGGGTCATAGCGTCATCGCCAAAGTACATGGTCAACATGCCAGCTGCAAAAACGGTCAGGCCCAGACCCGCCAGCTTAGCAGGGACGACGGGGCACAGCAGCGCCGCACCCAGGGCGGTTTCACCGTAGGCAAGTGCCTTACCGAACTGCTGATTTGAGAGGTTTTCAACGGCGGGCACACCGGTGGCTGCCATGCCTTTGAGGTAACCGTAGGTGCCTTCGTCCATGCCAAGTTTGCCGATGCCTGAGTTAAGAATCAGCGCGCCAGAGGTCAGGCGAAGTGCTGCGTTTGAGAGGATGCCCATGAATGCTCCATATGGTAGAGGACAATAAAACCAAAAAACACTTTACCTTGAAACTATAGGGATGGGAACCTGCTACCGGTTCGTGTAACGAGAAATTCCCGGGCAAATTTGGGTGCTTTTTCAGCTAGGGGATAAACTAGCCGGTGGTGCATAAGGTGCCGATCACTACAGGCAGCAGGTGAAGCACAGGGGTGGCGCTCTGCGACCTTTGCCTCTCAAAGAGTAAGAGGAGGCTCTCATGAGTGAAACTGCTCAGGGGACGGAAGAGCTACAGCGCGGTCTATCCAACCGCCATATCCAGTTGATCGCTATCGGTGGTGCTATTGGTACCGGTCTGTTTATGGGCTCCGGTAAGACCATTTCGCTGACCGGCCCGTCCATTCTGTTTGTTTACATTATCATCGGTCTTGCCATCTTCTTGGTGTTGCGTGCCATGGGTGAGCTGCTGCTCTCTAACCTCAAGTACAAGTCCTTCACCGACTTCTCATCAGACATCCTTGGCCCCGGCGCGGGCTTCTTTGTGGGCTGGTCCTACTGGTTCATGTGGGTGGTCACCGCTGTTGCAGACGTTATCGCTATCACCGGGTACACCAAGTTTTGGTGGCCAAACATCGAGCTCTGGGTACCTGCAATCATCCTCATCACTGTGCTGCTGGCGCTTAACCTGCCCAGCGTCAAGAACTTCGGTGAAATCGAGTTCTGGTTCGCCCTCATTAAGATTGTGGCTATCGTGGCGCTGATTATTGTGGGTGGCTTCATGGTCGCTGTCGGCTTCACTTCACCAGAGGGCACACAGGCGCAGGTCTCTAACATCTGGAACGACGGCGGGCTTTTCCCGCACGGTGCCGCCGGCTTCCTCGGTGCCTTCCAGATCGCCCTCTTCGCTTTCCTCGGCTGTGAGCTGGTTGGCAGTGCCGCCGGTGAAACCGCTAACCCCACCAAGACCCTGCCCAAGGCAATCAACGCAGTGCCCGTGCGCATCATCATCTTCTACGTGCTAACCCTGGCAGTAATTCTTATGGTCACCCCCTGGCGCTCCATCGACCCCGGCCAGAGCCCCTTTGTGAGCATGTTCAGCCTGGCAGGTCTGGGTTTCGCTGCCTCCCTCATTAACTTTGTGGTGCTGACCAGTGCCACCTCGTCGGCTAACTCAGGTATCTTCTCAACCTCCCGCATGGTGTACGGTCTCGCCGTTGAGGGCTCCGCGCCGTCCTTCTTCCAGCGCCTCAGCAAGAACGGGGTGCCCCGCAATGCCCTCTTTCTGACCAGCGTGCTGATGCTGAGCTCCCTGGTGCTGCTTTATGCCGGGAACTCAGTGGTTGAGGCTTTCACCCTGGTCACTACCGCAGCAGCGATTCTGGCAATCTTCAACTGGTCCATGATTCTGGTGGCATACATCGGCTACCGCCAGAAGTTCCCTGAGCGCCATGCCGCGTCTGCCTACAAAATGCCCGGTGGTGTTGCAGCTGCCTACATCGTGCTTGCCTTCTTCGCTTTCATGCTGGTTGTTCTCGCCTTCTACGAGGACACCCGTGCTGCCCTGATGGTCATGCCCTTCTGGTTCCTGGGGCTTGGTGCCGCCTGGGCAAAGGTGCGCAAGAACCCCGAACACCTGCGTAAGTACAAGCTGATGCAAAATGCCCGCGCGGCATCGGCTGAGGCGCGGCTAAAGTAAGACTAAAGGCAGCCCCGCTGCGGGGCTGCCTTTAGTATTTTTACAGGTCAACCTGCAAAATATGACCGGTAGGCAGGCTGCAGCGGGCACGTATCTAAGACCCGCTGCATCGCCTTTTTCTCAGAGGCAGTAACCGTCAGCTGGTAGGCAGCCTTAACAGAGACCTGCCGCGCCACATACTCACACTGGTAACCAGCTTGCGGCAACCAGGTATCTGCGCTCTTACTGGACTTCTCAGTGTTAGCTGACTTACTCGTTGCCTGAAGATTCAGCGGATCGTTGGCAAGTTCTAGCCGTTTCTCATCCGACCAGGTGCTAGCTCCGCTACGCCAGGCGTTAGAGAGGGCAACCACATGGTCAATAGGCACAGCCTCGCTGCTACTTTCCCCGCGCTCAAAAACAATGGTCTCTGCTGTGTAAGGGTCAATTAGGGTGCCAGAGAGCACGCGGCAGGTAGACCCAATATCTACCTGCTGTAAATCACGGGTCAAAATATCGTTGCGTGTATCGCAGCCGTTCGCATCGGTATCAGTCCAAGGCTTACCGAACCTATCGCGCCGGTAGGTGCTCTTATCGGTAGGTTCAGCAACCGTTAGAGTACCCAAAACATCGGCAGCTGTGCTGTAGGTTTTGACCCCAGACCGGCTAAAACCGGTGCTGACAGCTTGACCGCCAGATTTACTGCCCCTCACCGCCGCCTGAAGATCCCACCCGTAGGAGTGGAGCCAGAACAAACCGCTGATAATCAGTACCAGCAGGGTTATCACAGCCAAAAGTTTCTTCAGACCCGTAGGCAAACCAAAAAAGAACCTAGCGCCCCGCCGAACCTGCCGGTCGGTGGGAGCCTTAAAGCTAAAGTCGCGGGGTAGTTGAGCCTTATTCATCAGCAGACCAGTTTACCCCCAAGCGCCCGGTGGTCTTTTTTAAAAATCCTCGATAGATACGTAGCCTTCACCGGTTACCGGGACCATAGGCACAGAACCGGTACTGGGGTTTACCTCTGCTACCTGCAAGGTGGCGGGGTCATCTGACTGAAAATAGTCAGGCTGTTGGCAGCCCATGCCATAGCGCATAGCGTTGATAATGCTCGACGCTGCCTCGCTGACCGATAGAAAATTCTTGGTCCAGTGCCCGCTACCAGTTGGGCGCTGCCAGCCTGCCGCCGTCAGGACACCGCCATCGATGTTGACCTCAAGGCTCTCAAATTCATCGGCACCGGTCAGCTCACAGAAATAACCTGCCGGGGAACGTAACACGCTGACGTAGTTCGTATAGTCACCAGCCTCTACCGCCTGCGGTGAAATGTAGTAGAGCCGCAGCGACAGGCTCCACGGTAGCTCCTCGAGACGCTGAAGCATAACGTCGGTAAGCCCTTGCCAAGCCTGCTCTTCCCGCTCATCATCGGTTAGCTTCTTGGGCTGTACCACACCAATTCCCTGAGCCTTGATATCCTCAATTTTTAGAGGTTCGGTAGGGTCATGACGCCCAGGTGTTCGCACCGGCAAAGCCGCTGAATCACCCATATTCAGCGCATCGTTGATGAGGGTGCGGCCTTCTTGCAAAGCCCTGTGCCAAGAGCCATATCTAGCCCGCACCGCACCCAAATGGGGCACCCGCCCCTGCCTAGACTCTTCAGCACACTGCCCATAGAGCATCACTGACGGCTTACGGTCATAGCGTACGCAAAAACTCAAGAAATCCCCCAGAGCATTGCGGAAGGTGCGCTCGCTCAACGAGGACGCTGCCAACTGTATCCCCTCTTCTGCAGCACCCGGTGGGCAAATACCGCACTTCAATAGCGCCCTCTGCCAGGAACGGTCGCCTAAGCGCTCCTCGACTACCGCACGGGCAGGCGGCCACAAAAACCCATCACGTGATACTGTAGCCAATTCCGGCGGAAGGTCAGCTAGCAGCTCATCATAGGTACCTTCATCGAGCTCAGTGTAGGGGTGGCGCGTCAAATAATCTAAGGCAGCACCAATCTTGCCCAAAATAAAAGCAATATCATCTGGTGCAGCCTGCCGTGACTCCATCATGCGCGATACATCGTGCAAGATAATCGGGTCAATCCCCACCGCAGCGTACTCAAAGTCAGGCTCAAGGTCATAGGTCACCGCAACCGCATACCAGAGTGCTGCTGAAATCAAAGTGTGGTTGAGCATGTGCTCCTGCCGCCCCACAAAAGGCCACCGGTCAGACGCAATGGCCCGCTCCAAAAATTCACGGTCAATATGAGGGTAAACAAGAACCGTGCGCGAAAAAGCCTCAGAAGCCGTCCACCCCATACGCGCCAACCCCGCGAGCAGGGTTTCATGGTGCGCACAAAAATCCATAAAGTCGACGTCGTGGGGTGTATTCATAGGTAGTTCTCCAACAGGGTTTTCAAGGCGGCCTATTACCGACCGCTCTCATAACTTTAGAACTGTTAGAGGGTAGCACGCCACACACCAGACAACTATTACGTGACTATTGAGAGACCAAGAGCCGGTGTTCTTAATGAGAAACTAGAGTCTATGACAGCAGCAGGTAGTACCCACCGCACCATCGAGCAAACACTAGCAGCAGAGCTCGATGTAAAAAACACCGAGGTTCGAGCCGCCGTGCAACTGCTTGACAACGGCTCAACCGTGCCCTTCATTGCCCGCTACCGCAAAGAAGCAACCGGGCAGCTTTCCGACGTCCAGCTGCGCACCCTACAAGAGCGCTTGCACTACCTGCGCGACCTTGAAGAACGCCGTGAAACGATTTTGCGCACCCTGCACGAACGTGCCCTGCTGACCGATGAGCTAGCTGCCGCGCTGGTTAAGGCAAGCAGCAAGAACGAACTTGAGGCCCTCTACGCACCACACAAGACCAAACGCAAGACCCTCGCCCACCTGGCCCGTGAAGCAGGCTTAGAAGCCCTGGTTGAAGACCTGCTAGAAGTCCCTTTTGCCGCTGCCACCGACATTGCAGAGGCCTACGTGGAACCAGAACTGGCAGAGGCAGAACCCGGTACCGTGGAGCACCTGGTCTCATCTGCCCAGGTCGCATTGGACGGTGCCCGCGCTATTCTCATCGAATCAGCCCTCACCAACCTCACCCTCGCCGCTGAACTGCGAAATCGCTTTAAGCGCAGAGGCGTAGTAACTGCCCGCGTCATACCCGGGCAAGAAGCAGCCGGCGCAAAATTCAGCGACTACTTTGAATTTAATGAAGAGATCCGCCGCATACCCTCCCACCGCGTCCTGGCACTGCTGCGCGCTGAAAAAGAGGGAGCGGTCAAAGTCAATATTGACGTGGACGTACTGCCCCCACCCACATCTAAACTGAGCGGTGCCGCCAAAGAAGCCGCCGAAATCCTAGCCGAAGAGTACGAACGTGAACGCAGCTGGTACGAACGTACCATCGCAGAATCCTTAGGTATTGGCGCCCAGGTGCTCAACACCGTCTCAGACGAAAACCTCACCCTGGGCTGGCTGGCAAAAACCGTGCGCATCGCTTGGCGCCAGCGCCTACTGCCGCGCCTCGCCGCTGAAACCCGCACTGCCCTCTTTGAACAGGGGCAAAAGGACGCTATCAAGGTCTTTGCCTCCAATCTGCGCGACCTACTGCTGGCAGCACCCGCCGGGCAGCGCGCCGTCCTGGGGCTAGACCCCGGCCTGCGCACCGGCGTGAAAGCTGCGGTAGTGGACGCCACCGGGCAGGTGCTGGCAACCGCCACCATCTACCCGCACGCCCCCCACAAAAAATGGGATCAAGCACTTGAAACCCTGGCACCGCTGGTGCAAAATCACGGGGTGCAGCTGATTGCCATCGGCAACGGAACCGCCTCCCGCGAAACTGACCGCCTAGCGTCCGCCCTGCTCAAAAACCTGGCAGCTGCCGGCGAACGGGGAGTTCAAAAAGTAACCGTCTCAGAGGCAGGCGCCTCTGTCTACTCAGCCTCAGAACTTGCCACCCAAGAACTACCAGAGCTGGACGTCACCCTGCGCGGTGCAGTCTCAATCGCCCGCCGCCTGCAAGACCCCTTGGCAGAGCTAGTTAAGATTGACCCCGCCTCCATTGGCGTGGGTCAATACCAGCACGACCTTGCCCCCGCAGACCTAGGTCGCGCCCTGGACGCTGTGGTGGAAGACTGCGTCAACGCCGTGGGGGTGCTGGTTAACAACGCCTCACCCTCCCTGCTGGCAAGGGTGGCAGGGTTTAACAAAACCATTGCAGAGAACATCGTCGCCTACCGCAACGAACACGGCCCCTTCGCCACCCGCGCCGACCTGCTGAAGGTGCCCCGGCTTGGCCCCAAAGCATACCAGCAGGCAGCAGGGTTCGTTCGTATTACTGGGGGGCAGGAGCCTCTAGACGCTTCCGGGGTGCATCCAGAAGCCTACGAGCTTGCCCGCAGAATCCTAGCGGACGCCGGTCTCACCGCCGGTGAGCCCCTCCCAGAAGACGCCCTGACCGCCCTAGACCCGCACACCTACGTTAGCGACGAGGCGGGTCTACCCACCGTAACCGACATCTTTGCTGAACTGCTTAAACCGGGGCGTGACCCTCGCCCAACCTTCAAAACCGCCCAATTCGCAGAGGGGGTAGAGAGCATCTCTGACCTGGTACCGGGCATGGTGCTAGAGGGCACCGTCTCAAATGTTGCCGCCTTTGGGGCATTCGTAGACATCGGGGTTCACCAGGACGGGCTGGTGCACGTCTCACAGATGAGCCGCGATTTTGTGTCAGACCCGCACACCCTGGTGAAATCTGGTCAGATAGTGCAGGTGCGCGTGGTTGACGTAGACCCCGGGCGCAAACGCATTTCCCTCTCCCTTCTACTGGACGAGCCCGCGCGTCCTACTACAACAAAACGCCGCCGCTAAAGGAGCCACGATGACCGTAAGAACTCTAACCATGAACGACGGCAGGGCGATCCCCGCCTGGGCTTTGGCACCTGCCGTATTGCCCCAGAAAATACTGAGGTAGCAGTAGCTACCGCGCTAGAAACCGGCTACCGCCACCTGGATACAGCCACCATTTATAAAAATGAAGCAGCTACCGGGGCGGGAATGAGAGCCTCAGGTCTACCGCGAGAAGACATCTTTCTCACCACCAAGCTCTGGAACACCGACCAGGGCTACGACAGCGCCATCGAGGCATGCGAGCGCTCGCTGGAGCTACTGGGCACCGACTACCTCGACCTCTACCTCATACACTGGGCACAACCTTCTTTAGGGCGCTACCGCCAGTCGTGGGAGGCGTTAGTTGAGTTGCGGGAACGCGGGTTGGTTCGCTCCATCGGGGTATCTAATTTCACCGCCTCCCAGCTCGATGAGATTATCGCTGATACCCAGGTAACACCCGTTCTCAACCAGATTGAGGTTCACCCCTACCTAGGGCAGAAAACCGCCCTGGCAGAAAATGCTGCCCGAGACATCATCACTGAGGCATGGAGCCCCCTGGGCAACGGGCTAGAGTTGGCAGACCCAACCCTGGGCGCCCTCGCCGCTGACCACGGTATCAGCGTGGCCCAGCTTATTCTCACCTGGCACTTAGAGCGCGATGAAGTGGTCATCCCTAAAACTGAGACTCCTGCCCGCATGGTAGAGAACCTAGCGGCACTCACTATTGAACTCACAACCACTGAAATGGCAGCCATTGATGCTCTAGACCGCGGGCACCGGCTGGGTGGCGATCCCGCAGAAGGTGATTTGGGTGCCCCAGAATACAGTGACCGCCGCTCCTATACGTTCACCCTCACCGAACGTCCTTCAAGCTAGCGCGGCGAGGGGCGTAAGGTAAGTAGCAGATTGAGAGAAAGGTAAAACATGACCACCCCCACCGTAACCTTCAACGACGGCAAGACCATTCCCCAGCTGGGCTACGGCGTCTGGCAGGTAGAAAACGACGTTGCCGAAAAGGTTGTAGGCCTGGCGTTGGACGCCGGCTACCGCCACATCGACACCGCCAAAATCTACGGCAACGAAGAAGGCACCGGCAAGGCTATCGCTGCTTCTGGTGTTGCCCGTGAAGACATCTTCCTCACCACCAAGGTCTGGAACGATGAACAGGGATTTGACGCGGCGCTCGCTGCCGCTGAGGCATCCCTAGAACGCCTGGGCACCGACTACCTTGACCTGCTGCTCATTCACTGGGCAAAGCCCGCCCAGGGCCTCTACGTTGATACTTGGAAGGCACTGATTGAGCTGCAGAAGCAGGGCAAGGCACGCTCCATCGGTGTTTCGAACTTCCCCGAAGAGCAGCTACGCGAAATCATCGCTGAAACCGGGGTTGTACCCGCTATTCACCAGATTGAGCTGCACCCCTACTTTGCCCAGGAGAACCTGCGCGAGGTACACGCTGAGCTAGGTATCGCCACCCAGGCATGGAGCCCTCTGGGCAACGGTTCAGACCTGCTCGCCAACGAGACTATTGGCAAGATCGCTGAAGCTCACGGCGCTACCCCCGCCCAGGTGGTGCTCGCCTGGCACCGTGCCCTGGGCAATGTGGCTATCCCCAAGTCGGTAACCCCCGAGCGCATTGTAGAGAACTTTGCCTCCCTCAACCTGACCCTGACCGATGATGAGGTCGCAGCTATTAGCGCCCTCTCACGTGAGGACGGCCGCATCGGCCCCGACCCCGCCACCATCACCTTCTAAGGACGCACGGCGCCCGGCGTCCTTACCGGGGCTGCTAGCCGTTTGCCTACTTAACCTTTCGAGACCCTACCTATATAGGTAGGGTCTCGAAAGGTTAAGTAGGCATTTGTGCGGCGAAACTATCCACATTTTCCCTTATGTGACATGCGAAGTCTTTATTATGACGTGAGTTATCCACAGCAGTAGCCAGAACAGAAAAACACTGGCAAAGTGCACCTATGGAAAGAAACATTTTTGCCCTCATCAAAGGCACACGCGAACTCGAACTAGAGGGCTACTCACCCGCAAAAATCACTAGGCTTCACCAGAATGGAGAGCTCACCCAGCTACGCAAAGGCATCTACATTGAGACCAAAGAACTGCAAAAGCTCACCGACAAAGACTACTGCCTCATCCAACACCAGGCGCTCGCCCGGCGCTTTAAAGACCCCATCTTCAGCCACACTTCAGCAGCCCTCATCTGGGGTGCTCCGCTGCTGCACCTACCCGCTACACCGCATATTTCATTTACTCGCGCTTACAAGAGAGCGCAGACCGGGCTAAAAATTCACACTCGAAGAGAAGAACTACTGGGGCATACCTGGTCAGCAGAGGGCCTAACCATAACCTCACCCCTACACACCATTGCCGACTGCACCAGAACACTGCCGGTCTTTGACGCCCTCTGCATCGCAGACTGGTTTCTCAACGAAAAACACTGCACCCGCATAGACCTACTACCGCAGCTAGAAACTATAAGAGGTAGAGGGCGAAAAACCGCCCAAGTGCTTGCCCACTGCGCCAGCGCCCTCACTGAAAGCCCCGCCGAATCATTTGCAATACTACGGTTCTACGAGTGGGGAATCAGCCCACCCGAACAACAGATCGAACTAATAACCCGCCGTGGCTACCACTACCGCCCAGACTTCATCTGGCGTGAACACGGCATCATCCTTGAAGTGGACGGCAACATCAAATACTACGGAACCTACCGCAGCACCGAAGAACAGTTCCGCCGTGAGAACTTCCGCCAACGGGAACTAGAAGCCGACGGCTGGACCATCGTCAGAACCACCTGGTCAGAACTACGCGACACCCCGCACCTGCTGCGCGAGCGCCTCGCCCGCCACGGCATCCGTTAGCCCCGCCGTCCTTACCTTTTGCCTACTTAACTCTTCGATAACCTACCCATCTGGGTAGGTTATCGAAGGAATAGGTAGGCAAAACCTAGACCGTGGGTATCTGCACAGTGTCTTCCACCGGCTCGGGCGTGTAGCGCCAGAGAGCAGGCTGCAAGAGGGTAGCAAGGGCAATCAGGACGACCACCGCAGCCCCACCGGCAAGGGCGGTGTAGCCGCTGCCCACAGCCTCAGCCGAAGCGCCCACCAGGGCGAAACCCAGGTTGGGCCCGCCTGCTACCGTAATAATGAAAAGCCCTTGCAAGCGTCCGCGCATAGAATCGGGGGCAGCGGTCTGAATAATAGTGGATCGATAAACCCCGCCCAGGGCGTCCGCCCACCCCATAAAAGCCAGAGGGGCTGCCGCTAGCAGAAGCACTCCCAGGTTCTCACCCACAGAGGCGCTCACCGCCCTGCCATCAAAGGCAAGAACCACCAGACCAAAGGCAAGAAAACCGCCACCCCAGCCAGCGTAGCTCAGCGTCAAAAAACGCCCCTGGCGCACAATGCCGCTCAAGAAACCAGAGAAGAAAAGACCCGCCAGGGCACCTAAAGGGGCTGCCGCTAGCAGGAAGCCAGCGCCTGCCTCACCGCCACCGAAAGTCAGCGCTGCCAGTGCCGGGATGAGCGGGCGAGCCTGGGCAAAGAGCATGCCCAGAAGATCAACCACAAAGGACATGCCCACCACCTTGTTACCCTTCACAAAGGCAAGCCCCTGAACCACAGAGGTGAAACCGCGTGTCTTCTTCTCACCGGTATTATCGGGCAGCATAGCCGGTAGCTTGTAGAGCGCCCAGAGCCCCACCATGAAGGCAAAGACGTTGACCAGGTAGGTCCATTTGTAGCCCACCTGCGCTACCAACAGGCCGCCCAAAAGTGGGCCAAGACTCATGCCCAGGGTGCCCACACTCATCATCAGGGTGTTAGCAGCAGGTAACTGGCGGCGCTTGACCAGGCGCGGAATAATAGCGCCCCGGGCAGACTGGTTTACCGGCTGTAGCAGGGATTCGATGGCGATCAGCGCATAGAGCACCCAGACCTGACCCAGGTTAGTCCACGCCTGTGCAGCCACCAGCATTGCCAGAATCCACATACCCATGGAGGCAGTTAGCGCCACCTTGCGCCGGTCGTAGTGGTCGGCAATCACCCCGCCGTAGAGCCCACCCACAATCATGGAAGGTAGCGCCACCAAACCGGTCAGCCCCACCGCCGCAGGGGACTGGGTCAGTGCGTAAATCTCAAGGGCAATCGCTACCGCCGTGACCTGAAAGCCCACTGCAGAGAACATGTTGCCCAACCAGATACGGCGAAATTCAGGGGAAACCCGCAGCGGGGCGGTGTCCATGAAGAGTTTTGCCATGCTTACAGTTTAAGCCAGGTCGCGGCGTCCACCCACGGACGCCGGTGGGTGGGTATGAGAGTGGCGCGTGCCGCCCTGACCGTTTACCTACCTATTCCTTCGAGAACCTACCTACATGGGTAGGTTCTCGAAGAGTTAGGTAGGCAATTACTCGCCGGCTGTCAGCAGATCGCGCACCTGATCTGCGGTGAACTGGGAGGCGAAGAACTGCCCCTCGTCCACCACCGCATCGAAGAGGGCCGCCTTAGATTCCTTGAGTTCCATGACCTTCTCTTCAATGGTCCCGGCAGAGACCAGGCGGTAGACCATCACGTTCTTGGTCTGCCCCAGGCGGTGTACGCGGTCAACTGCCTGCTGTTCGGCAGCGGGGTTCCACCAGGGGTCCATGATGAAGCAGTAGTCGGCGCTGGTGAGGTTGAGCCCAAAGCCGCCCGCCTTGAGGGAAATCAGAAAGACCGGGGCAGTACCAGACTCAAATGCCTCAAGCAGTTCGCCACGGTTGCGGGTGGCACCGTCCAAATAGAGGTAGGGGATGCCCATATCAGCCAGGCGCTGAGCCACCTTTTTCAGGTAGCCGGTGAACTGGCTAAAGATCAGTGCCCGGTGCCCGTCATGAATAATCTCAGGCAGGTTCTCTTCGAGATAGTCCAGCTTTGATGACTCAACTCCGGCGTACTTCACTTCGTCAATCAGCGAAGCGTCCAGCGCTAGACGGCGCAGGGTCGTTAGGGACTGGAAGATGGTAAAGCGGTTCTTATCCATATCTTCTAGTAGCCCCAGAATTTTTTGGCGCTCGCGCTGTAGGTGGGTGTCGTATGCCTTGCGGTGGGCGGGGGCAAGGGGCACGTCCACCCGCATATCGGTTTTCTCGGGTAGGTCAGCGGCAACCAGTTCTTTGGTGCGGCGTTTCATGAGGGGACGCACGCGGCGGCGTAGCCTGCCCAGGGCCTTGGTTTCTTCCCCGGATTCGATGGGGGTGGCGTAGCTGTCTTTGAAGGCGCGTGCTGAGGGGAAAAGCCCGGGGGCGGTGATTGAGAAGAGGGACCAGAGTTCCATGAGGTTGTTCTCCATGGGGGTGCCGGTCACTGCGATTTTGACGCGGGCAGGTAGGTCGCGGGCTGACTTGTGCGCCTTGGTTTTGGCGTTTTTGACGAACTGGGCTTCATCGAGAATCAGCCCGTTCCACTCTTGGGTGGCGCCTGCCTCAAAGTAGCTCTCTTCATCAATGCGGAAGAGGGCGTAGCTTGTGACCACCACATCTGCCCCGGAAATCTGCTTTGCCAGGGGCTGCTTTGACTTGCGCACCGATTCCTCAATGCCCACCACCTTCAAGGAGGGTGCGAAGCGCTTAATTTCCCGCACCCAGTTAGGTAGGACGGAGGTGGGTGCTACCACCATGAAGGGGGCAAAAGGACGGCGGGGCTCGTCGTCCTGCCCCGGGTGAGCCTGCTCAGCTTCCCACACCTGCTTGGCGTGCAGAAAGAGGGCGATGGTTTGCAGGGTTTTACCCAGGCCCATGTCATCTGCCAGTACGCCGCCTAGCCGTTGTGCCCAGAGGAAGGTGAGCCATTGGAAGCCTTCAATCTGGTAGGGGCGCAGGGTTGCCTCAAGGGCGGTGGGGGGCTCTGCAAGAGCCTGTTCGTCCAGGTGCAGCAGGGCAGCTACCTGTTCGTCCCAGCTTTCAACCACCTGGGTTTCTGCGGCCAGTTCTTCGAGTTCTTCCCAGAGCCCTACCTGGTGGCGGCTAATTTCTAGGGCACCGCTCTTGTCGGTCAGTTCCCTTGCCTCGCGCAGCAGTTCTTGTAATTTCATAAACTCTGGGCGGTCGAGGGCAAAGTACTGCCCGTTGCCCAGCAGCAGGTGGGTTTGGCCCCTATCAAGGGCGGTGATGACGTCTGAGAAGGCAACATGCCATTCCCCAGCCTTGATGGCGATGCCCAGGCCAAACCAGTCGCGGCGGCGGGTGTCGTCCACGGTCACCACAATTTCAGGTGCCTCATTGAGCTCCCTAAATTCGGGCACGTCACCCAGCAGTTCAACCTGCACACCCTCAATCTCTTGGTAAGCGGGTAGGTAGGTTTCAAGCAGGGTGCGGGTACCCCAGCCCTCAAAAAGGTTTTTGCCAAAGGGCACACCGGGGCGCACCTTTTTGACCTCCCGCAGCACCTTGAGCTCGTAGGCAGTATCGCGAACATCGGCGCGGTCTTCACCGGGGTAGCCCAGTGCCTCAAGCCTGATGACCGCTTCATCGTCACCGGTGGGGTTGGCGGGGTAGTCCCAGCGCCAGCGAGTTGCTGCCGCAAAGTTCTCTTCACCCGGCGCAAACTCCACGGTGAGCACCAGCTGCGGGGTGCGTACTTCCGGCAGCTCTAGCTGCTCATCGGCGGTAAAGAGCGGCAGGGCACGTGTGAGCTGCGGGTAGAAATCAGCAAAAAAGGCGGGGACGTCGGCAGCAGGTACTGTCACCGGCTCCCCAGACACCAGTGCCTCAGCCACCGGCTCCAGCGGCTGGCTCAGCGGAATCAGCACCAGCTCAGCACCCGGAGTCAGCCAGTGCGGGCGGCCGGTAGAAAGAGCCTGGCCGGACGCCGGCGCAGCCTCGCCTGCCCCCTGCCCAGCGGGGCGCGCCCCGCCGTCCTGCACCGGTGCGTCGAGTTCCTGCGTATGAGCTAGTGCAGAGGGTAGGGTGTGCTCCCAGCGGGCTGCGGTGGCTGCGTCCACGTAGGTTTTTTGGGCAGCTCCTCCCAGTGCAATAAAGCCGCGGCGGGTAGAGCCCAGCTTGTGCGTGAGCTGGGCTGGCAGGGTGAAAGAGCCCCAGCGCAGAACCGGTGAGATCCGCAGGCTATCGGTGGAGCTACCTCGTTCCGGTACCGACTCTAGCTGTAGCTCAACGACCGGTTCGTCGGCAAGCACTAGCCCCGTCTGCTTGCCTTCTAGCAACATAGGTAAGCCTAGGTCTTGGGCATCTGCCAGTAGCCGCCAGAGGAGGGAAGACTCAACATTAGATAGTGAAGCCCAGTCCCGGTGCGAAGAATATATTGACTGGGAGCCACGAATCACCGCATAAAACTCGGTGAGCCAGGCGGCATGTTCAGTCAGTAGCCCGGTGGCACTAGCGCCGGTGGTGGTGCCAGAGAACTTCTCCCAGTTCAGCCCGCCCTTGATCCACTTACCGCGGGCGCCCATCATCAGAGGCCGTGCCTCAAGGCTTACCCGGGGTGCGCCCTGCTGCTTTGACCAGCCGTACTTACCCGGCACCACCAGCCGCAAATCAAGGGCAGCTGAAACCCCGTGGGTGCGGTTGTCAAAGGCGGGGCGTGCAGATAGCGAGTGGGCTAGGGTGCGCCGCCAGGCGGGCAGCTTTGAACTGCTAGCACCGTGGGGGGCAGGTTCCTGCTGAGGGTACGGTGTATCTGCGGCGGTGGGTTCTGCGCTGTGCCCTGCCTCCATGCGGGTGATTTTTTGCCGAAGCTCAGCTATGTGTTCCTCATTGCCTTGGGCTGAACGCCAGGTGGAAGATGCGGCGGTTGCTATTTTCTTGGCGCGTGCTGACCTGTCGATGGCTGTGAGCATGATGGCCACCGCGTGTTTACAGTTATGGGCAACAGGGCAGGAACAGTAGGAGGTAAAGGATGTGGACCCCGCCACTGTTTCAGCTGGGAACATTATTTTTGTTTCGTAGGGGCGCGAGCTGTTGCCAGAGACCTGCCCGGTTAAGGTGCGGGCGTCCTGGTCATAGGAGTAGCGCACCACATTGCCTGCCCGCATGTACTGCTGCCCGCGCGTGTAAGCGCCGTGCCCTACCTGCCGGATGATCGCCGGGGCAGTTACGGGAATATCGGGGAAAGCAGAAGCTGCTTGGTCCATCAGAGTCCTCACCATAAAAAAGAAAATACCCAGTCTTCCAGCCTAACCGAGGGATAAAGCAAAGACGCTTATCTATGAGGAGGCAAATAAGCCGGGCGGAGCGGGCCCCACAGCCCGCCCGCTGGCTTCGATGAAGCAAGGTTTTCCGAGTTCACGAGGAAAGAAAAACCATGCGGAATCAGCGAAGCGCAAGTGGAGCTGGGCGTGAATCGCTGCGAGCGCTCTGTGCGAGTCAGCGAGAGGGTCTTGCTGGGACGGAAAGCCCGGGTGCGAGCGCGCGAGCACGCAAGAGGGCTTGGAGTCAGCGGAGCGTTAGCGTAGCTGATATGCTCGTGAAGCTCGGCGTATATCTTTACAAATAATCTTGAATTTCTTTTCTCGGGGGAGTTTACAGATGCAGAAACTGTGCGATACAGTTTAACCAGCTTCAAGAGTTTCAACTGCTAAGCTCCGACTTTAGTTGAACGCCAACCCCATGTTCACGGGTGGCTCGGATGACGAAGCGGTCTGCATCGCGCATATCTGGCGCTGTTTGGTGCAGGCAAGAGCACGTTTATGAAAGGAACGCGCACCTTACGCGCAACGGCACCATGTCAAATGCTCGCCCCCACATCTCTATCCAAAAAAATATCTCAGCTGCATCTGTACCTGCCCGCGGCGGCTTTACCGCAATGAGCATTCAGGATTACACTCGTATTTCGAACGAGCGTAGCGAGTTCCTCAACTTTTTGCTGGCGCCCAACCCCAGCGGTATCCCTGCTACTGAATACGGTGTTCTGAAAGCTGCATGAGCCAAGTCGGTCTTCTTCTTGATTCTGATGTCCTTGCTGAGATTCGCAAGGCAACCCCTCATCCTGCTGTCGTAGCTTTTTTGCGGCGGCGCTCTTACCGCACCCTTTATATTTCGGTGCTGAGCCTGGGGGAGCTGAAGGGGCTTTACCCTTACCCTGAAACGGAGCGTTGGTTAGCTGAGCTGACCGATAGGTTCGGTGATCACGTTTTGGACGTTGACCCCCAGGTGTCTCTAGAGTGGGCAGGGCGGCACGCTGAAGCTAAACTTCATGCGGTCGGGTCAGAGGGAGCCGCCCCTTTGGCAACAGCTGCCTTAGAGGGTCTGATGAGTGCAACCGCAACTGTGCACGAACTAGAAATTATTTCTTCTAAGGCAGAGGTCTACCACTCGTGGGGTGTGCCTGCTGTTAACCCCTGGTTAGAGGACTAAAGGCTGGTAGTCGCGGGTGCGTGAAATAGCGGCGGCAACCGTTCGGCGGGGTAGCAGCCGGGCAGCTGCCACCGTCAGCTTATAGGGTAGGGACGGCACGCATACCGCCTGACCTCGGTTAACCGCGGTAATAGCGCTTGTAACGACCTGCTGCGGTGTTAACCAGAGAAAGCCAGGTAAGGACGGCTCGGTTTGCCCCATTGCACTGTGGAACTCGCTGCGGGTGAGACCCGGGCAAACCGCCGTGACGGTGATGCCGTGCTTGCCGTACTGCAGGTTGGCAGATTCAGAGATTGATACCAGAAACCGTTTGACCGCAGAGTAGGTGCCACCGGGGGTGAAAGCTGCTACCGAGGCAAGGTTAATGATGCGCCCCCGCCCGCGCGGGAGCATTGCGGTGATAGCCGTGTGCATGAGCTGTAGGGGCACTTTTGCCAGCACATCAACCTGCGCCAGGTGTTCTTCTACCGGGGCAGCGTCAAAGCTCTTACCTAAGCCAAAACCGGCGTTATTGACCAGAATCTCAACCGGGTTTTCGGTCTGTTGTAGTCGGGTCACCAGCAGTGCACGGTCTTTTTCTACCAGCAGATCAGCGGGGATGGTCTCAACCGCCACGTTGAATCTAGCACGCAGGGTAGACGCTAGCTCTTCAAGGGCAGCTGCCCGGCGGGCTGTGAGCACCAGGTTGTAGCCAGCTGCGGCGTATTGGCGGGCAAATTCGGTGCCGATACCTGCAGAGGCGCCAGTAATCAGAACGTAGGATTGGTCAATGTTCATAGAGCTAACTTTACTGCTTGTAGCTTCTTTAACATGCACCTGCTCGCTAAACATGACATGATGAAAGACGATGAAAACAGTAGCTCGCCCCGCCCGTTCGTTGCCCATGCCCCTATGGTTGCAGGGGGTAGTGGAATTAGCCCTAGTTGCAGCACTTAGCTACGTAGCTGTGGTGCTGCTTCTTGCTGCTATCTGGTACACCAACGGCTTCAATGACAGCACTATTGCTGGGGCGACCTCGGTAGCTGGGCATATTTGGTTACTGGTGCACGGGGTTCCGCTGGTCATGAATATTCCTGCGCAGGGTGGCTATGCCGCGATTGCAGGCACCATGAGTCTTGTCCCCTTGGGGCTCACCCTTATCCCGCTGGCTTTGTGCTACAGGTCAGGGCGCCGCCTGGCGCGGGCCTCCTATGAGGGGCAGTTTTGGCAGCCGCTTGCGGGCGGTCTGTTCGCCTATGCTCTGGTCAGCCTTGGGGTAAGCCGGCTGTCAACCGGGGACTATTTCACCACCTCACCGGTACTTTCAGTGGTTACACCGCTGTGTACGGTAGTGCTGGGTGTTCTGGCAGGCGGTTACGCTGAGTCGCGTTCGTTGGCGGCTATGATCGGTGTGAACGCTGCGGACTGGGTAAAGAAATTTAGCCAGTATTCCCGCTGGGCAGGGTCTTATGCATGGGCACTGGTACGTGCTTCTATGGTGAGCGTGCTCGCCTTTGCCGCTGGCGGTGCCTTGCTCTTGGCTTTCACCCTCTTTTGGCACTGGGCTGATGTTGTTGCCCTCTACCAGTCGCTTCGCGCAGGGGCTGTGGGCGGTCTTGCCGTGACGCTCTTGCAGCTGGGTCTGCTCCTCAACTTTGTGGTTTATTCTATGGCGTGGAGTAGCGGTGCAGGGTTTGCCTTGGGCACCGGAACCTCGGTCGATCTGACGGGCACGGACGTTGGGGTTATGCCTGCACTGCCGATTTTGGGTGCGCTGCCGCACGCTGCAGAACCCTGGGGCTACCTGGCGCTGGCTGTGCCTTTGCTTGCCGGTGCTTTAGGCGGCTGGTGGTTCTTTCGTGAGGGTGAAAACCATTTGGACGAGTGGTTTGCCCTCAAGATTCGTTTCCGCTGGATATCCTGGCCCTTATCGACCGTGAGCCTGGCTCTTTTGACCTTTCTGCCGGCTTTCATCGTAACGGTTTTCTTGGGGTGGATTGCTAACGGTTCTTTGGGGCTGGGGCGATTTACCGACATCGGCCCCAACCCGCTAATCTTTGGGGCGTACGCCGCAGGGCTACTGGCTGCAGGTACCATGCTGGGGCTGGGCCTTTCCCACCTTCTGGTACGCGATACCAGTGCAGAGCTTGAACGGTTCGCACAGATGCCTGAGACGAAGAAAGGCAGTGGCAAGAAACAGCAGCAGGTAGGGAAGAAGGTAGCGCGAGCCAAGCGTAAGGGGCGGTGCGCCGGTGCCCAGAAAAATGCTGATGAGGGGCCCGTCGAAGCTGAAGCTGCTGAACCTGCCAAACCTGCCCTGCGCCTGATTGACCCTCTGGGGGGAAATGAGGGCAAAGAAGCAGAAGAAGCAGAGGGCGCAGAAGAGCTGGCAGAGGCACAAGAAAAAGCTGAAGAACCTGCTGATGCGGAACCCAAAAAGCCCTTCCGCCCGGTGGTGAGAAGGCCTAAGTCCCGCCGCCGCTAAGGCCGCTTACTTGCCGCCGAGTATCTGGTTGAAGAGGTTATCGCTCATCTGGCTGGTGCACTGTTCAGAGCGCACCTGGGTGGTTGCCTGTTGCAGGCACTCGTAGTAGCTGCCCACGGCGTCCGCAAAAATGAGCTGGGTCACCGCTGAAAAGCCCAAAAACAGCGACCACAAAATAATCATGATCATCAGCAGAATTGAGAAAAAGGGAAAAGAAGTTTTTACCATCTTCACCAAGGTGGTAATCGCCAGCCCCACGGTGAGCAGGGTGATCCCCAACGCCAGTAGCTGAAACCAGCCCTGGAAGGTCGCAGCACCGTAGGCAGCTACCAGAGATAAGAAAGTGCAGCGCGACCAAATGCGCACATTCTCGTAGGCTTCAACGCTGGGGTGTAGGGGGGCGGTGCTCATGATTTTCTGACATAGATATAACCATACCGTCTTGCCCCTAGCCCGGCTGCCTGGGATGTGAGATACACTAAAACCTATGCGCATTGTGGTGATGGTGTCCGGCTCGGGCACAAACTTGCAGTCAATACTGGACGCCGTAGCGGCAGGTCAGCTAGCAGCTGAGGTGCTTGCCGTGGGAGCCGACAAGCCCTGCCTGGGAATTGAACGGGCACAGAAAGCCGGGATTGAAACCTTCCTGGTAGAATCGGCTAGCTACGAAAACCGTGCCGCCTGGAACCGGGCGCTAGAAGAAAAGATTGCCTCCTACAACCCCGTCTACATCATTTTTGCCGGCTTCATGCGCATTGTTGACGCTCAACTGGTAGAGCGCTTCAAAAACCGCATCATCAACACCCACCCTGCCTTGCTGCCCTCCTTCCCCGGCGCCCACGGCGTGCGTGATGCCCTCGCCCACGGGGTCAAAATCACCGGGCTCACCGTGCACCTGGTCGATTCCGGGGTGGACACCGGCCCCATCCTGGCACAGGCTGCGGTGGACGTCCTACCCGACGACACCGAAGAAACCCTGCACGAACGCATCAAAGTCAAAGAACGAGTGCTTCTGGTGCAAACCATTGCAGAGCTAGCAGCCAAGCTCTAGACCCAATAGATTTAGCCCCACAAGGTGGCTGAGCCTAGGGTCGGGGCTCTGAAAGAAACGACTCACCCAACACCAAAAACAGCTCGCAGGTACCTGCCGAGCACAAGAAAAACGGAGTTCCCTTAGTGAGTCTGATCCAGCTCGACCGCGTCCCCCTCAAGCGCGCCCTCATCTCTGTCTACGACAAGACCGGTCTAGAAGACCTCGCCCGCGGCCTGCATGAAGCCGGGGTAGCCATCGTCTCCACCGGTTCAACCGCCTCCACCATCGCCGCAGCCGGCGTGCCCGTCACCGAAGTCTCAGACATCACCGGCTTCCCCGAATGCCTCGAAGGTCGCATCAAAACCCTGCACCCCCGCGTCCACGCCGGTATCCTGGCAGACCGCCGCAAGCAGGAACACATCGACACCCTGGCAGAACTCGACATTGAAGCCTTCGACCTGGTGGTCGTCAACCTCTACCCCTTCGTTGACACCGTAAAATCCGGTGCTGACCAGGACGCCATTATCGAAAAAATCGACATCGGCGGCCCCTCCATGGTGCGCGCAGCAGCCAAAAACCACGACGCCGTAGCCATCGTCGTTGACCCCGCCCGCTACGGCTCCGTCGTTGAAGCAGCCAAGGCAGGCGGCTTCAACCTGGCACAGCGCCGCGCCCTGGCATCCGCAGCTTTTGCCCACACCGCAGCCTACGACACCGCCGTAGCCACCTGGACCGCAGCACAATTCGAGACCGACGCTGAAAACCTCTGGGCACCCTTCGCTGGTCACTCCTATGAACTGGCCGACACCCTGCGCTACGGCGAAAACCCCCACCAGGCAGGCGCCCTCTACACCGACGCCACAGCAGCCCCCGGCATCGCCCAGGCAACCCTGCTCGGCGGCAAAGCAATGAGCTACAACAACTATGTCGACGGCGACGCAGCCCTGCGTGCCGCCTACGACTTCGACGAACCGGCTGTAGCTATCATCAAGCACAACAACCCCTGTGGTATCGCCGTCGGCTCACCTGATGCAGCAGACCCCATCGCAGACGCCCACGCCAAGGCACACGCCTGCGACCCCCTCTCAGCCTACGGCGGCGTCATCGCAGCCAACCGCGAAGTCACCGCAACCATGGCCGAAACCGTCAAGGGCATCTTCACCGAAGTCATCATAGCCCCCTCCTACACCCCCGAGGCATTAGAAATCCTGCAGACCAAGAAAAACCTGCGCATCCTCCAGCTACCGGCAGGCTTCGCCCGTGAAACCCTCGAATACCGACAAATCTCAGGCGGCGCCCTCATCCAGCAGGCAGACCGCCTGGACGCCGAAGGCGACAACCCCGACAACTGGCAGCTCGTCGCCGGTGACGCCGTAGACTCCGAAACCCTGGCAGACCTCAGCTTCGCCTGGCGCGCCCTACGCTCCGCCAAGTCCAACGCCATCCTCCTCGCCAACGACGGTACCGCAGTCGGCATCGGCATGGGCCAAGTCAACCGCGTAGACTCCTGCCGCCTCTCAGTAGAACGCGCCAACACCCTCGCAGACGGAGCAGAACGCGCCTGCGGCTCAGTGGCAGCCTCAGACGCCTTCTTCCCCTTCGCAGACGGCCTACAAGTCCTCCTCGACGCCGGCGTACGCGCCGTCGTCCAACCCGGCGGCTCCATCCGCGACGAAGAAGTAATCAACGCCGCCAAAGAAGCAGGGGTGAGTATGTACTTCACCGGAGCCCGCCACTTCTTCCACTAAGAGTTCGATGGAGGGCGGGCTCCGATTCCGGGCAGAATTGCTGCACGCTAGCACTTAGCAGATTCCAGCAGAAATTATTTTCCTCGCTCGCTCGGAATTTCTGCTTCCATCTCGCTCGCTCGGAATTCTGCCCTCCATCCCGCCACTTCTTCCACTAAAGGCTCTATGGAGGTAAAAGCAAAGGGACGGGCATCGCCTATCACTTCGCTCCAGCTCAAACAATAAAGCAAAAATCCCTACCCACTCAGTAAAACTGGTAAATCAGCTTTTACAGAGCTTGGGTAGGGATTTTTGCTTTATAACTCGCAAGTCGCGAAGGATAGGCTCAGCCCACCCTGCAACGTGAGAACCTACTGGGCTGCACCCTCCGCCTTTTCAGCAGCAATACTGGTCAGACCCTCAGCAAAGATCTTCTGAATATCCTCAGGCGACAGCGCCGGGTAAGCCTCACCACCCACGCTCGTAGCAATCGTGGTCAAAGCATTCATGTCAGCGTCCTGGGACACCCCAATCAGAATCACAAAAACAGGGTGCTCAGGGTCCTGCTCAGCCTGAATAGTCTTAATAAGCTCTTCCTGGCTGATAGAACCGTCATCCCAGTTCTCACCATCGGTCAACATAATGACCGCATTCGCTGCACCGGGCTCATAGCTTTCCTTCATCGAACGGAAGGCAGCCAGCAAAGTATCGTTCAGCGCAGTCTTGCCGTTAGGGTCAATGTCCTTCGCAATCCCCGCACCTGCCTCCTGCAAGAGCTCACGCTGAGTCTTACCGTCAACAGTTTCCTCAAAACCGCGCAAGGGCACCAGCTCAACCCAGTCAGAGACCTCACCGCTAGGGGTCTTAAGATTACGCGAGAACTTCCACAACCCCATCGAATCACGGGCAGGGAAAAGCTGGGAACCTGCCAGCACCGATTCAACGGTCAAATCAATGCGGGTCTTATCGCTACCCTCAACGGTTCGCAGCATTGAGCCTGAAGTATCAAGAACAACCAAGGCATTCAGCGGTGCTGATTGCAAAGCGTAACTCGTCCACGTCTGCCCCAAAACCGTAGAATTTTCAGTAATCAACGGGGTGATAGCCCCCAAGGGGCCGGCGTTGGTATCCGCCAGAGCCTCACCACCTGCAGACCGCAGCCCGGCAGATGTGAGAGCCTTTTTGCCCTCTTCTGAAGCCAAAAAATCCTTAATTTGGGTTGCCGCGTTATCAATGGTGGCATTTTTGCTGCCAGAAGTGCGGTACATGGGGTAGTTCAACACCTCAGACCCGCTAGACGGAGCAGATACTTTAAGTGCCGTATCACCCTTCTGAGCCCGGTAGGCAGTGTAATCAGCCTCGGTAACAACCGCCGTTTCAACCTCTCCGCTTTCAACGCGGTCCAGCAGTTCACGGGCGCTAGGGGCGGCCTCATCCACCCCAATAGTGGTAGCCCGCAAAGCGGTACCCTCACTGAGTGTCTGCTCGGTTGCAGCCCCATCGGATACCTCAGCAACACCTGCCATCAGGGCAGCAAAAGCACCAGAATCCTGTTTGGGGTCACCCATCTTGACAGCGGTGTCATCGTTGAGCACATCAGCCCAGTGTGAGAAGTCGGTAGATTCCTTGGTAGATACAAGGACGCCGGCAGTTTGCGCCAAAGAATCTGTCACGGGGTTTAACTGCGCACCGGCCTCTGCCATTGCCAGCTCAGCGCGAAGCGACGAATCAGGAATCCACAGGTTAGTTTGGGAGCCGCCGCTGCTGCTCGCTGCTGCTACAAGGTCACTGGCGCTTTTATCGGTACTGATGTCAAGCGAGATACAGGTTTCAGGGTCTACAGGCATGTGCCGGAGCGCCTGCGCCATAGATTCTGTGGTTTCAACGGTGACGTTCTGGGTGGTAGCGCAATCCCTGGGCACCTCTTGCCCAAAGGTGCCAGCATTATTCTGCCCATCATTGCTGAACTGGTTAACCGCAATAACACCACCTGTCAGCAAGATAACTGCAGCGGCGCCCGCAGCAACCCACTGGCGGGTATTTTTCTTTTGATGTTGTTCGCGGTGTGCGCGGCGGGAGGGTGTACTGCTCACGAAATCTACTTTCCCTAGTACCTGTATCTGAAAATGCGAGAGGTCAGCCCTGCCCAGTTGCTAGCCAGGGCGATGCGGCGTAGAAATCCCCTACGTGCCAAAATGTATCTCAAAGTTTAGCAAGAAAAGATTCACCAGCCGGTGGCGCGGGGGTGCCGGCTTACCTGCCTGACCAGGACTTACTAGCCCAGTGCCGTCCCCAAAAGTGGGGCAAAAAAATTATCCAAGGCGTAAGATAAGTGCTGGCTGCAAGCCTGTAACGAGAGCGAGGTCGCTACACTTAAAGGAGGCTCACACCCTTTGTGTAGTAAAGCATCACGTGACCTGTGCGCCCACCGATTGGCGGGCAGGCTCTGATCCACCGACCCAATAAGGAAGCGGCATGACCAACTTTCCCGACAACGTCACCAATCTGCCCCTCGCTGAAGTTGACCCTGAGATCGCTGAAGCTATTAAGCAGGAACAACACCGCCAGCAGTACACCCTCGAAATGATTGCCTCAGAGAACTTTGCCCCCCGCGCGGTTCTTGAGGCGCAGGGCTCCATTCTCACCAACAAGTACGCTGAGGGCTACCCCGGTCGCCGCTACTACGGCGGCTGTGAATTTGTGGACGTTATCGAACAGCTTGCCATTGACCGCGCCAAGGCACTCTTCGGCGCAGACCACGCCAACGTCCAGCCCCACTCAGGTGCCCAGGCCAATAACGCTGTCATGCACGCCCTGCTGACCCCCGGCGACAAGATTATGGGCCTGTCCCTGGCACACGGTGGCCATCTGACCCACGGTATGAAGCTCAATGTCTCTGGCAAGCTCTATGAGGTTGTTGCCTACGGTGTTAACGAGGAAACCGGCAAGGTTGATATGGACGAGGTGCGTGAGCTGGCGCTGGCTGAGAAGCCCAAGGTGATTATTGCGGGCTGGTCTGCCTATACCCGTCAGCTGGATTTTGCTGCCTTCCGCGCGATTGCTGATGAGGTGGGTGCCTACCTTTGGGTAGACATGGCACACTTCGCTGGTCTGGTTGCAGCAGGCCTGCACCCCAACCCCGTACCCCACGCTCACGTTGTCTCATCCACCGTGCACAAGACCCTGGCAGGCCCCCGCTCAGGCTTCATCATGTGCACCGAAGACCTCAAGAAGAAGATCGACTCAGCAGTCTTCCCCGGCCAGCAGGGCGGCCCCCTGGAACACGCCATCGCAGGTAAGGCGATTGCCTTCAAAATTGCTGGTTCTGACATGTTCAAGGACCGCCAGGCCCGCACCCTCGAAGGCGCAAAGATCCTAGCAGAACGCCTCCTGCAGCCCGACATGGCAGAAGCTGGCGTCTCCCTGATTTCCGGCGGCACCGACGTCCATCTGGTGCTGGTAGACCTGCGTAACGCCGAAATTAACGGTAAAGAAGCAGAAGACCTGCTGCACGAAGCCGGCATCACCGTCAACCGTAACTCCATCCCCAACGACCCCCGCCCGCCGCTGGTCACCTCCGGCCTGCGCATCGGCACCCCCGCCCTGGCAACCCGTGGCTTTGACGCAGCAGCCTTCGCAGAGGTAGCTGACATCATCGCAGAAACCCTCAAGCCCGGTGTAGATGTTGCCGCCCAGCGCGCCCGCGTCGACGCCCTCTGCGAGAAATTTCCCCTCTACTTAGGAATCGAGGAATGGTAAACATGGCACAGATTCTTGACGGCACAGCAACCGCCGCACAGATCAAAAAAGAACTGACCGACCGCGTTGCCGCCCTCAAAGAACGCGGCGTCACCCCCGGCCTAGCAACCGTCCTCGTCGGTGACGACCCCGCCTCCCACTCTTACGTTGGCGGTAAACACCGCGACTGCCAAGAAGTCGGCATCGCCTCCATCCGCGTAGAACTGCCCGAAACCGTTACTCAGGAGGAACTCGAAGCAGAGCTCGACAAGCTCAACGCTGACCCCGCCTGCACCGGCTACATCGTGCAGCTACCCCTGCCCAAGCACATTGACACCAACCGCATCCTCGAAAAAATCGACCCCGCCAAGGACGCAGACGGCCTGCACCCCACCAACCTGGGCAAACTCGTGCTCAATGCTGGTGGCGACATGGATTCCCCCCTGCCCTGCACCCCCAACGGCGTCATCGAGCTCATCGAGCGTCACGGGCTAGATTTGGCGGGTAAAACCGTAGCCGTCTTCGGCCGCGGCGTCACCGTAGGCCGCCCCTTAGGTCTGCTGCTGACCCGCAAAAACGTCAACGCTACCCCCACCCTGGTACACACCGGCACCAAGGACATAGCAGGCGCCCTACGCGAAGCAGACGTCATCGTAGCAGCAGTCGGCCAACCCCACATCGTCACCGCCGACATGGTCAAAGACGGCGCCATTCTGCTGGACGTCGGTGTCTCCCGCATCGAAGACCCCGAAACCGGCAAAAAGAAACTCACCGGCGACATCTCACCCGAAGCTGCCGCCAAAGCAAGCTGGTACTCACCCAACCCCGGCGGTGTAGGCCCCATGACCCGCGCAATGCTACTGGTCAACGTGGTTGAAACCGCTGAGCGTATGGTAGCTTAAATTCTTTGCGATCGGGGAGTAACTGCTTTGCAACACACTTCCCTCCAGCTCAAAGGGGCTCTAGCTGCTCCGCATGGGTAACGCTAGTGCTCAAACAGTTAATGAAAATAAGGACACCCCTCCCGGCTAGTACTTGAACAGGTGCAGAAGCAGGGTTGGGGGTGTCCTTATTTTCATTAAAACTCGCATACGCATTACCCATGCTCCGCAGCTTGCCGCCACCTAGCGCTTGACCTGCACCTCAAAGTCGTAGCGGTCAGCTCGGTACAGCGTCTGCGTGCTCTCAACCGCCACACCCCGCTGGGTGTAGCCCACCTTCTCAACCCGCAGGGCAGCTGACCCTTGAGGCACCTCCAACCAGGCAGCCTCCTCACGCGTCAAATTGGTGGCAGAAATACGCTGAACAGCAGACTCCACACTAAAACCGCTGACCTGTAGCTGGGCATCCAAAGAGCCGGTTATTTCAGGCTCTAAATGCGCAAAAGCATGCGGCACAAAATGCGCCACCTCAAAAGCAATGGGTGAGCCGTCAGCCCGCCGCAGCCGCCGAATCTCAAGCACCTTCGCCCCACCGTCCACCCCCAAATCGCGGGCGACGAGGGCAGGGGCAGGTATTATGTGACAACTCAAGGTGACCGATTGCGGGCGCTGACCCCGCGCCTGCATATCCTGGGTAAAAGATTTTAAGGACGGCGCCTTGACCAGCTTTCGGTGCTGCGCCACAAAGGTGCCCGCCCCCTGCACCCGGTAGACCAGCCCCTGTTCACCCAAGAAATGAATAGCCCGGCGCACCGTATCGCGGGAAACCCCACATTCAAGCTGCAAAAACCGCTCTGTGGGTAAAAGCGTATGCGGGGCGGCAGTTGCCAGGTAGCGCTGCTCTATCTGCTCGGCTACCTGCCTGTACTTAGTTTCACGCCTATCACTGCTCATAAGTCTTTAGTTTAGGCGGTCACAGAGGCGGTGGGGGTTCAGCGTCTGCCCCTTTCCTTTGACATAATAGAAACCATGCAAACTCACGGCTCACAGAACCCCGCACAGCAGCAAAATATCAAAACCGTTATGACCGGTGCCGCTATTGGCATGGCAATTCTGGTTGCTCTTCTTATCTGGGCAATTATCCAGTCAGCCAATGAGTCCTCGGCACTGGGCTGGATTATTGCAGGTATTATTCTTGCCTGGCTGGGTATCGCCGTTTATCTGCTCATCAGTGTTAACCGCACCCTTTCTGCTCAACGTAAGGCATACGAAGAGCACACGGTCAAAAGGGCAGAGTATGAAGCCGACGTTCACACCGAGAAACTGGCGCACTCTTTTCAGATTTGTCTGGTGCAGTCTAAGGTCATTGCCGAACAACTAGAAGTTAACGACGAAAACTCTCGGGACATGATCGACCGCGCCCTAGACACCATCAACTTCACCGCCAAAAACGGCATGGAACTAGCACGTGAAGGTGCCTAAGAAAGAAAGACTATGAGCGAGACACCAGCAAACCCCAAGGCAGCTATTCCTAACGCATCTCAGGGCGCGCCCCGCGCTTTCTCTGGTGCCCAGCCTTCAGCGGACTCTATGCACCTGGGTAACTACATCGGTGCAGTCAACAACTGGGTGACCCTGCAGCAAGACCACAGCTGCCTCTACTTCATCCCAGACATGCACTCCATCACTGTGCCCCAAGACCCCGCCGTCCTGCTGGAGCGCACCCGCAAAACCGCAGCCCAGTACATCGCTGCAGGTATTGACCCCGAGAAGACACCGCTCTTTGTGCAATCCCATGTGCCCGAGCACGCCCAGCTCGCCTGGGTACTCAACTGCCTCACCGGCTACGGCGAAGCAGCCCGAATGACCCAGTTCAAAGACAAGGCAGCTAAACAGGGCACCGACAACGCCTCTGTTGGTCTCTTCACCTACCCTGTGCTCATGGCAGCAGACATCCTGATCTACCAGGCGGACGTTGTGCCCGTCGGTGAAGACCAGCGCCAGCACCTGGAACTCACCCGCAACCTGGCACAGCGCTTCAACTCCCGCTTCGGCGACACCTTTGTGGTGCCCGAACCCAAGATTCTCAAGGAAACTGCCAAGATCTACGATCTGCAGAACCCCGAATCAAAGATGAGTAAGTCAGCTGAAACCGATAAGGGCATTATCTGGCTGCTGGATGACCCCAAGAAGACCGCCAAGAAGATTAAGTCTGCGGTGACCGACACGGGCACCGAGATTGCCTACAATCGCGAAAACAAGCCCGGCGTCTCAAACCTGCTCTCCATCTACTCGGCAGTCACCGGGCGCGCCATTGACGATATCGTGGCCGAATACCAGGGCAAGATGTACGGCCACCTCAAGGTAGATTTGGCTGAAATTGTGGTTGAGCAACTTTCCCCCATTCGCGATCGAGCCCTTGAACTGATGGATGACCCCGCTGAGCTTGACCGTCTGCTGGCTATCGGCGCGACCAAGGCGCGCGAAATTGCCTCGGTGACCGTCAAGAATGTTTATGACGCGGTGGGTTTCCTCCCCGCCCTCTAAGGCCCGGCTATGAGTACAGCATCTGCCTCACCCACCTTACGCGAGAACCGCAGCTACCTGAGCCTTATTGCTCGGGTACCTGCGGCTCTTGCCGAGCACATCGTGTCCTGGCGGCTAGCCCAGGGTGCTAGCGGTCAAGTGGTGAGCAGTATTCACATCACCGTGCTCATTGCCCACGAAGAGGACGGCGGGTGCGCCCTCACCCGCTTACGGCAGGAATTTGCCGGGCACGGTGCCATTGAAGTTCAGCTAGGGGAGCCTGCTAGCTTTGAGCCGGTTGCCCCGGTGACCTACCTACCGCTGGGGGAGGGAGCTGCCTGTTTCAGTGAGGTTCACCAGCGCAGTATCGAGCTGGTAGGCCCTTCTGCCTCGCCCTTTGACTACACCCCGCACCTGACCCTGGCCCACGGGCTGGGGGACGCGGCGCGGGCAGCTTCTCTAGAATATTTTCAGCAGCTGCCAGAAGGCCTTGACCGGTTTGAGGTCACCGAGCTGGCAGTCTACCGCTTTACCGAAGGCAGCTGGGAGCACCTGGGGGATGTGCCGCTGACTTAGTGCAAGGAAGAATTCAGTTTTAGAAGCGGTGACGCCAAACCATACCAGTAGTGCTTACCAGACGGCGGGCACAGGGTAATGCGACTGCGAGTTTTAAAAAATCTTCCCCTCACCTTTACCAGAGTAAACGTGCCTTGTTCGGTAACTGAGTGAGGGGAAGATTTTTTAATGTTTGAGCTTGAGCGTTACCCTGTGCCCGCCGTCAAGCTCACTTGTCGCTAGTGCTTGTGCTCTACCTCTGCTGAGGTTTTGCTTTTGGCGGTGCGGGAGATACCGTTGATTTCGTTGGGTACCTCAGGCAGGTCTACAGAGGCAAATACCTCAGCCTTACCGTTTTTGATATCTGCCAGTGAGATGACGTGCAGTTTCTGAGCAGCGGGGTCGGTGACATAGGCGGTTTCACCGTCCACCCAGATGGCGGGGCGGGGGTCCTGCCATACGGTTGGTTCTTCCCAGGAGCCCATGACGTCCACGTTGCCCAGCTCAGCGCCGTCCTCGGCGTAGAAGCGTAGCTTACCGTCGGTGGTCAGTAGCAGGTGCTCACCGTGGGCTCCTCGCGCCAGGGAACGGAAGGTGTAAGAAACCCCCTGAGGCAGGTTGATTTTGGTGCGGGTTTCCTTGACTGTATCAATGATAGAGAAAACCTCGGGGCGCTCTAGCTCTGCATCTTTGTCGGTCTTGTAGTCGGCTAGAACGTAGTGGGAGATGGGGGAGCCAGCCTGGTTGCCCGAGCGGGAGTAGGGGTCTTCTGGGTTGCTGATTTTGGTGAAGGTGCCGTTCTTGTAAATGAGCGCGCCGTCCTGACAGCCAAGGGTAAAGGTGTTATCTGCTGCGATAGCTTCGCCGTGAATACCCGGGCACTCATTGTTTTCTACCAGAGTTTTGCCCTGGCTATCTATCACTGCTGCGCCGGTGCGGGCATCTTCGGTTCCCACAGAAACCAGGTATTTGTTGTCTGCCAGGGGAATGGCTAGACCGTGATGGGCAGCTGGCAGAGTGATGGTTTCTGTGGTGATTTTCTCGGCGGTGTACTGGTCTGCGCCGGTCAAGTCTGCAGGCCTGTAGACCTCAAAGGTTCCAGTGTTGTCGGCAAACATGGCGCTTTTGCCTTCATCAACGATGACGTGGCCGGTGCCGTCTGCTTTAAAGCTGAGGGAGGTGAGGGTGGGGGAGGTGGTGTAGTAGTGGTTGTGGTCGCCGTGTTCTTGCGTCCAGGCACCCATGTCCAGCATGGTGTAGGAGCTGCCGTCAGATACCACCATGTGGCGGTTGTCCCCGGCGGGGTTCAGGCGCAGGAAGCCTTCTTTTTCAATGGTTTCGATGACCTCAAAGGTCTTGCCGTCCAGCACCATCACACCACCGTCGTAGGTGAGGGCAATACGGGCTGAGGGGGTGACGGCTTCTTTGATGTCGGGGCGTGCTGAGCTACTGGTGCTTGCTGGGCTGGTGCCAGGGGCGGTGTTGCTGGACGCTGTGCCGCAGCCTGACAGGGCGAGGGCACTGGCACATATGAGGGCGGCTATTGGGGAAAGGTGTGTTTTCTTGTGCATACCCACAGCTTATCTCAAATGAGAATCATTTGCATAAAGGGGGTGGGAAATAAGGGGAAGCCTGCCTTGGCTTCCCCTTATATGTATAGCCGCCAGTGGGTTCTAGAGAAGGCTGCTGTGCCCCTGTTCTTTGAGGGTTGCAACGGTATTCTTCACGTGCTGCGCATCTTCTCGCACGGTCACCAAAAGAGCATCGGGGGTATCGACGATGACCACGTCCTCAAGCCCAATCACTGAAATCTTGCGGTTGGTGGTCGCGACGATAATGCCGGTGCTGCCCTCTGCAATAACGTTGCTCTTATCGCCAAGAATGAAGAGATCCTCCCCGCTCTTTTCGATGTTAAGGCGGGCAACTGCGTCAAAGTCACCCACATCGTCCCAACTGAAAGAGCCGGGAACCATCGCCACATCACCCGCTGCTGCTGCAGGTTCTGCAACCGCGTAGTCAATAGCGGTCTTAGGCAGGGTGCCCCATAAGCGGGTCATGGTTGCCTCGCGCTCGGGGCTGTCCCAACTGCGGGCAATCTCCATAATTCCTGCATACAGTTCAGGCTCATTGGTTTCCAGGTGCTTGAGCATCAGGGCAGCAGGAGCCACGAACATGCCAGCGTTCCAGGTGTAGTCACCTGACGCTATATACCCTGCGGCGGTCTCTGCATCGGGCTTTTCAACGAACTGTTCAACGGCTAGAGCATTAGGGGCGCCCTCTACATCAAGGTTCTGTTCTGCCTTGATGTAACCAAATGCGGTTGAAGGTTCGGTGGGCTCGATGCCGATTGTGACGATTTTGCCGCTGGCGGCAGTGATGACCGCTTCACGAACAACTGCCTGAAACTCCTCGACCGGGCTGATGACGTGGTCGGCAGCAAAGGAGCCAATGATTGCTTCAGGGTCACGCTGGTAAAGAATGGCGCTGGCAAGACCGATAGCTGCTGCTGAATCGCGGGGGGACGGTTCAAGAACCAGGTCAGACCCGCGTAGCTCTGAAAGCTGCTGGATGACGGCGCTGGCATGGGCTTCCCCCGTGACTACCATGACGCTGCTTGCGGCAAGATCGACCAGGCGGTCGTAGGTGGCGCGGAGCAGGGAGGTGCCCGTCCCGGTTAAATCCAGAAGGAATTTGGGCTCATCGGCACGAGAGAGGGGCCAAAGGCGGGACCCTACTCCGCCTGCCGGAATGAAGGGGTAAAAGCGTTCAAGTGGTGTTCTCATCGGTTCCAAGTCTACCGATAGATGGCGTCATAATGCGGAAATTTTAACGTGATGTGCTCAGGGCTCATAAGAAGCTTTTGTTGCAGCGCCATTTTTTCTGACTGCGCCATTGCAGGGAAGCAGGCGATAAGGTAAATAAAATCTACTCTAATTGAGCAAGGTGAGAGTAAAAGTGGAGCTGACACAATGTCTCTATCGGCTCGTAAAACCTGCTAGTCTAGCTGTTGAGTAGAACACACACTAGATTGTTGTGCGGGTAGCTTGCTGAACCTGAGGCGAGACTGCTTTAGCCGCATCACAACAGGAGGTTATTCAGTGCCGAATACATCCAAGGGCACGCTGTACCGCGGTCGCGAAGGTATGTGGTCGTGGGTTGCCCACCGCATTACCGGTATCGCTATCTTTTTCTTCTTGCTTGTCCATGTGCTTGATACCGCCGTTGTGCGTATCTCGCCTGAGGCATACAACTCTGTGATGAGCATTTACAAGAACCCCATCATGGGTGCAGGTGAAGTGGTGCTGGTAGCAGCTATCGTTTATCACGCTTTTAATGGCATCCGTATCATTCTGATTGACTTCTGGAAGAACGGTGCCCGTAACCAGAAGGGTATGCTTTGGGGCGTACTGGTGCTCTGGGCTGTCGTTATGATTCCCTTCCTTATCCGTCACGCAATGCTCGTACTTGGGGGTCACTAAGCCATGGCAACTCCGCTAAAAACTAAGATCTCTGTTCCCCGTAGCCGCGATAATACCGTCTCAGGTGTTAAGTACAATCGCTCATCGTCAAAGCGTAATAACTTTGAGATGCTTGCCTGGCTCTACATGCGTGTCTCCGGCGTCCTGCTGGTGGTGCTCATCTTTGGTCACCTCTTCGTCAACCTCATGATGGGTGAAGGCGTGCACCGCATCGACTTCGGTTTTGTAGGCGGTAAGCTGGCTAACCCCTTCTGGCAGGTCTGGGATTTGCTGCTGCTCTGGCTGGCGATGCTGCACGGCACTAACGGTATGCGCGTGATCATTGATGATTACGCTGAGAAGGACGGCGTGCGTTTCGCTCTTAAGGTTGCCCTCTTCTTGGCATCTGCTTTCGTTATTCTCATGGGCACCCTGGTCATTTTCACCTTTGACCCCTGCCCCGCTGGTGCAGATCCTGAGCTGCTTGCCTCCTTCTGCCCGGCACCCTAAGTTTTACAGACTACCCAGATACTGAAGAAAGAAGCATTCTCTAATGCAGGTACATAAGTACGACGTTGTCATTATCGGTGCCGGTGGCGCCGGTATGCGTGCCGCAATTGAAGCTGGTCAGCGCGTGCGCACCGCTGTTCTTACTAAGCTTTACCCCACCCGCTCCCACACCGGTGCAGCCCAGGGTGGTATGTGCGCAGCACTGGCGAACGTTGAAGAGGACAACTGGGAGTGGCATACCTTTGACACCATCAAGGGTGGCGACTACCTGGTAGACCAGGACTCTGCCGAGGTTATGGCTAAAGAAGCTATTGATGCTGTGCTTGACCTGGAGAAGATGGGTCTGCCCTTCAATCGCACCCCCGAAGGTCGCATCGACCAGCGCCGCTTTGGCGGTCACACCCGCGACCACGGTAAGGCGCCAGTTCGCCGCGCCTGCTACGCAGCAGACCGCACCGGTCACATGATTCTGCAGACCCTCTACCAGAACTGCGTCAAGCACAACGTAGAGTTCTACAACGAGTACTACGTGCTCGATTTGGTCATGGTTGAGGACGAAAACGGCGTGCGCCGCCCCGCCGGTGTTGTCTCCTACGACCTTGCAACCGGTGACGTGCACGTCTTCCAGGCCAAGTCTGTTATCTTCGCATCCGGTGGTGCGGGCAAGATCTTCAAGACCACCTCTAACGCCCACACTCTGACCGGTGACGGCATAGCAATTGCCCTGCGTAACGGTATTCCGCTGGAAGACATGGAGTTCGTGCAGTTCCACCCTACCGGTCTTGCCGGTCTGGGCATCCTGGTCTCTGAGGCAGCCCGCGGTGAAGGCGGCATTCTGCGTAACTCAGACGGCGAACGCTTCATGGAACGCTACGCACCCACCATTAAAGACCTGGCACCCCGCGACATCGTGGCTCGTTCCATGGCAAACGAAGTGCGCGAAGGCCGCGGCTGTGGCCCCAACAAGGACTACGTCCTGCTGGACCTCACTCACCTAGAGCCCGCCCACATTGACGAGAAGCTACCGGACATCACCGAGTTTGCCCGCACCTACCTGGGCGTTGAACCCTACACCGAGCCGGTTCCCGTCTTCCCCACAGCCCACTACGTCATGGGTGGTATCCCCACCAACATCAAGGCTGAGGTACACTCCAACTCTGAGGACGTCATCCCCGGCCTCTACGCTGCCGGTGAGGTAGCTTGTGTGTCCGTCCACGGTTCTAACCGTCTGGGCACCAACTCCCTGCTGGATATCAATGTCTTTGGTAAGCGCGCTGGTATCTACGCGGCAGAGTACGCAGCATCAACCGACTTCCTGCCCATCCCTGAGGACGCAGCAGATGCTACCTTGGCTCTGCTCAACCAGATCCGTAATGGTGAGGGCACCGAGAAGGTTGGCCAGCTGCGCAAGGAACTGCAGGATGTTATGGACGCCGATATGCAGGTCTTCCGCACCGAAGAAACCATCCACAACGCGGTGAAGAAGATTGTAGAGCTGGAAGAGCGCTACAAGAACATCCAGATTCAGGACAAGGGCAAGCGCTTCAACCTAGATTTACTCGAAGGCGTGGAGCTAGGCTTCCTGCTAGAACTGGCTAAAGTCATGTCGGTTGCAGCCCTGCACCGCAAGGAGTCTCGCGGCGGTCACTTCCGTGAAGACTACCCCGACCGCGACGACGCTAACTTCATGAAGCACTCAATGGTCTACCGTGATGATACCGCCGAGATGGAAGGCATTAAGGGTCTTCGTTTCGACACCAAGCCCGTGACCTTCACCCGCTACGAACCGATGGAGCGTAAGTACTAAAATGGCTGATTTCGAAGCACGCGAACCAGAATCAAAGGTTGAGCTGGCATCAGAAGCCGGTGGCGCTGGCGCTATCCCCACCTTTGACATCACCGTCCAGGTGCGCCGCTATGCCCCCGAGACATCGGCAGAGGCACACTGGGACGAATTCAAGCTGACCATGTATGGCACCGACCGTGTGCTCGATGCCCTGCACAAGATTAAGTGGGAGATTGACGGTTCGCTGTCTTTCCGCCGCTCCTGTGCCCACGGTATCTGTGGTTCTGATGCTATGCGTATCAACGGCCGTAACCGTCTTGCCTGCAAGACCCTGCTCAAGGATCTTGACTTGAACAAGCCGATTACCGTTGAACCCATTAAGGGGTTGCCCTGCGAGAAGGACCTCATCGTTGATATGGAGCCCTTCTTCCAGGCTTACCGCGAGGTTATGCCCTTCTTGGTCAATGACACCCACGAGCCTGAGCGTGAGCGCTACCAG
>JAUMUH010000087.1 GCA_030530765.1 Rothia sp. (in: high G+C Gram-positive bacteria)
GCAGGCACCTCTGCCTGGTCATCCAAGCTAGTTCACGGCGGCCTGCGCTACCTCTACAACCTAGATTTCAAGCTGGTAGCCGAGGCACTCAAAGAACGCGGTCTGCTACTAGAGAAGACCGCCCCCCACCTGGTCAAGGCTCAGCCCTTCCTCTGGCCCTTGAAGATGCCGGTGATTGAACGCGCCTACTCGGCAGTGGGCATTGGCATGTACGATGCCATGGCTTTTGCCGGTGCAGGTGGCAAGAAGACTGTGCCCGCCCAGCAACACTTCACTAAAGCTGGCACCAAAAAGGTCTTCCCCGGCATCAAAGACTCAGCTTTTACCGGCGCAATCCAGTTCTACGATGCCCGCGTGGACGATGCCCGCTTGGTCATCGATTTGGTGCGCACCGCCGCCGGTTACGGGGCACTAGCTGCCAGCCGCACCCAGGTTACCGCTATCAACAAGGACGCTAGCGGGCGGGTCACCGGCGCTAAGATTGTTGATCTTGAAACCGGTGCCGAGCACACCGTTGCCGCCAAGCACATCATCAACGCCACCGGTGTGTGGACCGAAAAAACCGAATCCATGGCAACCAAGCAGACCGGCCTCAAGGTTCTTGCATCTAAGGGCGTGCACATCACCGTGCCCCGCGACCGTATCAAGGCAAGCAGCGGTATCTTCACTAAGACTGAGAAGTCCGTGCTCTTCATCATCCCCTGGCAGCGCTACTGGATTATCGGCACAACCGACACCCCCTACACCGAGGACCGCGAGCGCCCCGTAGCGACCTCCAAGGACATCGACTACGTTCTGATGCAGGCTAATAAGCTGCTTGCTGATGAGCTGACCCACGATGACATCATTTCTTCCTACGCTGGTCTGCGCCCGCTGCTACAGCCGGTGGCTAAGAAGGGTGAGACGGCCGCTTCAACTAAGGTTTCCCGTGAACACACCGTCATGGAAATTGCCCCCGGCATGAGCGCTATCGCAGGCGGTAAGCTGACCACCTACCGGGTTATGGCAGAAGATGCCGTTGACTTTGCCCTGGGCGAGCGCGCCAAGGCCCTGCCCTCGGTGACCGAGAACATCAAGCTGGTGGGCGCTGAGGGTTATGAGGCGCTGGCAGCACGCGCCGATGCCCTAGCAGCCGATAACAACTGGGATGCAGACCGCCTTGAGCACCTGCTAGAACGCTACGGCGCTGAACTCTCAGATGTTATCGCTCAGATTAATGAAGACCCCCGGCTGGGTGACCCCCTGGCTGCTGCACCGCAGTTCTTGCGTGCCGATGTGCTGCAGGCTGTACGTGCCGAAGGTGCCCTGCACCTTGAAGACGTACTGGTTCGCCGTGTACGCCTTGACCTTGAAGCAAGCGACCGCGGCCTGGCAGCTGCCGATGAAGTCCTTGAGATTATGGCAGCAGAGCTGGGCTGGGATGAGGCGCGTGTGAGCGAAGAACGCGGCACCTACGCCGCCCGCGTTGCCGCTATTGCCGAGGCAGAAACCTGCGGCGAGGACGGCCAGGCAGCAGCAGCCATGGCAGAGGCGGCAGAAGTTGCCCCCCGCCGCGCTGTTGAGGCCGCCCGGTAACGTCTGGGGCGGTAAGCTAAGTTTTCCCCCAATAAATCAACAAGTAATCGAAGATGACTACACCTATCTGTCTTCTTCACACCGATGTGAAAGAGGTCTTCTATGAGCTCTCTACTGGCAGCTGGCGCTGAAGCCAGCATCCAGGCATCTGCACTGGTTAATGCAGATGGTACCGCTACCCTGCTGGGTGCTTTTGCCTCAGAGGTGCTGGGCACCGCCGTCCTGATACTTTTGGGTGCCGGTGTGTGTGCCGCCGTTACCCTGCCTAAGTCAGCAGCTACTAACACCAACTGGCTGACCATTGCCTTTGGTTGGGGTTTTGCGGTCTTTGCGGCAGTCTATGTGTCTGGCCCCTCTGGTGCCCATCTCAACCCTGCGGTTACCCTAGGTCAGCTGGTGGCGGGTAATGATTTTGCCCCCGGTATTTCCCCTACCTTCGGTCACCTGCTGGTCTATGTTGCAGCGCAGATGATTGGTGCTTTCATCGGTGCCTGGTGCGCTTACCTGGTCTACAAGAAGCACTTTGATATCGCTGAGCCGGGCACTACCCGCGGCATTTTCTCAACCGGCCCGGCTATTCGCTCCTACGGCTGGAACGTGGTGACTGAGGCTTTTGGCACCTTCATTCTGGTGGGCTTCGTGGTTGCCTCAGGTCAGACCCCCTCAGGTCTGGGCCCCTTGGCTGTCGCTCTGATTGTTGTTGCTATTGGCCTGTCTTTGGGTACCCCCACCGGTTACGCGATCAACCCTGCCCGCGACCTTGGGCCCCGCATCGCCCATGCCCTGATGCCTATCAAGGGCAAGGGTTCTAGCGACTGGGCTTACGCCTGGGTCCCGGTTGTTGGCCCCCTGCTGGGTGGTGCCACCGCAGCCCTGATTGTACCCGCCGTCCTTGCTATTGCCGGGGCGTAAAGAATTGACCGGTGAGCCAAAGAAGGCTCGCCCCATGAAAGGTGAATAACCATGACTGTAACTCCCCTACCCGAACGTAAGAAGTACATTCTCTCTATTGACCAGGGCACCACTTCGTCCCGCGCCATTCTTTTCACCAAGAAGGGTGAGATTAAGAGTGTGGGTCAGTACGAGCACGAGCAGATCTTCCCCAAGGCTGGCTGGGTTGAGCACGACCCCATGGAAATTTGGGCGAACGTGCGTAAGGCCATTGGTGAAGCTATGACCAAGGCTGAGATTAACCACCACGAAATTGCCGCTGTGGGTATCACTAACCAGCGTGAAACCGCTGTGGTGTGGGATAAGACCACCGGTAAACCTATCTACAACGCTATTGTGTGGCAGGATACCCGCACCCAGAAGATTTGTGATGAGCTGGGCGGCGAGGCTGGCCCGGGCAAGTACCACGATATTGTGGGGCTCAACCTTGCCACCTACTTCTCAGGCCCCAAGATTAAGTGGATTCTGGATAACGTAGAGGGCGCCCGCGAGAAGGCTGAAGCAGGCGACCTGCTCTTTGGTAACACCGACACCTGGGTTCTGTGGAACCTGACCGGCGGTGTGGAGGGCGGGGTGCACGTCACCGACGTCACCAATGCTTCGCGTACCCTGCTGATGAACATCAAGACCCTGCAGTGGGATGAATCCATCGCAGCCGATATGGGCATCCCCGTGTCTATGCTGCCGCAGATTAAGTCTTCTTCCGAGGTGTACGGTTACGGCCGCCCCACCGGTCTGCTCAACGGCACCCCCATTGCCGGTATTTTGGGTGACCAGCAGGCAGCGACTTTTGGTCAGGCCTGTTTTGAGAAGGGTATGGCTAAGAATACTTACGGCACCGGTAACTTTATGCTCATGAATACCGGTAACGAGCCGGTGATTTCAGAGAACGGCCTGTTGACCACTGTTGCCTACAAGCTGGGTGATGCTGACCCGGTCTATGCGCTTGAGGGTTCTGTTGCGGTGTCTGGTTCACTGATTCAGTGGCTGCGCGATAACTTGAAGATGATTGATGATGCCTCTGAGTCTGAGGCTCTGGCTACCAGTGTTGAGGACAACGGCGGCGCCTATGTTGTGCCCGCTTTCTCTGGCCTTTTTGCGCCGCATTGGAAGTCTGATGCCCGCGGCGTTATCGTTGGTCTGACCCGCTATGTTAACCGCGCCCACATCGTCCGCGCAGCGCTGGAAGCTACCGCCTTCCAGACCCGCGAAGTGCTGGATGCTATGAACGCGGACGCCCAGGCAGCCGGTTCTAAGGTTTCTTTGGAGGAGCTGCGTGTGGACGGCGGTATGACCGCTAACGAGTTCCTTATGCAGTTCCAGGCTGACCTGCTGGGTGTGCCCGTTATTCGCCCCAAGGTTATTGAGACTACTGCCCTGGGTGCCGCTTATGCCGCTGGTATTGCGGTTGGGTTCTGGGACGGCGAGCAGGACGTCATCGATAACTGGGCAGAAGATAAGCGCTGGGAGCCTGCGATGGACCAGGCTGAGGTTGACCGCCTCTACCGCAACTGGAAGAAGGCTGTAGCCCGCACCCTGGAATGGGTTGATGAGGACGTCGAGCAGGACTAGCCCCCTTTTAGCTGAAGCTGGTTTTTACTGAGCGAAGCGCCCCTTGGCAGTGATTCTGTGATCGCGGCCAAGGGGCGCTTTTCTTTGAGTAATTGCCGAGCTGCACGAGCACACCAGCTACGTTATCGCTCCGCTGACTCCAAGCCCTCTTGTGTGCTCGCTAGCTCGCATCCGGGCTTTCCGTCCCAGCAAGACCCTCTCGCTGGCTCGCTTCGCTCGCAAGCGATTCACGCCCAGCTCCGCTAGCGCTTCGCTGATTCCGCATGGTTTTTCTTTCCTCGCGAACTCGGAAAACCATGCTCCATCGAAGCCAGCGGGCGGGCTGTGTGGCTCGTTCCACCCGGCTTATTTGACCTCTTTTGACTTAGTCCATTGGCTTGACGTTCGTTTCGATGAAGTCAATCTCTTCCTGGGACAGGCCGTACTTCTGGTAGAAGTAGCGGTCAATTTCAGGGATTGGCTTCTGCCAGGGAACATCAGATGCAGAGGTGAAATCCTGCATAGGCACCTTAGCCCACTTATCACGGGTATTGTCCTGGGTAATCTTCAGAACACCCAACATAACTCGACAGAACTTTGATTTAACATACTTCAAACAATTCTCAGCCTCGGTCAGTTCATCAAATTCACCAATAGAAATAAAGGTCTCGGTAAAGCCGATGAGCGGCGTGCCAATGAGCGGCGTAGAGAGAACTTCGCCAATTGCACCTGAGCCATTAGCCTTAGGAAGTATTACCTTATATTTATTAAGATTACCAGGTTTATTAATAAATCTCGAGTCAACCCACATATATTTTCGAGAATTTTCACTAAGACCTAGGATTTTTATAAAACCTTCACCTTGCGGCTTTTCATCAAAAAATAGAATTGCATCAAAAAGCTTGAAAACACCTGTTCCCACATCCCATTTATGCCCCTTTGATTGAATATCTTCAATTTCCGGGCGCTCTTTTAATGCAATATCAGTAAATCGGTAAACACCGCGCCCTGAAATTATACCACTCAAAGAATCAACCCTAATTTCATCTACCTTCTTACAAATATTTCTAACCTCAGGGATTGAAATATATGTCTCGATAGATCCAAAATTCTGGTCAACATCTCGATAAGTAACAGCCACTCCACCTTTAATGTCAGTATTAGGAAATACTTTTGCACTATCCTGCTCGTAGTAAACAACCTTAAAGTGCTTGTCATTCAACCTAGCAGTATTAAATTCCTTGGGCGTAGCACCAGCGTTAAAAAGGAATCGTGCAGGTGTAATGAGACAAACCTTATCAGCAACCCGATAGGAAATCTCCATGAACTTGTGGTAAATCGGT
>JAUMUH010000088.1:0-325 GCA_030530765.1 Rothia sp. (in: high G+C Gram-positive bacteria)
CGGTCAACAGTGGCTTCGTCGATAATTTCTGGCCCGTCTTGGGCAAGTTGCCGGGCAGCAGATGCTAATTCTGCAGTATCGCTGGTTGCCTGCGCCAGAGCCGTAGCAGCTTCAGGGGTAATCTTCTTGCCTTGCTCTCTCAATTCATAGAGAACAAAGCTAACTTTATCTCTGTCATGTTTGAGAGGCTTGCACTCTACCAGAGGGAAGGAACGGGACGCCCGGACGGCATCAATCAGCTTCTTGCCCCGGTTACCACCGGTGTGGCTGAGTATCACAACAGCTGCGTCTGAGGGGCTCTGCGCGTAAGCAAGAGCATCGGCAA
>JAUMUH010000088.1:335-5408 GCA_030530765.1 Rothia sp. (in: high G+C Gram-positive bacteria)
AAGAAAACTATCGTTCATCTGAGCTACATTGTCTACTTCAACAATTTTGGGCTCGTCAAAGAGAGAAGGGCTAGTGACCACATCAAGCTGCCCGGCGCGGTAGTCCTTTGCAGAAAGACTTGTCAGCTCATAGCTACCTTCTTGCTGTTTGTAGAGGGATCGCAGGCGTTCCTTGGCCCGCTGAGCGAAATACTCATCAGAACCATAGAGTAAAACTAACGGTGCAAGATGTACCGTGCGCCAGGCGTTCTCATTGCCGCTGCGGCTTTGGGGGGAGCGTGCCATGTGCCTCCTTAGATGCTTCCCCTATTGTGGCAGACTTTTGGTTTCTTTGCTCCCTCTGCATGATGTTCTATCGGCCAGAAACTGTAACTGAAATACTGTTTTCCACCCGGGTTAAAGCAATATGCCCCTGCGTATCGGTTCTTTGAATACTGCTTCCTTGTGCTGCAAGATAGTCAGTTATTGTTCGGTGAGGGTGCCCGTAATCATTATTTCTACCCACCGGTATGAGAGCAATCGGTGCATTTACAGTGTCGATAAGCGCTGTGCCACTACCGGCAGACCCATGGTGAGCGACCTTCAGGACGCTACTGGGCAGTTCCTCTGCCTGTTGCCCGATAAGCCGTATAGCAGCGTCCTCTTCAAGGTCGCCGGTGGTGAGTATGGTGAGGGGGTTCTGGTGCCCTAAGCTGAAGCGGGCAACAACTGAGGTGTTATTGATGAAGGAGTTGCTATCACCTATACCGGGAATTCTGGCTGCCTCATCCGGTGGCCATAGCACGGTGGCGGTAACCTCAGCTCCTAAGCTTAGCTGGGGCGGGGCTCCCTCTAGACCTTTTGATATAAGGTTTATCGGTATACCCGGCGGTAATTCTTCTGGTAAGAAATGCGGGGAAACAAGTAGCTGGGCAACCTCTACGGTGTCGGTGAGCTGCCCCAAAGCCCCATAGTGGTCTCGATGATGATGTGTTAGGAGTACCGCATCAAGTGCTTCAACGTGAGCCCAGCTGAGGCATGATTCCAGTGCTGGGTAGTTATCCCCGGTATCGACCAAAACTGCCCTATGTTCGCTGGTACGAACCAAGTGAGCGTCCCCCTGCCCTACATCGCAGGTGATCCATTGCCAGTTATTGGGCGCATGCCCTTGGCTGGGTGAAGGGCGTAAGAGGGCAAGCGCGCAGGAGAAAGCTATGACGATAAGTGCAAATATGAGCTTTTGCCTGTCCTTTTCCCGCTGCACCCGGTTCATAGTCCCTGCCAATCAGCAACGGCAGAGTTATGCAGACTTCGTGTCACCGCTGCCCTATTTATTTTATAATCGCCCCACAGCGCCAAAGCTGACAGAGCGGCAACTACCAGCGTTACCGCAAGGAGGCTGACCGGGGTAGCAGACAGCGGCACAGAGCTTCCGGGTAGGTCTGACACCTCAGCAGCTACCCCATGAACCGTACGGGCCAGGATGCCACCGACTAGCAGCAAGGGGGCCAGCGGCAAGAAACTGTTGAGACCAGATCCCAGGAAGAAGAGGAGCAAAAGCCCCACGAAAGTGATTGGAGCTACCATTGGTGCTACCAGAACATTAGCCAGCACGGTATATGGATAAAAAGCTTCAGAGAGTACCAGGATGATGGGAGCGCACCAAAGAGCAGCTGAGAGAGGTATAGCTAGCACCTCAGCGCAGATACCTGGCATCACCATGGACCCCAGCCTCCGCAGTGCCGGTGCCAAAAACAGAAGGGACGCTGTTGCGGTCGCCGATAGCGCAAAACCAAAGTTCGATGCCAGCTCAGGAGCTATAAACAGAAGTATAAGTATACAGGTGCACAGGGCGGTAATGCGGTGGGCACCATGCCCTAAGACCATGCCTAAGCCCCCGAGAAGACCCATAACCCAGGCGCGAAGCACAGAACCATCAAAACCGACGAGAGCAACATAAAGACCAGCACAGCTCAAACCTGCTGTGATGAGTAATCCTCTATGCACTCTCAACTTCTGAGCAGACCGATAACCGAGCACAAAAATGAGGGTTATATTGGCACCAGATACTGCTGTCAGATGCGTCAATCCCGCTACTCGCATGTGCTGCAATGACTCATCACTGATTGATGAATCATCTCCATATGCCATGCCCAGTAGCAAACCAGCTGAATCAGCGTCGAGTAGCTCAACCGTTTGCTCCCGCACCTTCGTCTTGATCGTTCCCAGAAAATGAGGGGAGCCTACCGTATTCTCATCAGGGTAAAGCCCGCCCTTGACACGGTAGTAAGACCCTTGGACCTCTAACCTGCCTACTGCCCGGACATTTTGCCCCGCGAAAAACTCCTTATTGGTAAAAAGCTGTACACTGACCGTTTGGTTTAGCACCCGCTCATCATTCTCAATCATTTGGGCGTGAACACGGGTTGTGAACCCACCATAGGAGGACGGAGCAGAATCACTCACGGCACCAATCAGCCTCACTGCCTGACCGTTGGCCTCCCCTAAAAAATCCCAGCGCTCATGATACCCCCGGGCGGTGACTGATACCGCCTGGGCAGATACCACCACAAGGGCAAGCGCTGTAATACCCAGTACCCCCTGGTAGATACTCTTCCGGGGTGTAGCTACCGTTTTTAGCGCTACTGACACAACAGCGCATACCCCCGCGAGCATTGCGATACAGCCCAGAGCCAACATGGCTCCGTTCGTTATCCATAGGAGGGTTACCACCCATATAGTGCACGTAGGTAACAGTAAACGTAGGTCATATAGGCGGGGAAGAACACGTAGATGCTGTTGCCGGTCACGGTCCTGCTTCCAGTACCGTTTGGCAGTATCAACTAACCTAAAATTGCTCATACCGTTACTAAATCTCGTAGATTCTGTAGGGTTGCCGGGCCGATACCAGAGACTTGATCTAGCTCCTCAATGCTTTGGAAACCGCCATGTTCCTCACGCCAGGCAATAATACTTTCAGCAAGTACCGGCCCAACCTTTGGTAGAGTCTGTAGCTCTTCAGCACTAGCTGTATTGATATTGACCAGTTCGCTACTGCCGGTGACTGGTGGTGTGCCAGCCGGTGCTGATCCAGCAGACACAGGCATCGCTGTCTCCCCCACTGCCGGCACATAACCCTGTACCCCGTCAACCAATTCCCCTGCAAGGTTGATGGCTCCGGTGTTGGCCTCAGGTAGGGGCCCACCTGCTGCGACCACAGCATCATTAAGCCGGCTACCAGCTGGCAGGGTGTAGACACCGGGCTGGGCTACAGCACCAGCAACATGCACAGTTACCTCACCGACGCTAGGTAGCGTAGCGGCACCAACAGCTCTCCCCTTATTATGATTTTCTTGGGGTATGCCCTCGTGACTACTAGTTTCTGCAGCGGGTGAAGATGCCAAAGAAACAGTTTCAGTAGAACCGCTCAACAGACCGCTGACCGTAGCCCATACGGTAATCAGTGCTAGCAAAACCGCAAAAGTAGCTAGCAGACCGCTTGGAACTTTCCAGCGGATAAGATGTGTCTCGTCATTAGGTACTTCTGCTGTTTCGTTCCGCTCAAGTGCTTCTCTGAGCAAGGCACGACTGCGTAAAGCCGGTGCACCTTCCTGCGCGCGAGAAGAACCGTGGCGGCGGCTTGCCAGGAGCCTATCCTCACGCTGCCAGGTGGAATCGCTTACAGAAGGTACAGCTTTTTGTTGTAGCTCCACTCTCTGCTGGTCTTCGTCTTTGATCTCTTCCCACAGATGATTCATGCCCCCAGGGTAGAAGAGATGAGCTGGCAAGAACCAGAAGAAAAATGGTGTGTGAATAAACACTGGAAACCAGAGGATTATTTTATAAAAGCGCCCAACGATCTATCTGAAGAACCGGTGAATCAATGACACTTTATGACGCATTTCTGGGGGTTTATCCACAGGGGTCTTTCACGGTAGCGGCGCCCTAATATACCACCGCTGCTAGGGCACCTAGCCCTGAGTGCGCTGAAAGAACAGGTGGAAGTGGCAAAAGCTCGGCCTGCTCTGCCACCTGCCCAAGGCTTTCTTTGAAGGCTTCTGCTTGTGGCAGGTTACCGCAAAAATGTACGGCAACCACCCTGCCGGTGGGGTGAGCTACAAAGCTATCAACAGGGTATGGTTCTTTCTTCCTTAACGCTGAGTTAAGGATGTGCTGTTGGCTGTGCTCTAGGGTCAAGGCGGTGAGCCTCTCAATCGCCTTGGGCGTTGTTCTGGGGCGTTCAAGATAGACCAGCTTACCTTCTGAAACACTAGCAACTGGACGAATCTGAAACATCTGCCCCACCATTGCCAGCCCCGGGTTAACCCGCCCGCCCCGTTTGAGGGCTTCCAACGTAGGAATAAAAAAGAAAAGGCGAGTAGCGTCGCTGAGCTCTTCTGCCAGTTCAACAGCAGCTGAAATATCATCAAGAGTTTCAGTAGCCTTATACAGCTCAAGTACTGCCTGCCCTAGCGCCATTGCTAGGTTTTCAGAATCCACCACTGCAACAGGGATATCAACCATACTGGCAGCTACCCTTGCTGAATCGCAGGTACCAGAGAGAGCCGCTGAAAGGTGCAGAGAAATAATGCTGCTATAGCCCTGGGATGCAAGCTCTTCATACACATCAAGAAAGGCACCGGGGGCAGGGCTGGACGTTATCACTTGCTCCCCTTGTACGTGGGCTGTAACAATCGCAGCATCAACCTCACCGGGGCTCATTCCAGCCAATGTCTGCCCTGCAATAGATACAGGTAGGTCAACCAGAGCAAAACCGCCAGCCTCCGTCATCCCCTGTATACAAGATGCGGGTAAAGCAGCTGATGAGTCAGTCACAATAGCTATAGAACGCACCGTTTCACTTTACCGCGAAACTCCACTCTTGATTATAAAAATAGGGCGGCAACTGCATTAACAGTTACCGCCCCAATTTTTACGTCATCTTAGATAACAATGTTTACCAGCTTGGGTGCTCGTACAATGACCTTACGAATCTCAGCACCGTTGAGAGAACGCTGAACCAGCTCAGATTCTAGAGCTAGCTTTTCAAGGTCTACCTCAGAAATGTCTTTAGCTACTTCTAGGCGATCTTTA
>JAUMUH010000089.1 GCA_030530765.1 Rothia sp. (in: high G+C Gram-positive bacteria)
ACAGGCCGTCAAACGAGGTATCCGTGTAGCCTACGAAAATGCTTCCCTAGACCGTTCTGTGCGATCAGGTGATCTAGCTGGCGAAGTTGTTGCCAAAGCCCTAGAAATAAATGCGGATGCAGATGTTAAAGCACTAGAAAAAGATGCCAAGTTGCTTATCGGTAAACTGACTAAAGGTGATAAAGGCGATAGCGATGCAGATGGCTCAGCCCGCTCTTCTTGGCTCAGCGAGGAAGAAATCACTGCAGCTGCCACTACTTTGCTCAACGGTACCGATGAAGCCTTCATGCAGGAAGGAAAAACCGGTTCTCTCGCTATCGCAGCCTTCGGCCGTATGTTCGCTAATGACCCCAAAAAGAACACCGAAGCTGCTCTAAGCGTCTCACCCGGTATCACCACCCATGCCGCCACTATCGAAACAGATTACTTCTCAACCGTCGATGATGTGCGTGAACGCGAAGGTAATACCGGCGCAACCTTCTTGGGCGTTGCCCAGTACACCAACGGTATTTTCTACCGCACCATTAGCATCGACCGCGCTCAGCTCAAAGAAAGTTGGAGCGGCTTCGCACTAGATAGTGCCGAAGGTAATCTGCGAGATCTTATTACCGCTATTATCTACGGGCTACCGCGAGGTAAGGAAAACAGCACCGCTCCCTATGTACAGCCTGCTCTGGTGCTCGCCGAAGAACAGCAGTACCGAACCGCTTACGACTTCGAAACCCCTGTACCTAACAGCCGTGAAGGAGGCTACCTGCCCACCAGCGTCCAGCGTCTAGCAGAGCAGTATAAACTGGCTCGCCGCTTCGACCCAGATAACTTCGGCCCTGTTGAGGCGCTCACTGGAACATACGCAGACTTGGACGGACAGTTCGGTAACTTAACAGCGACCTCCCTCAAGGACTTCGTTGATACCGTTGTTGAATGGATTCGCCAGTGACAGATTCTGTTTATATCAGGCTTGCGGGACCGCTACAGTCCTGGGCAGGTGCCAGTGTCACCGGTAACATCGTGCGAACCGAGAGCCTGCCAACGCCCAGCAGCCTTCGGGGATTACTCGCTGGTGCTCTCGGATACAAGCGTGGTGACCTACCAGAATGGTTACAGGGTGTTGAGTTTACCGTCCGTGAAGAAAAACGAGTAACCTTCACCGATGATTTCCAGACTATCAACCCGCGTACAGGGGAAGAAAAATTTAGACGTCGTATGCTTCTTGCCCAAGGTATGAAAGCATCCAGCGCAAAAAACCTTATTTTCACCCCGGATGCTCAGGGCGGAACCTCAATTGTGAACCGAACCTATCTTGCAGATAGCGAGTTCATTGTTCGTATTACCGCTGAAGGCTATACCGAACAAATTGATGCAGCCTTGAGGAGTCCCCGTTTTTCAACCTATCTGGGGCGAAAAGCTTTTCCCGCAGTATTCCCTTTCTACCTGGGCGTGGGCAACTCTGAGCTGATTCATCAACTTCCCGTGCTTACTCAGAACAAGGGCGAAGAGCATCGGAAAGTGATTGTGCATAGTTTCGTACAGAATCAGCCTCTGGCACCCAGCATCCAAGTAGTACCCACCGTTGAAAACCGTGAAGCTTGGCTCAATGTTGTAGCAAATCTTCTTAAACGCCGTAAAACCTTCATGACTACTTCTACCTAAAACAAAGACCACGGTGCTACTTCACTTGTCACGTTGAATTAGCACCGTGGTCATTTTTAGAATCAACCACCAGGAGCCCCATGCCGCACTCCCACAAGACTTCAGAAGCTGCCCCTTTTACCGCCGCTGACCCTGCCAACCCCACCACCGCTGAGATACCCTTTATTTACCCGGCGCACTGGGAAGCCGATGTGGTACTGCGCGACGGAGCAACAGCGCACCTGCGTCCCGTCGTCCCCACCGACCGGGCGGCGCTCGAAGAAATGTACGCAGGGCAGTCCGAACGCACCATCTACCTGCGTTTCTTCTCACACAAACCCACCCTCAGCGACGCCGAGCTCACCCGCTTCACCACCGTAGACCACAACGATCGCGTAGCCTTTGTCATCATGCTCGATGGGCACATGATTGGTATCGGCCGCTACGACCGCACCCAAGACCCAACAGAAGCAGAAGTTGCCTTCATGATTTCGGACGCCCATCAGGGGCGCGGTATCGGCTCCATTCTGCTTGAACACCTGGCGGCAGCCGCTAACGAAAAAGGCATCGAACGATTCAGCGCCGAGGTGCTACCGCAAAACCGCAAGATGCTCAATGTCTTCACCGATGCAGGCTACGAGCTTGCCCGCGAATTTGACGATGGGCTAGTTGCGGTGCACTTCAATATCGACCCCACCGACCGTTCCCGCGGGGTCATGGAGGCACGCGAACACCGCGCTGAGGCAAAGTCCATTGCCGAGCTACTAGCCCCCCAAACTATCGTGGTCATGGGCACCAGCGAGGCATGGGAAACCAACGGCAAAAAAGTAATCACCACCATCACCGCAGGTGGCTTCACCGGCACACTCTACGGCCACAACCCCGCAGGCATCGCAGCCGGTCAAACCCCTGTGGTCACAGACCTGGCTCAAATACCCGAACGTATCGACCTAGCCATTATCGCTGTACCCATCACCGATGTCCCCGCAGCTGTTGGCGCAGCCGGGGCAGCCGGGGCACGCGGCGTTCTTATCTACACCGCAGGCTACGCTGACGACGGGGCTCGCGGTAGGGCCCGCCAGAAAGCGCTGGTTACAGCCGCCCGCAGTTACGGTATGCGCGTCATCGGCCCGGCGTCCTTTGGCGTGCTGAATAATGACCCGGCAGTGAAGCTCGATGCCACCATCAGCACCCACGACCCGCGCCCCGGTGCCCTGGGGCTCTTTAGCCAGTCCTCAGCAATTGGTGCCATGTTCTCTAATAGCGCCGTCAAACGCAATATCGGTGTCTCATCCCTAGTATCAGCCGGCAACCGTGCCGATGTCTCAGGCAACGACATTATGCAGTACTGGGAGGACGATGAGGCAACCAAGGTCTGCGCCCTCTACCTAGAATCCATCGGTAATCCACGCAAATTCAGCCGTATAGCCCGCCGCCTCTCACGCGTCAAACCGGTGCTGGTGGCTAAGAACGCAGTCACCGGTCAGCAACTGCCACCGGGGCACTCAGGGCGCACCTCTATCGCGCCACCCCAGGCATTAGATGCAATGTTTCGCCAGGCAGGGGTGATTAGCGCCGAAACTTTTGACCAGGCGCTGGATGTTGCCCAGATTCTTGTCTCCCAGCCGCTACCTGCCGGCCGCCGAGTAGCTTTGCTGTCTAATGCCTCAGCACTGGGGCAGATCGTAGCCGATAAAGCAGAGGAGCTGGGCATCGATGTGCGGCTGAAAGAAACTATGTTGCGCCTGACCGATGACGGGGTAGACGGTCTTGAAGTGCTCCAAGAGGTAGCCACTGGGGCACTAGAAGCCTCCGACATTGATGCTGTTATCGGCGTCTTTCTCACCGGAGAATCCATCGACCCGCAAGAGGTTGCCAGAGTATTGCTGCGGGCTTCTGCAACCACCGGAAAACCTGCCGTAGCCAGCTTTCCCGGCACTGTCAGCTTTGAAACAGCCCTGCGCGGCATCTGGCAAGATAGCAGCGCAAACTACCTACCACCTGGCAATAAAACCCCCGCACCCCCAGAGCAGGGTAGCGGAGCCGCGGACGAACACGCCGGGCGGCTGGTTCAGACCCTGGGCTTACCCTGCTATGAGTCACCCGGGGTGTCCATCAAATCCCTTGCCGCAGTAATGGATTATGTCGAATGGCGGGATAAAGAAACCGGGGCGCTAGCGACTCCCGAGAACGTCAGCCCCAAAGCCGCACTCGCTAGTATCAACAAACACATGGAAGAAGTCACCGGTGAAGGCCTGGTGGAACTAGATGCTGAGGCTACCCGCGCCGTCCTTGCTCATTACGGCATCAATCTACTGCCCGAATACGGTTTCACCACAGCTGCCGAAGCGTTAGAGGCCGCGCAAGAGATTGGCTACCCGGTGGTGCTCAAAACCACTGACCCATTCTTGCGGCACCGCATTGACCTGGGCGGGGTACGATTGGGGATCGAAACCGATGCTGAGCTAGAACAAGAGATTACCCAGATGCACCGTGCCTTAGCGGCCTATGGCAACTTTGATCTCACCGTGCAAAAACAGGTGCCTGCTGGGCAAACTGCCGTGCTCACCGCTATTGAAGACCCCTTGATCGGCCCAGTGGTTTCCTTTGGCATGGCGGGGGACGCTACCAGCCTGTTGGACGACTGGGCACACCGCATCCCGCCGTTGACGCAGAGGGATGTCTATAAGATGGTGCGCTCTCCTAAGGCAGCAACTAAACTGTTGGGCGAGGCAGAACTGCCTGCCGTGCGTATTGATCTGCTAGAAGATTTGTGCGCCCGCCTAGCCCTACTCAAAGACAATCATCCAGAAATTGCCTACCTGGAACTCAACCCCGTGCTGGTCTCCCAAGACACCCTCACCGTGGTAGGCGCGCACCTGAAGCTGGGTAACCCACAACAACGCACCGACTCAGCCCGCCGCACCATGAGCAGCTAAGGGAAGAGAGAATGAAAGACTTTTGCGGAAACCCGCTACCGCCTGCCCCAGCGTACGGTGCTAACACGGTTGCTGATCTTTTTGAGTCAGCTGGCACTCTCACAGCCCAAGGCTCTATTACCCCCGATGTGCACCCCCTATATGGCAGTGGTAGGCATGACTTGCTCAACCTAGCTGACCGCCTAGCGGCTGCCGGGGGTAAGCCCACCACCTATCGTAGCGTGTGCGTGGTGATGGTGGACGGGCTGGGGCAAGAGCAACTGCAACGCTATGGCTCCTACGCACCCTTCTTGAAGAATGCGGTTAACCTTGGGCCTCTGCACTCGGCGGTGCCCTCAACTACCGTTGCCTCACTGACCAGCCTGGGTACCTCCAGCCCACCTGGCTTTCACGGCATGGCTGGCTACGAACTCAAGAACCCTGCCACCGGGGGAGTCATGAACCAGCTATCTGGCTGGGACAAGGCAGTCGATCCGCGTCATTGGCAGCCCCATGCCACCGTTTTTGAGCGCTTCGAGAAGCATCTGGACGTTGCTACCGTCTCGTTGAGTAAGTATGCCGGCACTGGGCTGAGTGAGGCGTCCTTACGCGGCGGTCGTTTTATACATGCCCAAGGGTACGCTGCTCGCACCACCCTTGCCGCTAGCTTGCTGACGACCCGCAAGCCCTCCCTGGTTTATCTTTACTGGGGGGAGCTCGACCAGACCGGGCATAAGTACGGTGCTAACTCCCAGCAATGGTTAGAGCAACTAGAAGAACTCAATCTG
>JAUMUH010000003.1 GCA_030530765.1 Rothia sp. (in: high G+C Gram-positive bacteria)
GGTGTTGATGAACTGAGCAGAACGCGCTACACAACCCGCCCGCTAAAACTCCATAAAAAGGAAGCCCTGCGCTCTCACCTCAGAAGAGGATAAGGACGCAGGGCTGAAGTATTTAAGCAGAAAGATAGCGGGCTGGGCTTGGGGGCAGCCATAATGCAGGTCTTTCCTTGAAAATAAAGGCATCTGACAAGGCGAAATAAAAAAGTTAGGGCTTCATAAGTGAGCACTAAGTTCACCACAGCTTAAACATAGGTTTACCCTTCAGACTCTTAACAAGAGCCCAAGAGAAAGAAGGAAGCATGAGCGCCACAGACCAGGTCACTTCACCCAAGACTGACAACACCACCACCAGCCTGGTACCCACCAGCTGGCCCGGTATCAGCCTAGAAGAACTGAATGCCAAGGCAGCCATGCAAACCCGCGTAGACCGAAAGTACATTGTCGATGGCCTCTACGCCGCCGCCGTCCTGGCAGACCTGCCAGCCGAAGCGTCCGTGCTAGAAATCGACGGGCAGCGCGAGTTCTCCTACGACTCGGTCTACTTCGACACCCCCAATCTTGACTCCTACCGCCTGGCAGCAACTGGGCGCCGCAACCGCTACAAGGTGCGCACCCGCTCCTACCTGGACACCGGCGACACCTTCCTGGAAGTAAAAACCGAAGGTGCCCGCGCGGTCACCGTCAAGGAACGCATCCCTTACCCCAGCACCGACCGCGCCTACCTCAACGCGGCAGGTAGGGACTACGTTGAAGAATCCCTACGCGGGCTCATCGACCAGCCAGCTACCGCCTTTGAACCGGTGCTCACCACCGCCTACCGCCGTACCACCGTGCTGCTGCCAGCGTCCGAGCACAACCCGGTAGATTCCCGCATGACCATCGATACCCACCTGACCTGGACGCCCCTAACCAGCCGGGCGTTGGGCATCAGCCCCCTCTATCGGGTGGGCACCGACTACACCGCCGCAGGCATGGTCATCATCGAAACCAAGTCAGGCTCCGCGCCGTCGGTGGCAGATAAGCACCTCTGGCGGGCAGGTATTCGCCCGGCAAAGATCTCAAAGTTTGCCACCGGCATGGCAGCTCTCAACCCCGATTTGCCCTCTAACAAGTGGAACCGAACCATCGCCCGCCACCTCTACCTACAGCCGGCACAAACCCTGCGTGACTTTGAAGCACTAGCAGGCCAACAAGCCGCCTAAGCTCCTAGATTTCCTCTAAAAATACCGTCAACAACCCGAAAGAAAACCCATGAAACTTCCCGTAAGCCTCACCAAAGTTGTCACCTCAGTAGCGCTCGCTGGTTCCCTGGCACTGGCTGGCTGTAGCGCCACCACCACCTCGGTTAGCTCAACCACTTCAGCATCAAGCAGCAGCGCAGCCACGAGCACGAGCTCAGCGACCTCTAGCAGCTCAACTGCCGCCGCTGCGTCCACCATCAGCTACGACACCCACTATGATGCAGATGACCTGACCTGGGATACCAGCAGCGAAATCGCCATTGACCTGGCTAACCCCACCGCAACCGACGGGGTAACCGTTGATAATGGCACTATTACCATCACTAAGGCGGGCAACTACCGCCTGACCGGCACCCTGGCAGACGGGCAGGTGGTAGTCAACGCGGGGGATGAAGATGTGGTGCGCCTGATCCTCGATAACGCCTCCATCACTAACAAGGACGGTGCCGCCCTGGTCTCTGAGAACGCTAACGAACTGATTGTTTACACCGCCGCTGGCAGCAGCAACTCAATCACCGACGGCTCCTCCTACGCCTCAACCGGTGAGGACGACCCCGACGCCGGCCCTCTTTGCCCGCACCGACCTCACCATTGCCGGTGAAGGAGCCCTCAAGATTACCGGCAATTACAATGACGGCCTGGTCACCAAGGATGGCCTGGTCATCGCTTCTGGCACCCTGGACGTCACCGCCAAGAACAACGCCATCAAGGGCAAGGACTACGTTGACATTCTGGACGGCACCATCACCGCCACCGCAGGTGATGAGGGTGACGGCATCAAGTCAACCAACAGCACCGACGAGGGCCGCGGCTGGGTGCGCCTGGCAGGTGGTACCGTGAAGATTTCCGCTGGGGACGATGGCTTCAAGGCTGAACGCGAACTGGAAATTACCGGTGGTAGCCTGACCATTAGCCAGTCAAATGAGGGTATTGAAGCCCAGTACATTACCGTTGGCGGCGGCACCGTTGAGGTCACCAGTGAGGATGACTCCATCAACGCCACCGAGCCATCAGACGGCACCACCACTACCGATTCCGGCGGGTTTGGCGGCGGTGGCATGGAGGTGCAGGACGCCTCTATCACCATCACCGGTGGCACCATTACCCTCAACACCGAGGGAGACGGCATTGACTCCAACGGCACCGCAACCATCAGCGGTGGCACCGTAGTGGTCGACGGCCCCTCCACCGGTGGTAATGCAGCGCTTGATACCAATGGTGGGCTGACCGTTACCGGCGGTAACATCATCGCTGGTGACTCCGGCGATATGTTCGAGGGCATTGAGGGCGCTTACGCCCGCTTCACCGTCTCAGCCTCAGCCGGTGACACCGTTACCGTGCTTGATTCAAGCGGCAAGACCGTAGCAAGCTACACCTCCACCAAGAACATTGCAGCGGTGATTGCCACCGGCAGCGGCATCAGTGAGGGCGCAAGCTACACCGTGCAGGTCAATGGCCAGGACGCCGGTAGCACCACCGCTACCAGCGGTAGCTCGGGCGGCGGTATGGGCGGTGGCATGGGTGCCCCCGGCAACCGTCCTTAAGTACGGGTGGCAACCCTAAGTTGCGCCTTATAAGAACCTGGCTCCACACGATTATTCTGGTCGATCGTGTGGAGCCTTGCCATTTCTCGTAACTTTCTTACAGCCGGGGGTGAGACCGCCAGGAAAGCCAGCTAAAAACCTGTTACCCTTATATACAGGAAAGACTGAAGATTTTTCTGGTACCCTTGTGCCCGCACAAGCTAGAGCCAGATACGAGCGATAAAGAGGGGGTCTCGTCATGGGGCGCGGCCGTCAGAAGGCTAAGGCAACACGTCAGGCTCGGGAGATGAAGTACTTCAGCCCCGATACCGACTACACCGCACTCGAACGTGAGCTCAGCAGCAAGAAAGGCAACCAGCGGGGTTCGTCTGCTCTTCCCTATGAAGAAGAGGATGACTACAGCCAGTACGCAGATAAATACGCTGACGACTACGACGAGAAATAAACCTCACGGCTGTGTAGGTTTTCTTCTGTAGCTTCTCAAAGGCACCTCCCTGAGCGGGTGGGTGCCTTTGCTGTATCTACGCCTTTACCCGTAGTTTGTGCCAATGGAGTGGTACAAAGTGGGGGTGGGGTGAAAAGACCTGCTGAAGGCACAGCTTAGACATAGCTTCCTCATGTTGTAGGCATGGCTTAGTCGGGAATAGTAGTAGACATGAAGAAGACCTACCCCGCCGCAGATAAGCAGACCACCGACGTCCTGAACCAGGCCCCTGAAACCCTCGTAGACCAGAACATGAGCGAGGACGCTGCGCCCGCCTCAGCTACAAAGACCGGGCTTTGGCAGCGCAAGGCAACCCGCCGCACCGCCCTCTTTGGCGGACTGGGCGCCCTGGGTGCTGCCGGGCTAGGCGGCGGTTGGGCCTACAACCGCTTCCTCAAAGAACACACCCAAATCGCGGACGTTGCCGCCTATGAGGCACAGGCGGTTAGCGCTAGCAGCAGCGCCGCCACCAGCCAGACCCAGCTAACCAACATGCAGGTGACCTCCACCGGCTTGACCGCCGATAACGGCTCTTTGGCGCTCAACACCATCGTGTTCAACGAGGGCACCAGCGACCAAATTACCGCCTACACCGCCGAGGTCAAGCTGGACTCTGCCAGCCTGCTGCGCTCAGCCTTCGCCAACAACCAGTTCGGCCTCAACATCGTGGCTAACCCCAGCGAAATCCTCAAAGAACAGGGCGGTATCTGGGCGATCAACGGCGACTACTACGGCTTTAGGGATACCGGCATCGTCATCCGCAACGGTGTAACCTACCGCGACTCACCGGCACGCGAGGGCCTGGCATTCTACGCGGACGGCTCAGTCAAGGTCTACGACGAAACCACCACCAGCGCCAGCGCCCTCATCGAGGCAGGCGTACTCAACACCCTCTCCTTCGGCCCTGCTCTAGTGGACGGCGGCACAATCCTTGACGGCATCGAGGACGTAGAGGTAGACACCAACTTCGGTAACCACTCCATTCAGGGGCAGCAGCCCCGCACCGCCGTGGGTGTACTGGGCACCAACCACCTGCTCTTCATGGTGGTGGACGGCCGCTCCGAGGGCTACTCCCGCGGTGCAACCATGACCGAACTGGCACAGATGATGCTGGACGCCGGCTGCACCACCGCCTACAACATCGACGGCGGCGGCTCATCCGTCATGGTCTTTGACGGCTCCCTGGTCAACAACCCCCTGGGTAAGGGCCAGGAGCGCGAAACCAGCGACATTCTTTACCTGGTAGGTGCCTAAAATGCTAGTTCTCATTCCAGCCTATAAGCCCGATACCTCCCTGCTAACCCTGGTAGAAAACCTTGCTGAGACGGCAAAAGAGCGGGGGCAGGCGGTGCACCTGCTGGTGGTTGATGACGGCTCCGGGGCAGACTATCAGCCCATCTTTGAGCAGCTACCCCGCCTGACCAGCATAAGCAGCACCCCCTCCCTAGCACGCAGCTTTGAGACCCCGGGGCTGCACAACGTCTCTGTGCTCACCCAGCCAGAAAACCTGGGTAAGGGTGCCGCCCTGCGCGCCGGGCTCGCCTGGGCAGCAGAATACTACCCGGCAGAAGTCACCGTCACCGCCGACGCCGACGGCCAGCACCTGCCCGAAGATATTCTCATCGTGGGGCAGGCAACCAACCTGGCATCGTCCGGTGCTTCACTAGCCGAGCAGAAAAAACTGGTGCTGGGCGTGCGCACCATCACCGACCCCGCCGCACCCGAGCAGAAAGTGCCCCTGCGCTCGCGGGTGGGTAATAGCCTCACCGCCCTGCTCTTTAGGCTCTCAACCGGCGCCAACCTGGCAGATACTCAAACCGGGTTGCGCGGCTTCACCCCGGTAGCACGGGACTGGGCGCTAACCCTGCCCGGTAACCGCTACGAGTACGAATTCACCATGCTGCTGCGCGCCACCCGCTTCGGTTTCGGCTTTACCCAGGTGCCCATCACCAAGGTCTATGAGCCGGGCAACCCCAGCAGCCACTTCAAGCCGGTGCAGGATTCTTTGCGTATCTACGCCCCGTTGCTGGGCTTTCTAGCAGCCTCCTTCTCGGGCTTCATTATTGACACGGTGATGCTGATGCTGTTGGTTGCTTTGGGCACGCCCCTGCTGGTGGCAGCGGTGGGGGCTAGGGTGTCTTCTGCTCTGGGTAACTTTGCCCTGAACCGCCTGCTCATGCACGATGGGGCACCGCGCCCCACCGCCGGGGTTTCCCTGATGCGCTACGGGGTGCTGGCAGTGCTGCTGCTGGGCGCTAATGCCGGGGCGCTGGAGCTGCTGACCTACCTGGGGCTGCCCCTACTGGTGGCTAAGGTTCTGGTGGAGCTTGCCCTGGTTCCGGTTAGTTTTGCGGCGCAGCGCCGCTGGGTCTTTGCTGACCGGCAAGCCCTGGCTTCTTTAGCCCCGGGCAGCGCGGGCAGGACGGCGGGTAGCGGCTACCCTGCGGCAGCTGCCCCCGACGTCCGGGCCCAGCAACTAGCCGCGGTAGAAAACAGATGCGAGGCAGGAGTTATTAATGGTTTTTAAGTCAAAAACCATTAATAACTCCTGCCTCTCGTAATAAGAGGGGAGAGGGAGAAGGCTTAGCTGTAGTTGTTCAGCAGAACTGCTGCGCCGCCGTCCACGCCCTTAGCGCCCTGAACGTAGTCGGGGTTGGCCTTGTGGCTACCGTCATCGGCAGCCACGCTGCCCAGAACCCAAGAGGGCAACCCGCGCTTATTCAGGCGCTCCACCGCTGCATCAGCAACGGAGGGGTCAACCACAGCGATCATGCCCACACCCAGGTTGAGGGTGCGTTCCAAATCAGCCTGGGGAACAGAACCCAGCTCACCAATCAGACGGAAAATAGCGGGAATCTCCCAGGCGGAGCGGTCAACCAGACCCACAGCGCCAACGGGCAGCACGCGGGCAAGATTAGCGGCAAGACCACCACCGGTCACATGCGAGAAGCCACGCACACCCGAGCCGGTCTGCCCGTCCTCACCGTTGACGGGGAAGGCCTCCAGCAAATCAAGGCAGTCAGCGGTGTAGATGCGGGTGGGTTCCAGCAGCTCTTCACCCAGAGTACGGCCCAGCTCATCCACCTGGCGCTCTAGACCCCAACCGGCTACGTTGATGACCTTACGCACCAGGGAGTAGCCGTTGGAGTGAATACCGGAGGACGCCATAGCGATCAGCACATCGCCCTCTCGCACACGGTCGGGGCCCAGCAGCTCATCTGCTTCAACGATGCCGGTAGCGGCACCTGCAACGTCGTACTCGTCCTCAGCCAGCAGACCGGGGTGCTCAGCGGTTTCTCCACCGACCAGGGCGGTACCAGCCAGGGAGCAGCCCTCAGCGATACCGCGCACGATGTCAGCAACACGCTCGGGCACCACCTTGCCGGTGGCGATGTAGTCGGTCATGAAGAGGGGGCGGGCACCGGTCACCACGATGTCATCAACCACCATGCCCACCAGGTCGTGGCCAATGGTGTGGTGAATATCAAGCTGCTGGGCGATAGCTACCTTGGTGCCCACACCGTCGGTGGAGGTTGCCAGGTAGGGCTTGCGGTAGTCCTTGAGCACGCTCAAGTCGAAGAGGCCAGCGAAGCCGCCCACACCGCCAACAACACCTGCGCCGTGGGTTGCCTTCACGGCGTCCTTCATGAGTTCAACGGCGCGGTCGCCTGCCTCAACGTCCACACCTGCTGATGCGTAGGTTACTGCCTTGTTCTCGGTCATTATGCGCCCTTCTGGGTGGTGTCTGAAATCTTGTCTTGGGGAAGAACCAGGGATTCTAGGTCTGAATCGGGGCCCGGCTCGCAGCCGCCGGCACCAGTCTGGCTGTCAACCTGGACGCCGGTAGTGTCGAACTTCTGCTCTAGCGCCTGGGTACCGCTGCGGGTATCAATAGAAACAGCGGTGGCGTGCTCAGGCTTATGGGCAACCTCGCGCTCAACAGTGACCTCAGCTGCCTTACCTGCCAGGGGGCCGCCCTTGGGCTGTTCGTCAAAGATGGACTTGCCGCGGCGGTCTTCACTGGGTAGCTCGATGGGGTACTTGCCGGTGAAGCAGGCGGTGCAGAGGCGCTCGCGGGGCTGGGAGGTGGCGGCAATCATGCCTTCTTCTGAGATGTAACCCAGGGAGTCAGCGCCCAGTGACTTGCAGATCTCGTCAATGGTCAGGTCGTTGGCGATTAGCTCAGAGCGGGAGGCAAAGTCAATGCCGTAGAAACAAGGCCACTTGACGGGCGGGGACGAGATACGCACGTGTACCTCGGCTGCCCCTGCCTCACGCAGCATGCGCACCAAGGCGCGCTGGGTATTGCCGCGTACGATGGAATCATCGATAACAATCAGGCGTTTACCCTCAACCACGCTACGTAAGGGGTTCAGTTTAAGGCGGATGCCCAGCTGGCGGATGGTCTGGGAGGGCTGAATGAAGGTTCGTCCAACATAGGCGTTCTTGACCAGGCCGTTGCCGAAGGGAATACCTGATTCTTCAGCGTAGCCGATAGCTGCCGGGGTGCCGGATTCAGGGGTGGGCATGACCAGGTCAGCTTCAACCTTGTGCTCGCGGGCTAGCTGGCGGCCCATCTCAACGCGGGATTCGTAGACGCTGCGGCCGTTGATGGTGGTATCAGGGCGAGCCAGGTAGACGTACTCAAAGACGCAGCCAGCGGGCTTAGCCTCGGCAAAATGGGTTGAGCGCAGGCCGTCCTCATCAATGGTAATGAACTCGCCGGGCTCAACCTCGCGTACAAAGGAGGCCCCCACAATATCGAGGGCTGCGGTCTCTGAGGCAATGACCCATCCGCGCTCTAGGCGACCTAGCACCAGAGGACGCACGCCCTGGGGGTCGCGGGCAGCATAAAGGGTGTGCTCGTCCATGAAGACCAGGCAGAAGGCACCCGAGAGGGTGGGCAGCAGATCCAGGGCTGCTTCTTCTAGGCTGGTGAAGTCGTGGTCTTTGAGCAGGGCGGTGACCAGGGCGGTGTCGGTGGTGTTACCCTGGGCCAGTTCGCCGCGGTCGGGGCGTTTGCCGCCGTTCTTCTCAAGCAAGCGGTCATAGAGGTCAGCGGAATTGACCAGGTTACCGTTGTGAGCCAGGGCAATGGTGCCGTGGGGGGTATCGCCCAGGGTGGGCTGGGCGTTCTGCCAGATGTTACCGCCGGTGGTGGAGTATCGGCAGTGACCAGTGGCCATGTGCCCGCCCATGGAGTTGAGGGTGGCTTCATCAAAAACCTGGGAAACCAGACCAATGTCCTTATAGACGCTCAGGTGCTTGCCGTCGCTGGTGGCAATACCGGCTGATTCCTGGCCGCGGTGCTGCAGGGCGTAGAGACCGTAGTAGGTTAGTTTTGCAATGTCTTCACCGGGAGCCCACACACCAAAGACACCACATTCGTCTTTGGGGCCATGATCGGTGGGGTCGAGGTCGTGGGAAAGTAATCCGTCAGGACGAGCCAAGGTGGGGTCTTCCGTCTCTTCTCGTGGGGGCGGTTAGCCTCGCTACCGCTGAGGGCGGCGAGCGAACACAATTAGTTTACCCGCTTGCGGGCAAATAAGTAATGCCCATCTCTATGCGGGGCAGTAGTGATGGGCAGGGGTGCTAGTCATCTGTTGAAGTAGCGCTAAAAACGGTGAGGCGTTTGGTGGAGCGGCGGTCAAGAACCAGGGCAATGGTAATGAAGACTGCGGTGCTCAGAGTGCCAAAAATAACCGCCATCACCCCGTAGACCGCGCCGAAAGTGAAGTACTCACTATCGGGGCCAACAATGGTGACGATTAGGGCAATCAGCAGACCAATCAGCAGGCCGGTTACCGCAAAAGCCGGGATGGACGGCGCGCGGCGCACCGTTAGCTTAGCCTGCTCAGGTGCGGTTGCCGGGTCAAAGTGCTGACCCAGGTTGTAGTCGTCTTTTTTAGATTCTTGCGGCTTAGTGCTCATGGGCTTTAACTTTACCTGCTTTATTGCCGGGGGAGTGAGCTTGAGGGAAAGAGCGGTAGATGCTCGCTGAGGTCAGAACGTAGACCCGAGGCAGAAACCCTATCTGCGGCGCCATCCCAGGAAGCAAACCCCAGGGCAAGAGAACACCAGGTGAGCGCATCGGTTTCAACCACATTGGGTGGAGTGCCGCGAGTATGCCGGGGCCCGGCAATGCACTGGGTTACCCCGTAGGGTGGCACCCGTACCTCCACCGAATTACCGGGGTAGAGGGTAGCAAGCTCCTCTAGCAAATAGCGGACGGCGCTCGCCCGGGTTGGGCGCGGCAGGGCAGTAAAGGCTACAGCGGGGCCTGTCGAACCCAGTGCTTCTCGCACTGCGGCAAGAGCAGCTGCCCCGGCGTCCTCACTAATCTTGCGGCGAATAGCCATTAGAGCAGCCCCTCAAAGGCTGCACCTGGCTCAATAGCTCCTACTGGCTCACCACCACCGGTAATGGGGAAGGTGCTCGCCTTAACCGCACGATTGGCAGTTTCAGCATCCAGCAGACCGGCAGTCTGTAGGGCACGCACCGCCACCAGGGCAGCAGCCCGGTTAGAGCCATCTAGCATTTTCACCGTCACCGAAGCGCCAGAGCGCAAGCCGATTGCCAGCAGACCTTCAGCCCCGCGCTTAACCACAGCCTCCAAGACTTCAGAAAGCACCGTGTCACTAGCACCGTGACCGTGAACAAACTCCGGGTAATCAATCATGGCAGTAGCCACCGTAGCTGCCCGCGCATCAGCCTTAATGTTGTAGGCAGCTGCACCCAGCGCAGAATAAGCGCGAGCCAAACTCGTTAGCGAGGTAGCCGCAAGGGCAGCACCGCAACCATCCACCGTCACGTGTTGCGGGGTTTCACCGGTGTACTCAGCAATAGTTTCTAGCACCAGCTGCTGCATGGGGTGTTCCGGTGCCAGATAGGTCTCTATATCCCAGCCCGACTTCACACAGCCCCACAAAAAAGCCGCATGCTTACCCGAACAATTAAAAGCAAGACGCTGCTTACCGTGCCCCGCCTGCACCAGTGCATGATAACTAGGCTCATCAGCAGGCCAAGCCGCCGGGCAAGCCAGCGCCTCAGCCGTCAAACCAGCCTCAGCCAAAATCGCCTGAGCCACCTTCATATGCTCAAACGAACCCGTATGAGAACCAGACGCCAGCGCAATCTGCGCCCCCTGCAATTCAGCCCCCGCATTCATTGAAGCAATAGTCTGCAGCGGCTTGAGCGCAGAACGCGCATAAACCAAGGACGCAGGGGAGCCTAACTCCAGGGCAACCTGCCCCGCCTCATCCAGCACCACAACAGAACCCAGATGGCGGGACTCAACAAATCCACCCCGGGTCACACAGGCAAGTTCGGCGGCATTCTCAGCGGTAAAAGTCTGCATGACACCAGTCTACTGGTAGTACAAGAGGGTATGAGAAAACCCTCAGCACACCGTAATGCGCTGAGGGTTTTCGCTCAATAGTGATTGGAGACCCGGGTGAAGGGAGCTACCCCTCACCCGGTAACTTCTAGTCCTCTTTCTTCTTCCAACCGCGGATGATATCAATCATGCTCACCAAGTTCTTGGCGATAACCGTGGCAGAAGCTAAAATGAGAACTAGAGATTCGATGTTATGCAGCAACATCGTTTCTCCAATCACTATTTTTTTATGGATGTGCTCAGCAAACTTGCCGAGCACATCTTTTATTTTACCCCTGGGTTCTTTCCAATTCAGCTTCTAGCTTGGTGCCCTCAACATCCAGGTCAGGCAGCAGGCGATCAAGCCAACTGGGCAGATACCAGGCGCGCTCACCCAGCAGGTGCATGAGCGCCGGAATCAACGTCATACGCACCACGAAAGCATCAAAGAGCACACCGGCTGCTAGTACAAAACCAATCGAAGCAATCATGGGCTCACCAGAGAACACGAAGCCGATGAAAACACCAGCCATAATCAGTGCCGCAGCGGTCACCACCTTAGCGCCCTGCTTATAGCCAATTACTACAGCGTCCTTGGCTGAATAGCCGTGGCTGTGTGCCTCCTTCATGCCAGAGACCATGAAGAGCTGGTAGTCCATCGCCAAGCCGAAGAGAATACCGACGGCGAGAATAGGCAAGAAGGCCAGCAGCGGGCCGGGGGTAGACACACCGAAGAGGAAACCTGCCCAACCCCACTGGAAGACCGCGACCGTAGCACCGAGAGCAGCCAGCAGAGAGAACAAGAAACCAATGGTTGCAGTTACCGGCACCACAATAGAGCGGAATACCAGCACCAAAATAATCAGCGACAGGCCAATCACAATACCCACATAAATCGGCAGAACCTTATAGAGGTTCTCAGAAATATCCACGTTCATCGCGGTCTGCCCGGTCACCCCAAAGTTCACGGTACCCTGCTCAGTTTCCACGGTGAGCGCTCGCAGATTGTGTACCAGCCGGGCAGTGGACTCAGAGCTAGGGCCTTCGCTAGGCACCACCTGGTAGAGGATAGCTGAGCTGTCATCAGCTACCTTTGCGGGTAGGACGCTGACCACGGCGTCCTGCTGGGTAATCTGCTTACCGATCTCAACCTGCAGGGCATCAGCCTGCTCAGCGGTGGTGCCCTCGGGCAGGCGGGCAGCGGCAATGACGGTGCCGTTCTTACCCTCACCGAAGGTGTCAGCAATCAGGTTGTAGCTGATGTAAGCGGCGGAAGACGCAGGTTGGGAGGAGCCATCGGGCAGGCCCAGGCGCATATCAGAGGCAGGCAGAGACAGAGTGCCCAGTGCCAGCGCAGCAGCGGCAATAGTGATAATTGGCTTCTTGAGCGCAACACCAAGCCAACCGCTCTGCTTGGTGAGCTTCTGCTCTGCAACCTTATGAGCTTCAGCGCGGGTGCGTGCCACCTCGGCATCGGTGGGGTCTTCTTGCGCCAGGAGTTCAGCCCGAGCCTGTAAGGCTGCCCGGCGCTTTTTGGGCAGCAGCTTCCACCCAACAAGAGACAGGACGGCGGGGGTCAAGGTCACCGAAACAGCCACAGCAAGGAAGACTGCAAAGGCTGCCGCATTTCCCATGGTGGATAAGAAGGGAATCCCCACCACATTCAAGCCCAGCAGGGCAATAATGACGGTGATACCGGCAAAGACCACAGCGCCACCGGAGGTGCCTGTTGCCAGAGCAATGGACGGTACCATGCCCATTCCCTGGGCAAGGTTATTGCGGTGGCGGTTAAGAATAAAGAGGGTGTAATCAATGCCCACAGCCAGCCCCAGCATGGTGCCCAGCATAGGGGTAGTGGTGGTCATATCAACCAGGCTAGACAGCGCCAAAGTGCCCATGACCGAGCTGCCTACACCCACCAGCGCAAGCAGAATGGGTAGACCAGCAGCGATAAGGGTACCCAGCATGACAAAAAGAATGATGAAGGCAATCGCGATGCCGATAATTTCAGCGGTGACGTCCATATGGGTCTCTGCACCCTGCATGTTCTGATCAAAGGTTACCTTCAAACCGCTTGTCTCAAGTATGCTCAGCTCATCGCGTACCTTCTGCAGGTCATCGGGGTTCAGTGCTGGTAGCTCGTCCTTGAAGGTCACCGCCGCAATAGCGGTAGAGCCGTCCTCTGAAATGGCGGCTGCAGAAGAGGTCATATCCAGCAGGGCAGCCTTGTCCTCTAACTGGGTACGGTTAGCCTCAAGCTGGGTACGGCCCGCATCGGCCTGAGCCTGGCCCGTATTCAGCTCATCCCATGCGCTTGCTGGGGCTTGAGGTACAGATTCAAGCATCTGCCGGGTGCTATCGAGCTGCGCCTGGGCAGCATCTAACTCAGTCTGCCCTTCTTGAAGCTGGGCACGGCCGTCCTCAATCTGCTGCCGAGCATCTGTTAACTGCTGGGCGATTTCAAAGGGATTACTGGTTGACTCCACAGCATCAGATTCACCAACGGTGGTCAGTGCAGAAGCAAGGGCAGCCTTCTGCTCGTCACTAAAAGCGGAGCCGTCTTCGGTCTGCACAATAGCTGAACCTGTAGCTGCATTGGTGTTAATGCCAAAGGTATCAGCCAGCTCCTCTTGCACCAGCTGTGCCTCAGTGCCGGGAATGGTGATGTTGTTGGTCATCTCACCCTTAAAGGCGGTATAAGACCCGGCAAGGGCGGCAAGAATCAGTGCCCAGATGCCGATGATAACCCAGCTGCGCCGTGCAGCGAAGCCACCTAATTGATAAAGAAGTTTTGACATTCTTTCCTCTCAAAATCGGTTGTCAGCGATGAAAAAAATTTGGGCAACCAGGCTTTAGTAGACAGGTGTTCCGCCTGCCACCTGGTCGATATTGCGGTGAATAAAAGGGGTGAGGTCTTGCACCTGCATAGCGTCAAGAGAAACACCCTGCATAAAAATGTTTTCTTCAAGATGCTGAGCGTAAGAGATGAAAGCTAGCAGTAAGCCCATGAGCAGGTTGACGGTATAAAGACCGTTCGCCAGGGACTGTTGCGCGGTTAGCTGCGGGTAGAGCTCGTCAATTGTTCCGCAGAACCTATCGCATATAGAGCTAATCGTTAGCATCAGTTCCTTAGCCAGCCCGTCAAAGTGCTCATCAGAAATAGCTGCTGCTAGCCCCAAAAAACGTGCGAGAGTTTCTTGTACCTGTTCGGTATCAACGGCTGCATGGAAGTGCTCGGTAATTGCCGCTGGAATGTTGCCCAGCTCTAGATCGCTGGGGAAGGGCGGCGAATCAATAATGGGCTCTAGGTATTGGGCAACTCGAAAGGTCAGGGCATCATCGAGCTTTTTGAAGTGGTTAAAGATGGTGCGCTCTGAGACTCCGGCGGTTTGCACCAGGGCGCTGGTGGTCAGCCCGGTGCGCCCGTGGGCTAGCACTAGCTGTTCGGCTGCCTGTGCAATTTTTTGTTGGGACGCCGTGGAGCGCGCCCGGCGTTTATCGAGGGGTGGGGTGTGCTTGAGCATGATATCTACAGTAACTGTAATAATGCAGTTACTGCAAAATTCTGCGGTGTGTTCTTATGCACTCTCCGCTGGAGCCCCTCTAGCGAGCTCACCGTGACAAAAACTTTGCCTGATTATCGCCTTGGGGCGGGTAAAACTGCACCAAATCGTGACCTAACCGGTAGCCTAAGAGAATGAAGGTTTTGGTACTTGGCCCCGGCGGGCGCGAACATGCAATTATTCGAGCTCTGCTCAAAGACCCGGCAGTCATTGAAGTTCACTCAGCACCCGGTAACGCTGGCATTGCAGCTGATGTGTCTGTGCACGATATAGACGCTAATAACCCTGAAGCAGCGGTTGCCCTGGCGCAACAGCTGGCGGTAAACCTGGTTGTAGTAGGCCCTGAAGCGCCGCTGGTGGCGGGCGTATCAGATGCCTTGCGTGATGCTGGGTTCCCCGTCTTTGGCCCCTCCAAACCGGCTGCCCTGTTAGAAGGCTCCAAGGCTTTTGCCAAGGAGGTCATGGCAGCAGCTGAGGTGCCCACCGCTATGGCTCGTGTGGCAAGCAGTAAAGAAGAAGCCGAAAGCGCCCTGGCGGCTTTCGGCTCCCCTTACGTGGTCAAGGACGACGGGCTGGCAGCCGGCAAGGGTGTTGTGGTCACTGAAGATTATGATGCTGCGCTGGCACATGCTGAAGCCTGCTTCGCTGCCGGTGGCAGTGTGGTTATTGAGGAGTATCTGGACGGCCCCGAAGTCTCCCTCTTTGTCATTTCAGACGGAACCCGCTGCGTCCCCCTCTCACCTGCCCAGGATTTCAAACGCATCTTTGACAATGATGAGGGCCCTAACACCGGTGGTATGGGTGCCTACACTCCCTTGCCCTGGCTGCCTGAGGGGTTCGTTGACGAGGTGATGGAGCGCGTAGCTCAGCCCACCATTGACGAGATGGCTCGCCGCGGCACCCCCTTTGTCGGTGTGCTCTACTGCGGTTTAGCTGCGACCTCCCGCGGCATCCGCGTTATTGAGTTTAACGCCCGCTTTGGCGACCCCGAAACCCAGGCGGTACTAGCCCGCCTTAAGACCCCTCTGGGGGGTCTGCTCTTGGCAGCGGCTAAGGGTGAACTGCCTGCAGACCTCGCCCTTGACTGGGATGAGCGCACCGCCGTGGATGTTGTTATGGCAGCTGCCAGCTACCCTGATACACCGCGCAAGGGCGACCTGATTGAGGGTATTGAGGCAGCTAACGCCCTAGAAGGCGTGCACGTGGATCACGCAGGAACCAAGGCAACCGACCGGGGCGTCGAAACCGCAGGGGGACGCGTCCTTGCCGTGGTGGCGCTGGGTGAGAACCTGGCTGTTGCCCGCGATCTCGCCTACGCTGGCGTCGCCAAAATCAGCTGGGAAGGTGCCCAGTACCGCAGCGACATTGCCTTGGCAGCTGCTGAGAACCGTATTATCGTCCCCTCACCATAAACTTTTAGACCCGCAGTGACTGCCTACCATCTAAACTGGTAGGCAGTCACTCCTTTATTTTCCCTCTATTAGTGCCTTACAGGAGAACCTATGGATCAAACTCCCCTTGACATTCCCGGCTGGAAGCACGTTTACTCTGGGAAGGTCCGCGATCTTTACGTGCCTGCTGATGACACCCAGGATGCCACCGGGTTCACCATCAACGATGACGCTGAGCTGCGCGCAGGCTCTGTCATGGTGGTGGCAACCGACCGCATTAGTGCCTTTGACCAGGTGCTGCCTACCGAGATACCTGACAAGGGCAAGATTCTTACCCAGATGTCCCTCTGGTGGTTTGAGCAGCTCAAGGGGGTGCCCAACCACGTGCTCTCAACCGATGTGCCCGAGGTGGTGGCCGGTCGCGCCATGATTTGTAAGTCCCTCAACATGTTCCCCGTTGAATGTATTGTGCGCGGCTATCTGACTGGCTCTGGTCTCGCTTCTTACCAGAAAACCGGCAAGGTTAATGAGTTTGAACTACCTGCTGGTCTGGTGGATGGCTCCCGTCTCGAGCGGGCAATGTTTACCCCTACCGGTAAGGCAGAGGTGGGTGAGCACGATGAGCCTATCACCATGGAAGAGCTGAATGAAGAGGTGGGGGAGTCGATTTCTGACCGACTGCAAGAGCTCACCCTTTATGTGTATGAGACTGCTGAGAAGATTGCCCGGGAGCGCGGCATTATTCTGGCGGACACTAAAATTGAGTTTGGCACTGATTCTTACCGCGGTGAGATTACGCTGGGTGATGAGGTGCTCACCCCCGATTCCTCCCGCTTCTGGGATGCTGATGATTATGAGCCGGGCCGCCCTCAGGCGTCCTTTGATAAGCAGTATGTACGGGACTGGCTGAAGAGCGAAGAGTCCGGCTGGGACGGCGTGGGGCCGGTGCCCGAGCTGCCTGCTGAGATTGTTGAGAAGACCCGTGAGCGCTACCTTGAAGCCTACGAGCGTCTAACCGGCCAGAAGTTCCAGGCGTAAGAAGCTAGAAAAAGACCCACACTCAGAACATATGAGTGTGGGTTTTCTTTATGCGTCTCGCACTTTCTGGTGGTACTCATAGTGGGCTGCTCCTATCTCTGAAAGGGCGTAGAACCAGCGGATGTGTTCGGTCACCGCCTGCTGCGCTGCCTCTGCATCCCCTCGGGTGACCGCCTCAAGAATCTCCCTGTGCTGCTTTTGCAGCTCAGCCTTAGTGGCAGCCCAGTTTTCTAGGTAGGGCACAGCCTCTTGCACGTAGCCCACGGTAGCAAGGTGCAGGGAGTCAATGACGGTTTCCATCACAATGTTGCCGCTCAGAGATGAAAGCTCATAGTGGAAGCGGGTGTCACAGAAATGGAAACGGTCATCAGAGATATCGGTGTGGTTCATCTCCTCCAGGTAGGTTTCTGCCCGCTTGAGAGTCTGCTGGTGCTGGGGCAGGTGGGCGACCTCGGCAGCACGGGCGGCAGCGTTACCCTCCAAAAGGACACGGGTGCTCACAATATCTGCCACCGGTAGGGTGCGGGTAGCAATGTGCATACGCAGAGCCCACCCCAGGGCGTCCGAGGGCTGGGAGATCACAACCGCGCCGGCTTTGGGGCCGGATCCAACGCCTGAGCGGATGAGCCCAACAGCACTCAGAATACGCAGCGCCTCACGCACTGATGCGCGTGAAATACCGTACTCCTCGGCAAGGGTTCTTTCGCCGGGTAGGCGGTCACCTACGCGTAGCTGGCCGTGGCGTAGGCGGTACTCAACAGATTCTAGGAGGGCAGTATAGGTGCGTTCTTTGTCTTTCACAGGTGCCTGCCTTAGCGGGGGAGGAGTATAAAAACGGTGCAGTACCGGTTACCTGGTACTGCACCGTCCTATCTACCTCATGGACTAGAAGAAATGAGGGGTGTTAGTGCCTCTAGTGGCCGCCCAGGTAGGGCTCTACCAGCAGACCGCCCAGGACGGTTGCCTGCAGGAAGACCAGCGCACAGACTGCCAGCAACAGCACGAATGACCAGGGTAGAACGGACTTGAAGATGTCTGACTCCTTGCCTTCCATGTTGACTGAGGTCGCTGCGATAGCCAGGGACTGCGGTGAAATCATCTTGCCCACAACACCACCGGTGGTGTTGGCAGCCAGCATGAGTTCGGGGTGGGCGCCAGGAACACCGTTTGTTTGTAGGTTTTCAGCAGCAGTGACCTGCAGCTTGGAGAAGAGGGCATTAGCTGAGGTGTCAGAACCGGTCACTGCGGTACCAACCCAGCCCAGGACGGGTGCCAGGAAGGCATAAGCAACGCCCAGGGAGGCAACGTATTCGCCAATGGCTACGGTCTGACCGGAGTAGTTCATGACGAATGCCAGTGCCAGAACCAGGGAAATGGTTGCGGCGGTCCAACGCATCTTGTGGGCGGTGACGCCGATTTCTTTGAAGACATCGGCCAGTGTCAGCTTGTAAGTGCCGTTTTCGTTGAAGATTGCGTAGAGAACGGCAACGATGATGCCCGAAATCAGCAGGTAGGTGCCGGGGTTTGCCAGCCATGCCCAGGTGTAGGCGGAGTTGACGGGGTCGCCGGAGGCGGTCAGCAGACGCTCAGAGAGCAGGGGCATCTGGAACTTGATGCTGGTGGTCTTGAGCCAGTCAACCAGCGGGGTGAAGAGGTTTGCTACGCCGAAGATGATGACAACGACCAGGTAGGGCATGAGAGCCATCCAGATACGGCGACCAGGTAACTCGACGGATGCAGGTGCCTCAGTGATGCCGTAGCGTTCACGTACGCCTTCAACACCGCGGGGCTTGACGAAACGCAAGAAGACCACAGCTGCCGCAATGGAGCCGATGCAGGCAATGACGTCGGTCAGCTGGTAGGCGAAGTAGGTTGCTGCCCACCACTGGCTGATAGAGAAAGCTGCACCGATAACTGCTGCGTGCATCCAGGCGTCCTTGAGACCCTTGATACCGTCGAGAATCCAGAGCAGGATGAAGGGCACAAAGAAGGCGAGGAAGGGGGCCTGATGGCCGACGATTGCTGCGATAGCGGTAGCGTCCTTGCCGCCTACTTCACCGGCGGTGGTGATGGGGATAGCAACTGCACCGAAGGCAACGGGGGCGGTGTTGGCAATCAGGACGGTGGTGGCAGCCTTGAGAGGCTTGACACCCAGTGCCAGAATCATGGTTGCGGTAATCGCAACGGGGGCACCGAAACCTGCCAGCGCCTCGAGCAGCCCGCCGAAGCAGAAGGCAATGAGGATTGCCTGGATGCGAAGGTCGCCGCCACCGATCTTATCGAAAGTGCGGCGCAAATCTTCAAAACGACCTGAGAGCACGGTGATCTGGTAGAACCAGATGGCCATGAGGATAACCCAGACGATGGGGAAGAGACCGTAAATGCCGCCGCGGAAGGCAGACATGCCCGCCAAATCCCAGGGCATACCGAAGCCGAAGATAGCTACGAGCAGGGCAACGACGAGGGAGACGAGGCCGGATACATGGGCGCGGGCTTTAAAGCCCAGCAGCATAATGAAGAACGCGAGCAGGGGCAGGGTCGAGACCAGGGCGCTCAGAGCCAGGCTGCCGCCTACTGCGTCGGTTACAGCGGTAAAAGTGTTCCCCACCGTAAACCTCCTTGATGTGGTGTATATGTGCGCTATATGCCCTCAACGTTAAGGGCAATTGGTGCAAAAATTAATCGGCCTAACCGGTGTGGTCAGACCATAGCGTTGAGTCTTAGATTACATGATGGCGCTCACTCTGCCAAGTTTGTGCAGGATGGCTACCAATATTTCTTGCTACGTGGGGGAGGGCGGCCTTGGGCTGGTGAAAACAAAGCGCATGTGGCGACCCAAAGAAACCCTCGTATGGTCAGACCGATAGCCGATTTGAGCAGGAAAATGTGCGCTTATTAAAAAGGTAAAAGCGACCCTTTATCGTGTTAAATGAAAAGTAATAAATACACGATTGCAAGAGACACTGCCGCCCCAACACCCCCGGGTGCTTTCACGAGAAGTAGTAGCTGGGGTAGCGGTAGGTGGCACCGCACAGAAGACAGAGAGAAAAAGACATGCGCGTAGCACTATTTTCAACGTGCATCGTAGACGCAATGTACCCCAAGGTAGCTGAGGCTACCGTCAAGATTCTGGAACGCCTCGGTCACGAGGTTGTCTTCCCCCAGGGGCAGACCTGCTGTTCACAGATGCACGTCAATTCAGGGTACTTTGACGATGCTTACCCCGTGGTTAAAACCCACGTTGATGCCTTTAGCGAATGGGACTTTGATGTTATCGTGGCTCCCTCAGGCTCCTGCGTGGCCTCCCTGGGCCACCAGCAGCCCATGATTGCAGAACGAGCAGGTGATGCCGTCCGCGCTCAGAAAGCTGCAGAGCTTGCCGCCCGCAGCTTCGAGCTTTCCCAGTTCCTCATTGACGTCTGCGGTATCACCGACGCTGCCGAGCAACTAGGCTCCTACTTCCCCGAGAAGGTCACCTACCACTCCTCCTGCCACGGTATGCGCCTGCTCGGCCTGGGTACCCGCCAGGAAGACCTCATTCGTACTGTTGGCGGCCTGGAATACACTCGGGTTGAAGGTCTAGACCAGTGCTGCGGCTTTGGCGGTACCTTCTCTTTCAAGAACGCTGACACCTCAGGTGCCATGGTTGAAGACAAGGTAGCTAACATCGAGAAGACCGGGGCAGCTGTTGCAACCGGCGGTGACTCCTCCTGCCTCATGAACATCGGCGGTGCCCTCTCCCGCAAGGACTCACCGGTGCAGACCGTTCACTTTGCCGAAATTCTGGCATCTACCAAAGAAAACCCGCTGAAAGTTACCAGCCCCGTAGCCGTTACCGCAGGAGGTAAGTAAGCATGACCGCAACCGCACTCGGTATGCCCAAGGTGCGCCACGGCGTCGGCAACATTTTTGAGTTCGAGCCCTTCCCCGAATACGCTGAAAAAGAGCTCAAGAACGAGCAGCTGCGCGCCAACCTGGGCTTCGCCACCCACAAGATTCGCAACAAGCGCGCCGCCGTCATTGGCGAACTGCCCGACTGGCAGGAGCTGCGCACCGCTGGCTCCATGATCAAACAGAAGGTCATGGCCAACCTTGACACTTACCTAGAAGAGTTCGAAAAGAACTTCACCGCCAAGGGCGGCCATGTTCACTGGGCACGCGATGCCCACGAGGCTAACCAGATTGCCCTCAAGCTAATTCAGGCTGAAGGCGTCACCGAGGTCAACAAGATTAAGTCCATGGCAACCGCTGAGACCGGTCTCAACGAGTTCCTGGAAGAGCACGGCATCTCTGCTATTGAAACCGACCTGGCAGAAGAGATTGTGCAGCTGGGCGATAACGACCGCCCTTCCCATATCCTGGTGCCTGCAATTCACCGTAACCGCACCGAGATTCGCGATATCTTCCGCAAGAAGATTGAGGGAGTCAACCCCAACCTCTCGGACGACCCGGCTGAGCTGGCAGAAGCATCCCGCTTCCGCCTGCGTGAAAAGTTTTTGACCAACAAGGTAGCTATCTCAGGTGTTAACTTCGGCATCGCTGAAACCGGCACCATGACCATCGTTGAGTCAGAAGGCAACGGCCGTATGTGCCTCACCCTGCCCGACACCCTCATCACCTTCATGGGCATCGAAAAACTGCTGCCCACCATCCAGGATCTTGAGGTCTTCACCCAGTTGCTGCCCCGCTCGTCCACCGGTGAGCGCATGAACCCCTACACCTCCATGTGGACCGGCGTAACCCCCGGCGACGGCCCCCAGAACCTGCACGTCATCCTCATGGACAACGGCCGCACCGCTGCCCTGGCTGACCAGGTTGGCCGCCAGGCACTGCACTGCATCCGCTGCTCCGCCTGCATGAACGTCTGCCCCGTCTACGAACGCGCAGGTGGCCACGCCTACGGCTCAACCTACCCCGGTCCCATCGGCGCTATTCTCTCACCCCAGCTGGGCGGCATTGAGAACGAATATAACGCCACCTTGCCCTATGCCTCTTCCCTCTGCGGTGCTTGCTACGATGCCTGCCCGGTCAAGATTAATATCCCCGAGGTTCTGGTTCACCTGCGCGGTAAGGCAGTTGACCATGAAAAGGCGCAGGGTGAGTTTGCCGGCGGCAAGAAGGACCGCCACGTGCAGATGGATGCCATGATGTTCGGCGCTAAGAAGCTCTTTAGCTCCGGCAAGCTCATTTCGTTGGCAACCAAGGGTCTACCCGCCTCCAAACTAATTACCGGTAAGAAGGGCAAAATCACCAAGCTACCCGGTCTGGTCGGTGGCTGGACGGACTACCGCGACATCCCCGCACCCCCTGCCAGCTCCTTCCGCAACCAGTGGAAGAAGGAACGCGGGGACGCCCCCAAGCGGGTCGGTGGCGAACGCGTAGATATTGCTGCCCTGATTGAAGCGAACAAGAGTAAGCTTGCTGAGGCGCACGCCAAGGCAGAAGCCGCTAACCCCATCACCAAGGAGGCTAACTAATGTCTGATGCAAAAACCGAGATTCTAGGTCGCATCCGTGCCTCCCTGTGGGACCACCCGCAGCCTGCTGAGCCGGTGCGTAACTACCGCCGCGAGAGCAACAAGGGCACCGAAGAGATTATTGAGATGCTGGTGGATCGCCTGGTTGACTACAAGGCGAACGTCTACCAGGAAACCGAAGAGACCATTGCTGGGCGCATTGACCAGCTGCTTCAGAAGGCATCGCGCTATGTGGTGCCCGCTGGCCTGAACGCCACCTGGCTGCCTGAAGATACTGCGACTCGCGCGGCTGTGACCGATTCCGGTAACGTCAACAAGCCCGGGGCACTGGGGGTGCGCGAACTAGATGCCATTGACGCTGTGGTGACCTCTTCTACCGTTTCCTGCGCAGAAACCGGCACTATTGCCCTCAACAGTGGGGCAGAGGAGGGGCGCCGAGCTATCAGCCTGGTGCCAGATCACCACATCTGTGTTGTTCCGGTGGATACCATCGTAGAGATTATTCCTGAAACCGTTGCCCGCCTTGACTTCTCAAAGCCGGTCACCTGGATTTCTGGCCCCTCAGCAACCAGTGACATTGAGCTGATTCGTGTGGAGGGCGTGCACGGCCCCCGCACCCTGGATGTCATCATCCTCAAGTAGCCCGGTGCGCGAGGAAGGACTTATTAATGGTTTTTCAGCAAAAGACCATTAATAAGTCCTTCCTCGCCTTAAGGGGCATGTCTTTGCCCCTATGAGCTTTACTACCGGGTAGCTTGCCCCCTGCCGGTGGTGTCCTGCCCTAGACTAAGGGGGAGTAGACGGTAAAAGAGACCTGAGGGGAAGCATGACCAGCACCGGCCGCCTCATTGGCGTTGATCTAGCGCGTTGCCTAGCTTTAGTGAGCATGTTTGTGGCACACACAGCGCCCAGCGCTGGCCCCGCCGGGGTGCTTAACCTCAGCGAGTTTCTCACAGCCCCGCTGTTTGCCCTGCTCATTGGTACTGCCGCTTTCTATTCGGCTGAGCGCATGAGCTTCCCCGTGCTTTTTGCTTCTTCTGTGGTGAGGGCGATAGCTCTGGTTGCCGTGGGGCTTTACATAGAGGGGTGGGGTGCCCAAGTCGATATTGTTCTGCCCTACCTGGGCGTTCTGAGCTTGCTCATGGCGCCGCTGGTCTACTTGCCCAGCTGGGCTTTAGGAGCACTGGCAGCGGCGAGCTGGTGGTTTGCTGCGGTACTGAAAAACTATTTTTCTGATGCCTACTACGCTGCATCTGCGCAGGGTGGCTACCTGCACTATCTGTATCAGTGGGTTTTTACCGGTACTAACTACCAGGCATTTACCCTGCTCTGCTATGCCTGCGCCGGGGCTGTGGTGGCTGCCGGTGTGCAGCGCTGGGGTGCAGCGGGGGACGCCGCGCTGGCGGTCGCTACCACGGGTTTAGCCGGTGTGGTCTTTTGGTATACGCGCGGTTTGCCCTATGAGTTTATGCCCTATACCGCCAGCCGCCTTGAAATTGGTTTCAGCCTTTTGATAAGCCTTGCTGCTTTGGGGTGGAGCTGCCTGGCCGCCCGGCTGTTAGCCGCCAAGATGCGTCTTTTAGCTCCTTTTGTAGCCGCAGGCAAGATGACCCTTTCGCTCTACGTCCTGCAGGTTGCGGTGCTAGCTGCATACGTTGCCTATGCTCCCCGATTTGGGCTGCCCACCAGTGACGACTCCTGGGTAATGATGGGCGGGTTAATGGTTGGTTCCCTGGTCTTTGCTTGGCTCTGGGACCGGCTCCTTGGGGCTACCTTTGCCCGTCGCGGCCCGCTAGAGACACCACTAGCCTGGATTTCAGGCAGGGGATAAACGGCTCTCTGTCATATCGTCAGTAAACTGTGTATGGTTGTGGTAGACAAGTTTTTTTAGAGAAAGCACACCATGGCACATGCAACAGCCCGCAGCGAAGCGGGAGAGAAAACCAGCACCGGGAACCCACCAAGAACCTGGCTGCGGGTGCTCCTAGCAGCTCTTATCACCTTTATCTGGCTGGGGGTCGCCGGTGTCGGTGGCCCCTATTTCGGTAAAATCTCTGACGTCTCCACTAACTCACAGACCGATTTCTTGCCCGCTAGCGCTGAATCAACTCAGGTAGTTCAACGGCAGGGTGACTTCTTGGGTGCTGACGCTATACCCGCCATCCTGGTCTTTAAGGGCGAGGGGCAGCTGACCGAGCAAGACCGCACCTACCTGGATGGACTGGCCAATAGCCTAGCTGATAAGGGTATCTTTAGCGGTGAGGCGTCGCCCATCATTTACTCAGAGGACGGCCAAGCTGCCGAACTAATTCTGCCTCTTGATGCCTCGGGTGAAACCTCAGCCACCGTCAAAGCCATTCGGGCTGAGATTACAGAAGCGCCAGGTGACCTGAACGGCTATGTGACCGGCCCAGCCGGTTTCTCAGCTGACCTTATTGCCGCCTTTGCAGGTATCGACGGTCTGCTGCTGCTGGTAGCACTGGTGGTTGTCTTTATCATCCTCCTGGTTGTCTACCGCTCACCCTTGCTACCCATTCTGGTACTGACCAGCTCTATGGTGGCGCTCTCGGGGGCAATCTTTGTCATTTGGCACATGACAAACGCCGGTTGGGTCATGATCAACGGCCAGGTGCAGGGCATCTTGCTCATTCTGGTGGTGGGCGCTGCCACCGACTATTCCCTGCTGTATGTGGCGCGCTACCGTGAAGCATTGACCGAATACCAATCCCGTTTCACTGCAACCAAGGTTGCTTGGCGCGGCTCTGTTGAGCCGATTCTTGCCTCCGGCGGTACCGTTATTGCTGGTCTGCTCTGCCTCCTGCTCTCAGAACTGGCCAGCAATAAGGCACTTGGGCCAGTGGCTGCAACCGGCATCGTGCTCTCTATGCTGGTCACCCTCACCTTCTTGCCCGCCGTCCTTGCCCTGTGCGGCAGAGCCGCTTTCTGGCCTGCTCGCCCCAAGCTCAACGCCGAGGTACGCGAAGCCAGTGCAGGTCTCTGGGCAAAAATTGCTGACTTTGTGGCAGCTAAACCGCGCAAGGTGTGGGTAGTGACCGCCCTGGCTCTAGCAATCTTTGCTGCTTTTGCCCCCACCCTACAAGCGGACGGCGTGCGCCAGTCTGACCTGGTACTGGGCCAATCCCAGGCGCGGGACGGGCAGGCGGTGCTAGCTGCGCACTTCCCCGGCGGCTCTGGATCACCGGCAAACGTTATTGTGCCAGCTGAGCGGCAGGACGCTGCCGTAGCAGCTCTTGAGAAGCTAGACGGGGTGGCATCGGTGGCAGCCGTTGCCCAGGACTCACCCTCAAACACCGTGCCGGTAGGCTCTTCAGCTGCCAACCTACCACCGGTCTTTGCCGGTATCAGCCCCACACAGGTAGACGGGGACATTATGCTACAGGTGACCCTGGCAGATGCCGCTGACTCGCCACAAGCAGAAGAGACCGTGCTGGCTATGCGCCAGGAGCTTTCAGCGGTAGCTGAGGGGGCGCTGGTGGGCGGAACCACGGCGTCCGACATTGACACCATCAACAGTGCCCAGCGGGACCGCGCCCTCATCATTCCGGTGGTGCTGGCGGTTATCGCGCTGATTCTTATGGCGCTGCTACGCTCTATCGCCGCACCCCTGTTGCTGGTGGCAGCCACCGTGCTCTCTTACCTCACCGCCTTGGGAGTTTCAGCCCTGGTCTTCAACCATCTCTTCAACTTCCCGGGTGTTGACCCCACCGTGCCCCTTTACGGCTTTGTCTTCTTGGTGGCGCTGGGTATTGACTACACCATCTTCCTCATGACCCGTGTGCGAGAAGAAGCGGTCAAGGACGGCACTAAGGTGGGCATGCGCACCGGGCTGGTAGCCACCGGTGGTGTGATTACCTCAGCCGGTGTGGTGCTGGCAGCAACCTTTGCCGCCCTGGGCGTCATTCCGCTCATCTTCTTGGCGCAGCTAGCCTTCATCGTCGCCTTTGGTGTGCTGCTGGACGCCACGGTGGTGCGGGCCCTGCTGATCCCGGCACTGGTGGAGGACATCGGATCTAAAATCTGGTGGCCCTCAGCCCTCATGAAAAAGAAGTAAGAAAAGTCCCGTTAAAGTTTCGTTGACGCGTACTAGTACGGTGTGTTGAGACTTTAACGGGACTTTTATAAGGAGAGAAATAAGAAACCCCTGAACCGAAAAGTTCAGGGGCTTTTATTATGGGTCGGGATGACAGGATTTGAACCTGCGACCTCGTCGTCCCGAACGACGCGCGCTACCAAACTGCGCCACATCCCGAAATGTTCTTGCTCAAAGACAAGGGCAACTGTTCAATGATAACGCGGTGAGCACAGCGGCGCAAAACCTGCCGGGTGCTACCGGGCTGCTGTCAGAGTGACCAGCACAGCCTCAGGCGGGCAGAAAAGACGCACCTGGGCAAACCGGCTGGTACCCAAACCCGCTGAAACCTGCACCGGCACCTGCCCCTGCAAAGAAACCCCTTTAGCCCGTTCCGGGGGTAAATCACAGTTAGACACCAGTGCCTTGCCACCGGGGAGGCAAACCTGCCCGCCGTGGGTGTGCCCGGCAAAAATTGCCTGAGCACCATCGTGCACAAAGCGCTCTAAGGTGCGCATGTAGGGGGCGTGGCAAATCCCCAGCCGGACGCTGGGGGCAGGCTCAGCATCAAAAGCGGTGGGGGAGAAGCCCGGGTGCTTATCGTACTGCAAGTGCGGGTCATCAACACCAGAGAATTCTAGCCGCAGCCCCTTCACGTGTAGGGTATCAAAGCGGTTGATGAGACCAACCCAGCCGCGAGCGTCAAAGGCATCGTGCATATCCTGGGTAGGCAGGACGCCGCGTGGCTCGGTGCCCGCCTCATCCCCTGTATTTTTCTTCCACAGGTAGCGGGCAGGGTTTTTGGGCACCGGGGCGAAGTAGCAGTTAGAACCGGGCACATAAACACCGGGGAAATCTAGCAGTGGGTCAAGTGCCTCAAGCAGGGCAGGGAGCCCGCTCATGTGCGAAAGGTTATCGCCGGTATTGATGACTAAATCGGGGTGCAACGCAGCCAGCGAGTGCATGAACTTAGTTTTCTGCTGTTGACCTGGAATCATGTGCATATCAGAGATATGCAGCACCCTGAAATCAGGGGAACCAGCAGGCAGAAGGGGGAGGGTTTCATGCCTCACCTGAAAGTTATTGAGTTCAACATAGTGGGCGTAAGCGACCGTGGCGGCCCCCGCAACCGCCCCGGCTGCTAGGGTTGCTGATGCAACCTTAGCAGCGGAGCGAACCGAAGCCGCCACAGTGTTTGAAGGTAAAGGGTTCACCGGTCAACCTTACTGGCCGTAGCCTAGAGTGGTACTTGAAGGTTCATTGAACTTATCGGTGTTGTAGTTCTTAGCCTCAGCTTTCATAAACCGCTGCCACTGGGCACCGGCGTAGGTGGCGCCGTCCACATAATCCAGGGTCTTGCCGTTAATGGACAGGTTGTTGAGGGAGCGGTTGCTGGAGTTCAAAGAACCAACCCAAGAAGCGGTGGATAGGCCGCGGGTGTAACCGATGGTCCAGGTCTGGGTTGAATTATCGGTGGTACCGGTCTTAGCGGCTGAAGCATCGGGTAAATCAATGCCACGCTGGTAGCCAGAACCATCGACCAGAACCTGCTTGAGCACATAACTCACACCATTTGCCACGTTCTCATCAATGGCGCGTTCACAGCTGGACTCATAGGTTTTGACGGCCTCACCGGTCTTAGCCTTCTCAACCTTGTTCAGCGACCTGGGCTCACAGTAGGTACCACCATTGGCAAAGGTCGCATAGGCAGAAGCCATAATCAGCGGGGTGGTACCAATCTTCCAGCCACCAATGTAAGCAGCCGGGCTGTCAAGCGGGTAGGGGTCATTGCCTGCACCATCGGTGATGTGCAAAGCCGCTCGCATATCATTGACCGCACAGGCATCGGTAACAGAAGCCATCTTCATGGTGTAGGAGTTAATGGAGTTCTTCATGCCGTAGGCAACGGTACCCCAACCGGTCAGACCGCCCTCAGCGTTCTGGAACTTATAGCCCTGGGCATCTTGCACCTGGGTAAAGCCGCCCTCTACACAGGAAGCAGGCCAATGGAAGGACTGGGGGTACTGCAAGGCCGTGCCGTCAATAGTGGCATTGACCCCCTTGCCGTCCTTAATCCACTGGGCAAGCAAAATGGGTTTATAGGTAGAACCGGGCTGGAAGCCACCGGTACCACCGTGGCTGACCCCGGCACTGAAGTTATAGAAGTAATCAGCAAAGTTGGTCTCTTCAGGGTTGCCGTAACCCGAGTTCTGAGCCATAGCCACGATGGCACCGTTAGAAGGCTCAACAGATACCAGTGCAGCATTGACGTCATCGGGGTTATTGTCTGAAGGCTGGGTGGCTTCAACCTGCTTTTTGGCTTCTGCCTGCGCCCCGGCGTCCAGGGTGGTAATAATCTTGTAGCCACCACGGTAGAGGGCATTGGCGCGGTCTTCTTCAGTGGCGCCAAAGGTTTCATCGTTCAAGAAGTCGGTGACAGCGTAGTAGCAGAAATGCGCAGAATCCCCGCCAACAGAACAGCCCATAGGTGTGGTGTGAATATCGACGGTAACCTCTTCGTTCAGAGCCTCAGAGTATTGTTCCTCGGTGATTTTGCCATCGCGGAACATGGTGCCCAGAACGATGTCACGGCGCTCCTTCGATAGTTCAGGGTTAACATCGGGGCGGTAGACGTTGGGGGAGACTACCATGCCAGCCAAAATAGCTGACTGTGAGATGCTCAAATCCTTAGCTGAAATACCCCAATAGTAGTGGGCAGCAGCCTCAACCCCGTAATTAGAACCGCCCAGGTTAATGATGTTCAAATAACCCTCTAAGATTTCGTCTTTAGAGAGGTTCTGCTCCATAGAAATGGCAAGCTTCATCTCTTTGATCTTGTCAAAGTAGTCTTTATCAGCGCCAATGGTACCGGAGTCTGTGCCCGCCTGCTCAGCAGCGTCCACCAGAAGATTATTGACATACTGTTGGGTGAGTGTGGAGGCGCCCTGGCGGGCGTTGGGGTTCACGATATTGTTCACAAACGCACGCGCAATACCCATGGGTGAAACCGCACCGTGCTCATAGAAGTTACGATCCTCAGACGAAAGAATCGCATCTTTCATATAGGGGCTCATATCATCTAGAGATACCGCAGTTCGGTTCTGTGCATAGTAAGAGGCAAGCTCGGTCTTACCGTCCCGCGCATAAATCACCGAAGGCTCAGATAAGGGGCCATTACTGAGGGTATCGGGCAGACCCTTAAACCAGTTGAGAGAGGCACTGGCGGTAGCACTCAACGCAGTGGTTGGCGGCACCAAAATGAGAGCAGCAACGAAACCCGCGATGATACTAAGTGCAATAAACTGCAGAAAATCGCCGGGATTGCGGCGTCCCTTGCGAACATTCTTTGAAGAAGCCATTTCAACAGTTTATCGGCTAGCAGCAAAAAGTGCACCGACATGCCGTCAGCAAGCGGGTAAAGCAGGGCAAAAGCGGGTTAGAAAGACCACATAACCCTTTTTTGCCCACCTAGAACTGGGCTGGTTCCCGCCCCACCTTCAGCCGGCGCTCAGACAACCTTGGGCAGGGCTCACATAAGAACTCAGCGGCTTGCCCGCTGCGCCGTTCGTTTTTTGAGCGCAGGTGGTCTAGGCTGGAGTCATGGAAAAATGGGAATACGCAACTGTGCCCCTGATGATTCACGCAACCAAACAGATCCTCGATAACTGGGGTGAAGATGGCTGGGAACTGGTCACCGTTCTACCCGGTGCCACTGCACCAAGCGGTGCAACCCCCGCCGGCAACATGGTGGCACCCACTCAGGGTAACCCGATCGCTTACTTCAAGCGCAAGAAGGCTAGTTAGATGCCGCGCCAGCCGGGTTCACAACCTCGAACCGAGGCTGTGAACCCGGTTTTCTGCCCTGTAACGGTACACGACAAGGTATGAACTGCCCCGCGCACCGTACGTGCGGACGGCGCGGTTCACCACCTGCCCCTCGGTGAGTGCGTGGGGGTAGAGACTGAAAGGCTGATCTGATGTCAAAGATTGAAGATCGTATTAAAGAGCTTGGGTACGAGCTACCCGAGTTGGCAGCCCCTGTTGCTGCTTATGTACCAGCTGTTACCAGCGGTAACTATGTGCATACCTCCGGGCAGTTGCCCTTTGTTAAGGGTGATTTGCCGGCTACGGGTAAGGTTTCAGCCAGTGGTGAAGCTGGCTTTGTCAGCCCGGAAGAAGCCCAGAAACTTGCTTCGCTGAGCCTGCTCAATGCCCTGGCGGCTGTGAAGTCTGTGATTGGGGATCTTGACCGGGTAACCCGCGTAGTTAAGGTAGTAGGTTTCGTTGCCTCAGAGCCTAACTTCACAGCTCAACCCGGGGTTATCAACGGCGCGTCCTTGCTGCTGGGTGACATTTTCGGTGAAGCAGGTCAGCACGCTCGCTCTGCTGTAGGTGTGCCAGTGCTGCCGCTTGATTCGCCGGTTGAAATCGAAATTATTGTTGAATATGCCTAATCAGGGCATGTATACAGGTGCCCTTAAGGTGGTACCGCGTGCTGGCACCCGCCCTGTTTCTGGCCTACCAGGGGCAGGCGGCTCACGCTACTTTAAAGTACCCGCTGCCCTGCAATCTGCTGCCCGTTCCTTTCTTGAAAGCGGTAGTGTCAGCGGCTGTAGCTTGCGCCAGGCAGCCTCGGTGGTCTTTGTGCGCGACGGCGCCCAGGGGCTAGAAACCCTGCTCACCTACCGACCCGCTGCCTCACCTCTGGGCGTTGTTGCTTTCCCTGGCGGCCCCGTCGTGGCAACTGACGCTGACCCGGTGCCCTGGGTGGGCCCCGCCCCTACCCAGTGGCAGGGAGTATTGCAGGACACCGACCCCGGTATCACTCACGCCGCTGTTGTAGCTGCCATTCGTGAAGCCTTTGAAGAAACCGGGGTTCTGCTCGCCGGTGCCAACGATATGAGCACGGTAGAACTAACAGACGGTCTGGACCAGATGGAAGCCCGCCAGCTCATTGCTGACGGTGCAAAAACCATGAGCGAATACCTGGTCAAACGCGGCCTCAAACTGCGCACTGACCTGCTGCGCCCACTAGCTCGCTGGCAGTCGCCGGACTTCCGGCACCAGCGCTATGACATCCGCTACTTTGCCTGCGCGGTGCCCGTAGGGCAGAAATTTACCCTGCTCAAGGGTAGGGGAGTCTGGGGCGAATGGGTCAACGTGCGTGAACTGCTGGCAACGGCAGGGCAGAGCTGGCTGGGTGACCGCATTGGGGTAGCTGAAACCCGCGGGCTCACCCTAGAAGAGCTGTTGACACCCGGCGTCCTGTGCATTCTGGAGGGAATGGCGAAGCCGTCAACCGCTGTTTCCTTCCTGGCGCAAAAACGCAAGGTTGAAGTCAAGAAAGCTGAAATTGTTGAGGTAGATGGCGAATACATGCTGACCTTCACCTCACCCAGCACACCGGGAACCTGGGAAAAATGCGCTACCAAACTTTATGGGGCTACGCGCGAGATGCAGTAGCGGGCAGCAAGAAAATGCAGAAAAGGGCGGGCACCCCACGGTGGGGTGCCCGCCCGTTAGAGCACGCTAGAGGTTAGCCTTAGCGGGAGCGCTGGCGCAGGCGGGGCAAATCAAGAATGACGACCGCGCGAGCTTCAAGGCGGATCCAGCCGCGGGAAACGAACTCAGCCAGGGCCTTGTTAACGGTTTCGCGGGATGCGCCGACCAGCTGAGCCAGCTCTTCCTGGGTCAGTTCGTGGGCAACCAGTACGCCATCGGTTGCGGGGCGACCAAAACGGTCAGCCAAATCGAGCAGAGCCTTAGCCACGCGACCGGGAACATCGGAGAAGACCAGATCAGCAAGGTTCTCGTTAGTGCGGCGCAGGCGGCGAGCCAGAGCCTGCAGTACCTGAGCAGAGATATTGGGGGACTTCTCCATGGCCTTGCGCAGGGAGTCGTGCTTTACACCAGCCAGGCGAGTTTCTGAAACGGCGGTTGCGCTGGTTGAGCGGGGTGAGGGGTCAAAGAGAGCCATTTCGCCAAAGATTTCGCCCGGGCCCATGATAGCTACCAGGTTTTCACGGCCGTCTGAGGCGGTGCGGCCAAGCTTCATCTTGCCTGAGATAACGAAGTAGAGCTGATCGCCCTGGTCACCTTCATAGAAGAGGGTGGCGCCGCGGGAGAGATCTACCTCGGTGATATCCTCGGTGAGTGCTGCAAAGGCTTCATCGTCCAGTGAAGCAAAGAGCGGTGCGCGGCGTAGTACTTCAATATCCATGGTGTTAAAACTCCTAGGGTGGTTCTAAAGGTGATTCGGTAAAAGCTGCGGCGGCGTGTGGTAACCGCTACCGAGCAAAGCATTAATCCTAGCCCTCTTAGGGGCTGGGCACACTATTTTTTACCTGTGACATATTCAACTGTTAACGAGCCTACATGATGTAGACCGCTTTCGGCATCTCTTTACCCTGTCTTAAACAAGCTCTTAGATAATTTTTGGGTTGGCACCCAGCTTTTCTCTCAGGTTAAGGGGGTAGGCTGTGGTGGTTCTACAACGGTTGGACGGCGCACCCCACCCCTTACTGAGCAGATGTGAGGGGGCGGTGCACAGGATTGGAGCGCGTACATGGGCACAGGAACGGTGCTTGACCTTGTGGTAATCGCTGTGATTGCCTTCTACTGCGTGATGGGTTTGAGGCAGGGGCTCTTTGTCACCCTGGGTACCCTTGTAGGTTTTGTTCTAGGTGCTGCCGCTGCCGTGTACGCAACCCCCTGGGTGCTGAGCCAGGTGGGTTCACAGTGGTATTTACTCGCTGGTTTGGGCACGGTGCTGTTGTGCCTGGTACTGGGGCAGAGCTTAGGTATGGCGCTGGGCAGAGCCCTGCGTAAGGTCAGCGATACCACCCCCTTGCGTTCCCTTGAGCGTCTAGCCGGTGGCGTGCTCAACACGGTGCTGAGCGCCTTGGTGATTGTGACGATTGTTCTGGTGGTGCGTCCCTTCGGCATCCCGGCAGTGACCAGTGCTACCGCTGATTCTAAGGTGATTTCTTGGCTGATGTCGGTGACCCCGCCCGAGGCTCAAGAGAAGGTGACCGAGGCTCGTGGGCAGATTGTGAATGCTGCCGGTTTGCCCGAGGTTACTAACCTGCTCTTTCCCGAGCAACCTGCCCCCAGCGAGTCCCTCTCTAACGCAACTTTAGAGCAGGCAAGCCAGTCTGTTGTGCAGCTGGTGGGATCGGCAACCGCCTGCCAGTACACGTCAGAGGGCTCCGGTTTTGTGGTGGACGGCGGACTGGTGCTCACTAACGCTCACGTGCTGGCGGGGGTCGATACGCCTACCGTGATGGCGCGTGATGGCCAGGCAGTCATCGGCACCGTGGTCTACTTTGACCCCGAACTTGATATAGCTGTGGTCCACGCACCCGGTCTTGACCTTGCCCCGTTAAGCCTTACCACTGATGAGGTTGAACCCGGCACAAACGTTGCCTTTATGGGCTACCCTGGTGGCGGCCCCTTTAGCAGTAAACCTGCCACCGTGCAGGGTTTAGGTCTTACCCAGACTATTGACTCACACACCGGGGTCACCACCCCTTCCCGCCTGGTTTACCAGCTGGCAGCAGATGTGCAGCAGGGTAATTCGGGTGGCCCTGTTCTCACAGAAGATGGCAAGGTCATGGCAATGATTTTTGCTAAGTCAACCCAGGGTCAGAGCGGTTATGCGGTTCCCGCCTCTAAAATTGAGCAGGCTCTGGCGCAGGTTAACTCCTCTTCGCAGGCTGTGGCGACCGGTGCGTGCACCGCGGGCTAAGACCGGTTGCCCTTTTTGCGGGCATAGACCAGGTAGAAGATCGCCCCTGCCGCCAGTAGCAGTAGACCGGTTGCAAGTGAGCTGGGCGGCAACGTCCACACCGTTATAAAACAACCGGCGGCCCCTGCTACCTGCAACCAGCGGGGGTAGCGGCGCTGGCTCTTTACCTGGGTGTAAGCAGAGATATTGGCAATGAAGTAGTAAAGCAGCACCCCAAAGGACGAGAAACCAATCGCTGCGCGCAGGTCACAAAGAAGAATAAGGCAGCAAACTGCCAGTGCGAGAGTCACCTCAAACCGTGCCGGTGAACCGTAAACCGGGTGCAAAGGAGCAAAGAAAGCGGGGAGGTCACCGGCAGCTGCCATAGTCTGCCCGGTACGACCAATACCGGTAATCAGCGCTAGCAGGGCACCCAGGGCGGCAAGAGCCGCAGAAAAACTTACCACCCCAACCAGCAGAGGCGAAGAACCTACAGCGGCAGCCAAAGGCGCAGGGGCACCAGCAAGCTGAGGTATGCCCAGCCGCCCCACAAGCACCCCTGCAACCAGGGCATAGAGCAGTAGCACCAGCGACAGGGTAAGAATAATAGCGCGGGGAATATTGCGCACCGGGTCTTTAATTTCCCCACCCATCGTGGCAATACGGGCGTAACCGGCAAAGGCAAAGAAAAGCAGCCCCGCCCCCTGCAACACGCCGTAGAAACCCGGCTCAACACTCACCTTCTGGGCGCTAACAGCCGGCTCAACCCCTGCACCGGCAGCGACCAGAAAGACCAGCACACCCAGCAGAACCAGGGTCACCAGAACCTTGGTCAGGGTGGCGGTGCGGGTGATACCCCGGTAATTAACTGCGGTCAGCGCAAGCACCGCCGCCACCGCCACAGGCTTCTGCCAAGCCGGTGCCGCATAGGTGGCAAAGGTCAGTGCCATAGCGGCGCAGCTGGCAGTTTTACCCACCACAAAACACCAGCCCGCCATAAAACCGGGGAAATGCCCCAGCTGCTTCTTGCCGTAGAGGTAGGTGCCCCCGGACGCCGGGTATTGGGCTGCCAGCTGGGCGCTAGAGGCGGCGTTGGTAAAAGCTAGAAAGGCAGCTAGTGCCAGAGAAAGAAAGAGGTAGCTACCGGCAGCAGCCGCCGCCGGGGCAAAGGCGGCGAAGAGACCGGCACCGATCATGGAGCCAGCACCGATAAAGACAGCATCGGTGAGTGAAAGTGCGGGTTTAGCCTGTGTGCTCATCCTTGCCCCTGGAACCCCTTAAAAATCAGTTAGTACTACGCTCGCACTGGGTATATCTGTACGAGCGTTTACCCCTTGAGGTGACTTGCCAGAAAGCTCAGCGCTAGCTCATAGCCCTGCGCCCCGGCGCCGGCAATCACGACGGTCGCCTGGGGTGAAACGTAGGAGTGGTGGCGGAAGGGCTCGCGTTGGTGCACATTCGATAGATGCACCTCAACGACCGGCAGCTCCGCTGCTTCTAGTACATCGTGCAGTGCTACTGAGGTGTGGGTGTAGGCAGCAGGGTTGATGATAATGGCGGACGCGCGGGTGCGGGCGTCCTGAATAGCATCAACCAGGTCGCCCTCGTGGTTGGACTGCATGAAAGTAATCTCAAAGCCCAGCTCGGCAGCCTGGGCGCGCAGGGTTGTTTCAACATCTGCCAGGGTGGTGTGCCCGTAGATTTCAGGTTTACGGGTACCCAACAGATTGAGGTTGGGGCCGTTGATAACGGCAATAGGTTTGGTAGAGCTCATAGGCAAAAGTTTACCCACCCTGCCCTCTGCGGTGATTTCTCAGAGAGCCCAGGGTGGGTAAACTTTCACCAAACTTTTAAGTTCGGAAGGCTAGCTCTTCTTGAAGTTAGCCTCAATTGCCTGCATGACGTTGGGGTCTGCCAGTGTGGTGGTGTCACCGACCGGGCGGTCTTCAGCAACGTCTTTCAGCAGGCGGCGCATGATCTTGCCAGAGCGGGTCTTGGGCAGGTCATCGACAATGAGCACCCGCTTGGGCTTGGCAATGGGTGAGATTTCAACGCCGACGTGGGCGCGAATCTGCTCTGCCAGCTCTGCTTCATCGTGCCCCGCTGCCTTAGCCTCATCAGAGAGAATCACAAAGGCCATGACCGCTTGACCTGTGGTTTCATCGGCTGCGCCTACAACCGCTGCTTCTGCTACGGCGGGGTGTGAGACCAGGGCAGACTCAATTTCGGGGGTAGAGAGGCGGTGGCCAGAGACGTTCATGACGTCATCCACGCGACCCAGCACCCAGAGGTCGCCGTCGGCGTCCTTCTTGGCGCCGTCCCCGGCGAAGTACATGTTCTCAAAGCGGGACCAGTAGGTGTCAACGAAGCGGTCGTCATCGCCCCAGATGGTGCGTAGCATAGAGGGCCAGGGCTCACGGATGGTGAGGAAGCCGGATTGCTCGTTGGGTAGGGACTCGCCTAGGTCGTCTACCACGTCGATGCTGATGCCGGGGATGGGCTGCTGGGCACTACCGGGCTTAGCGTGGGTGATGCCGGGCAGCTGGGAGACCATAATGGCACCGGTTTCGGTCTGCCACCAGGTATCCACAATGGGGCACTTACCACCACCGATGACGCGGTGGAACCAGCGCCAAGCCTCGGGGTTAATTGCTTCACCCACGGTGCCCAGTAGGCGCAGGGACGAGAGGTCGTACTTGGCGGGGATGTCCTCGCCCCACTTCATCATGGTGCGAATTGCGGTGGGGGAGGTGTACATGATGGTCACCCCGTATTTTTCAACGATTTCCCAGAAGCGGCCGCGGTGGGGTGCATCGGGGGTGCCCTCGTAGATGACCTGGGTTGCGCCGTTGACCAGGGGCGCGTAGGCAACGTAGGAGTGACCGGTGACCCAACCAACGTCTGCGGTGCACCAGTAGACATCGGTTTCAGGCTTGAGGTCAAAGATGTTCTTGTGGGTGAAAGCACCCTGGGTCAGGTAACCGCCGGTGGTGTGCAAAATGCCCTTGGGCTTGCCGGTGGTGCCGGAGGTGTAGAGGATGAAGAGGGGGTCCTCAGCGTTCTGGACGGCGGGGGTGTGGTCGGTGGACTGAGCTTCGGTTAGCTCGTGCCACCAGATATCGCGGCCTTCAATCCAGTTGATGTCTTCACCGTTGCGCTTGACTATCAGTACCTTCTCAACGGTAGAACCGCCCTTTTCAAGGGCAGCATCAACTGCCGGCTTGAGCATGGAGGGCTTGCCGCGGCGGAAGGAGCCGTCTGCGGTGATAACCAGCTTTGCCTCGCCGTCCTCAATGCGGGAGAGAAGAGCGTCAGCAGAGAAGCCGCCAAAGACCACCGAGTGTACAGCGCCGATGCGGGCACAAGCTAGCATGGCAATAACAGCTTCAGAAATCATGGGCAGGTAGATGGCAACACGGTCGCCCTTGGTGATACCCAGGGATTCAAGGCCATTGGCAACGCGTGATACTTCGTCTTTGAGCTGGGCGTAGGTGAAGCTCTTGGTGTCACCGGGTTCGCCCTCAAAAAGAAGAGCGGTGCGATCGCCCAGGCCGTTTTCTACGTGGCGGTCTACAGCGTTGTAGCAGGCGTTGAGTTCACCGTCTGTAAACCACGTGGCAAAGGGAGGGTTTGACCAGTCTAAGGTTTGGGTGAAGGGCTTGTACCAGGTGAGTAGTTCGCGTGCCTGTTCTGCCCAGAACTCGCTGCCCTTGGTAGCAGCTTCTTCATAGATGCCAGGCTGGGCGTTTGCCTGGGCTGAGAACTCAGCGCTGGGGATAAAGACGGTGTTTTCGGTCATGGGATACCTTCCTGCGGTATGTGCGGCGCCATTGACCTGCGCCACTTTGAGGCTTTCTATCACCTTAGCGCACCCTGTAGTGCCAGTCACAAATTTAAGTGTTCGTGTTTCGCGAAAATCTAAACTGCGCTGTCAGAGAACAGAACCAGTAAAGCGCGGTAGGCTAAAACCATGCCTCAAACACCACCGACCCCAGTGTTCGCCCCGGTAGCGCAAGCTGCCGCCCGGCGCCGTGCCCGCGCAGCAGCCAAGGGCGAAAGTGAAAGCCACCTGGCCCTGGTGCGCCGCGCCCGCAAAATCAACCGCACTCTGGGTGAAACCTACCCTTATGCGGTGGCAGAACTCGACTTTGAAACCCCCTTTGAGCTGCTGGTTGCCACGGTGCTCTCAGCCCAAACCACCGATGTGCGCGTCAACGCCACCACCCCCGAACTCTTTACCCGCTACCCCGATGCGCCGGCGCTGGCAGCTGCCCGCATAGAAGACGTAGAAGATATAGTGCGCCCGCTAGGCTTTTACCGCTCCAAAGCAAAAGCCATTGTAAACCTGGCAGCCCAGCTGGTCAGTGACCACTCAGGGCAGGTACCTGGCAAACTCGAAGAGCTGGTCAAACTGCCCGGGGTAGGCCGTAAAACCGCCTTTGTGGTGCTGGGCAATGCCTTTGGCCAACCCGGCATCACCGTGGACACTCACTTTGGCCGCCTCGCCCGCCGCTTTGGCTTCACCGCCCAGGAAGACCCGGTTAAGGTAGAACAAGAGGTTGCCGAGCTTTTTGAACCGAAAGACTGGACGCTGCTTTCCCACCGCCTGGTCTACCACGGTCGCCGTATTTGCCACGCCAAAAAACCTGCCTGCGGTGCCTGCCCGGTTGCTGACCTCTGCCCCTCCTACGGGCAGGGTGAAACCGATGCAACAGCAGCCCGCGCCCTGCTACAGTACGAGATGGCACCGGGGCGAGAAGAGCTACACCGCCGCTTTCTAGAAGGCGCCACGCGCAAGCAACTGCGAGCAGAAGGGTACAGCCTCAGTGCCTAAAACCCACCCCCACCCACCCGGCAGTCACCCC
>JAUMUH010000090.1 GCA_030530765.1 Rothia sp. (in: high G+C Gram-positive bacteria)
GGGGGCTTACCCCGCCTTCAGGGCCTACCAGGAAGTAAACCTCTTGAACCGTATCGTTCAGATGGTTTTCGAGTGCCTGGGTTAGCCGTTCTTTGGCAGCTTCATGGAGCACCAGGAAAAGGGCAATTTCACCGAGTTCTTCTGCAAGTTCCACAAGGTCAGCTGTGCTGTGCTGGTCAAAAACTTCAGGAATCAGAGCTCGACGTGATTGCTTAGCTGCCGCTCTGACCGTGTTCTGCCACTTCGTGTGTGCCTTTGTCACTCGGTCCATCTTCCAACGCACGATAGACCGATCCGCGCTCCACGGCACAATACCGTGGGCGCCAAGCTCAGTTGCCATTTCGATAGCCTGAATATCGCGGTCACCTTTAGCAAGAGCCTGCACCAAATAAATCTGCACACCCTTGTGAGCCGCTATTAGTTCTTCGATACAGACCTGAACCCCGGCGTCCAACAACCCGGCAACCGAGCTACGGGCCCGGCGTCCTGCACCATCAGCTAGGTCAATACCCTCACCAAGCTCAGCACGTTTAACCGTCTTAGCATGATGCCCCTCGCTGCCGGTCAGCTCAAAAGAGCTGCCGGCAGTAAGGGAATCAAAGTCGGCGGGGGTAATGTAGTAGACAGCGTTAGTCATGGGCTATTTGAGGTGGTCCTTGAGACGGGAGAAGAAACCGCCCCCCTGCTTGTGCGAGACCGTCTCGCTGACCTTGAGGTCCTCACCACGAGCATCTGAGAACTGCTTCAGTAGATTTTTCTGTTCCTCGGTAAGGTTAGTGGGCGTGCGAACCTCAATACGAACGTGTAAATCACCGCGCAGGCTTGACCCCAAGCGGGTAACCCCTAGACCCTTGAGGATGACGGTATCACCGGACTGGGTTCCGGTAGGCACCTGAATTTCCTGCTCGCCATCAAAAGTTTCTATGGCGACGGTGGTGCCCAAAGCCGCTGCAGTCATTGGAACTCCCACAGTAGCAATCAAATCATCACCTTCACGGTGGAATACCGGGTGATCAATGATATGCAAATCAACGTAAAGGTCACCGCTAGGGCCTCCGGCTGTACCTGCTTCACCCTGGCCAGCTAGACGAATACGTGCTCCATGCGTTACACCGGCTGGAATTTTAATAGTTAGCGGCTTACGCTCGCGCACACGCCCCTCACCATAGCATTCGGCACAAGGGTTCTTGATGACCGTGCCAAAACCGCGGCAAGACGGACATTCAACCTGCTGCATCATCGTGCCCAAAATAGACTGAACCTGCCGTTGCATATACCCCTGTCCATGGCAAGTATCACAGGTTTCAGGGTGGCTACCCTCAGCAGTACCCTCACCCTCACAACGATCACAGATTACTGCAGTATCGACAGTTATTGGCTTATTGACGCCAAAAACTGCGTCCTTCAACTCAATCTTTACGTTGATCAAGGCGTCCTGCCCCTGGCGTACGCGGCTCTGCGGACCGCTAGGGGCAGAGTTGAAGAAGGTATCAAATATATCTTGGAAGCCGCCGAAGCCACCACCAAAACCACCTGCTCCCCCATCAAAACCGCCGGCAGTGCCGTTCTCATTACCGGTCTGATCATAGATGCGGCGCTTCTCAGGGTCAGAGAGGACGTCGTGAGCTAGCGAAACACGTTTAAACTCTTCAGCGGCTTCTGCCGAGGGGTTGATATCAGGGTGCAGCTGGCGCGCCTTCTTGCGATAGGCCTTTTTAATCTCCTCAGCGGTTGCACCTCGTGACACACCCAGGGTCTCGTAGTGATTGCTCACGTATTCCTCTTTCTTATTAGGTTCACACAAAATATACCGAACACAGGCTAGCGTTGCAGTGCCTTAGCCGTCATTCAAAACTTTTGAAAGGTAACGCGCCACGGCATTAACCTTAGACATAGTCATGGAGTAATCCATACGAGTCGGCCCAACAACGCCAAGTTGTGCTACTTCATCGGGCCCATAACCGTGGGCAATAACGGCAGTTTCAGCGAGAGAAGCTTCCGAGTTTTCTTGCCCAATGCTCACTGCAAATCCCTGCTCATTGCGGGAAATACTTGTCAGCAGTTTGAGCAGAACAACCTGCTCCTCTAGAGCGTCAAGCACAGGAGCTATGCTACCGCTAAAATCTACTGCACCCTCAACCAAGTAAGCTGTTCCTGCAACCAATAAACGGGTTTCATTGCTCTGTGCCCCCAGTATTCGTAAAGATTCTAATACCTGGGATAGAAGAGTATTCTGCCCTGCCGGGGCACCTTGATGCGTAAGTAGGTGAAGTGGTTGACCGGCGTACTTCTGGTTGACCAACTGCTTAGTATCAGAAAGAGTCTCTTCGGTGTGGGCAGCCGATACATTACGCTGTAAAACCTGCCCCGTGCTAGTAATGAGCACAACTAGCAAAAGCGCTGGCGATAAAGTGACCAGTTCAATATGCCGAACCTGGACGACTGCGGGTTGTGGGTACTGCACCATGGCTACCTGCTGGGTCAAGTTAGAGAGTAGCCGCGCACTGCGGGACATCATCTCATCGATGTCTTCGGCACTATCTAGTAGCGTTTTGATGGCGCGTTTTTCTGCAGCGCTTAGAGGTTTCACTTGAGCAACTCGATCAACAAAGAGACGGTAGCCCTTATCGGTAGGTACCCGTCCGGCGCTAGCATGTGGAGCTTGAATGAGACCTGCCTCCTCCAGCGCTGCCATATCGTTACGTACCGTTGCGCTAGAAACACCCAAACCATGACGCTCGATGAGTGCCTTTGAACCGACAGGCTCACGCAGATGCACATAATCTTCCACAATGGCCTGTAAGACCTTCAGCCTGCGAGGCTGATTCATGTGCACCTCCTTTTCTCATGACACTATTTAGCACTTTCAGCCGGTGAGTGCTAAACCGCATTTAACTCTAATACTGCCTGGGATAGAATCTGAACTCGGTACGCTCACGGCTAAGGTGGGCTCGATGATAAGAAGGGTAACTCCTATGGACTACCGTGACAGCTGGGGGTCAGCGGACCTAACCGCCCCTCGCCCCACAGAGCCCCGCAAAATTGCGGTCAAACCTGGAATCTTGCTTGAGGACGTTCAGAGCGGCTGGGTCGGTGTTGTCGTCTCCTTAGAAACCATAGGCGGTATGCGCGTTATCGGCTTAGAAGATCGATACGGCAAAATCAAGAAATTCCCGCTGGGCCCCGGCTTTCTCTACGAAGGGCAGCCGGTAACCGTCGTCCTACCGGTGCGCAAAGCACAGCCCGCCAAACAACAAATTTCAAGGTCAGGATCTCGCGCTGTAGAAAATGCCCCGGCACGAACCGCCCGTGCCTCCCGTATCTGGGTTGAGGGTACGCACGATGCCGAACTCATTGAGAAAGTTTGGGGGCATGATCTACGAGTGGAAGGGATTGTGGTTGAGCCCCTCCACGGTGTTGATGATTTAGCTGCTGCTATCGCAGCCTTCGGGCCTGCCTCTCACCGCAAGCTGGGTATTTTGGTTGACCACTTAGTAGCAGGTAGCAAGGAAAGCCATATTGTGGCAGAAGCGCTCACCGTGCCGGGGGCAGCAGGCAACGTTACGATTACTGGTCACCCATTTATCGATATTTGGCAGGCCGTGAAACCCGGGGTACTAGGGATTAAAGCCTGGCCACAGATTCCAAGAAATGAAGATTGGAAAAAGGGTATTCTGAAACGTTTTGGGAAGCCCTACCAGACACAAGAGGATATTGCTCAGGGGTGGCAAGCTATCCTAGCAAGAGTCAATACTTACACCGATCTTGAACCAGCTTTGCTAGGGCCAGTAGAAGAACTCATTGATTTCGTAACGCTTGAACCTTAGCTAGGGTCTATACGGATGTGATAAATATCGTTACTTATCTCTGCAAAAATAGAGTACTGACTATGTTCTACACCCTCTAAGTTCACTAGAATGGTGGGAGCGTAGAGGGTACCTGGCCCCTCGCGTTCTTGCACCGTTGTTCGCACCAACCTAAAGAGAAACGATTTTTTGAAGACTGCAACTTCCCCATCAGCAAGCACCTACAAAGGATCACCGGCTACCGCTTCACACCTTTCTGTAGCAGCTGACCGCAACATAGCTACCGCTGCACATTTTGGTGGCGTAATCGGGTGTATCCCTTCAGCCGTCATCTACTACCTCTACCGTGGTCGTGGTCCTTTTACCGAGCAAGAATCTCGTGAGGCCCTTAACTTTACGCTACTGCCAACCCTCATCATAGCGCTATCAATTCTGCTCAGTGGCATCCCTGCAATTGGCTGGTTCTTTGGCCTGCTAGCTGCTATCACCTGGACTTTTTTGGCGATCACATCTCTGCTGGCGGGTATCAAAGTAACTCGAGGAAACCCCTACCAGTACCGTTACAATACCCAGCTTTTTAGCCGTCTGATGAACCGTAAAAAGTAGATACTCCTCTATCACCGAAGGTTGTCTGAAACTCCCTGTTAGAGTTTCAGACAACCTTCGGTGTTTTAGGTAGGATCAAGAAAGTTCTAGGATGCCCTACTGGGGCTTGGCAGGTCAGGCAAGAGCTCACGGGTAACAGCGTCCCCCAGCAATCTGCCCTGCAGGGTAAGCTGAACCCTGCCATCCGCTCGTGCTGCAGGCTCTATGAGCCCCTGACCCTCTAACCAGTCTAAGGATTCTTCGATTTCTGCTGCTGGGCGGCTGCCTTCCAGCCTGCGGAGAGCCAGACCGTCAGTTACCCGCACCTGTAGCATGATGTCTTCAAAGAGACGGGTATCTTTATCTAGAACCTCACGGGCCGCAGCCGGGCTAACGCCCTCCCGCACACGGTTAGCATAAGGGACCGGGTGCTTTAGGTTCCACCAGCGAGTGCCGTTGATATGGGAGTGAGCACCGGGGCCAATACCCCACCAGTCCTGATTACGCCAGTAGGCATAGTTATGGCGCGAACGAGTCTGCGAGGTCTTCGAGTAATTCGATACCTCATACCAGTGATAGCCGGCGGCTGTGAAAGTTTCTTCAGCCGCCAGGTACATATCAGCCATGAGATCATCATCGGGCATCTGGTACTCACCGCGGCGAATTTGCGCGGCGAGCTTAGTACCCTCTTCAACAATCAAAGAGTAGGCAGAGATATGGTCAGGCTCATAACTCACCGCAGCCTCAACCGACTGGCGCCACTGATCCAGGCTCTCCCCCGGTGTACCATAAATCAGATCAACCGAAACTTGCAGCCCAGCCTCCTTAGCCCAGGTGATGACCTTGGGTACATTAGCCGGAGTGTGCGTG
>JAUMUH010000004.1 GCA_030530765.1 Rothia sp. (in: high G+C Gram-positive bacteria)
GCCACCTGGTACGAGAAGCACGATATTTCTTCCACCGACATGCACCCTTACATCCACGCCTTCTCACCGGCGATTAACCCGCCTTGGGAAACCAAGACCGACCACCAGATCTTCAAGGAGCTGGCCTTCGTTTTCTCAAAGTGGGCTGCTAAGCACCTGGGTGTGGTCAAGGATCTCGTGTCTGTGCCCCTGCAGCACGATACCCCCGGTCAGATTGCCCAGCCCGGCGGCCACGCCCCGGACTGGAAGAACCAGGGTATCAAGGGTGTTCCGGGTAAGAACATGCCCAACTTCACCGTCATTGAGCGCGACTACCCTGCACTCTATGACATGTACACCTCGGTTGGGCCCCTGCTCTCGAAGCTGGGCACCACCACCAAGTTCGTGACCGTGGACGTCAATGAGCAGCTGGCTACCTTGGCCGAAGAGCACGGGGTGATGGGCTCAGGTAAGGGCGCTGGTTTGCCTGCGCTGGATACCGACGTCAAGCTGGCAGATACCATTCTGGCGCTCTCTGGCACCTCTAACGGCCCTGTTGCCCTCAAGGGCTTCAAGGCACTGGAGAAGCGAGTGGGCAAGAAGATGCACCACCTGGCTGAGGGTAACGAAGAGAAACGCATCCGCTTCCGCGACACCCAAGATAGGCCTGTACCCGTCTTTACTTCACCGGAATGGTCAGGCTCTGAGACCGGTGGCCGCCGCTACGCTCCCTTCACACTCAATATCGAGCAGCTCAAACCTTTCCACACCTTGACCGGCCGTATGCACTTCTTCTTGGATCACGACTGGATGAGCGAGATGGGTGAGAACCTGCCCACCTACCGTCCGCCGCTGGATATGCACAACCTCTTTGGCGAATCCCAGCTGGGGGAGGAGGGCGACCTCTCAATCGCCGTCCGTTATGTGACCGTGCATAACAAGTGGGCTATTCACTCCTCCTACCATGACAACCTCTACATGCAGACCCTCTCACGCGGTGGCACCCACGCCTGGATGAGCCCGGCGGACGCCGCCAAGATCGGTGTCAAGGACCACGACTGGATCGAGTGCGAGAACAATAACGGTGTCTTTGTGGGTAGGGCTGTTGTCTCCCACCGCATGCCCGAGGGTCTGGTCTATGTGCACCACGCCCAGGAGCGCCTGGTCAACGTGCCCAAGGCTGAGAAGACAGGTAAGCGCGGCGGTATTCACAACTCCGTCACCCGCATCATGGTCAAGCCCACCCACCTGATTGGCGGCTACGCCCACCAGGCTTACGCCTTCAACTACCTGGGCCCCACCGGTAACCAGCGAGATATTGTTTCGAGAATCCGCCGCCGCAAGCAGGAGGTAAGCTACTAATGCGTGTCATGGCACAAGTTTCTATGATCATGGCCCTGGACAAGTGCCTGGGTTGCCACACCTGCTCTGTCACCTGTAAGCAGGCATGGACCAACCGAGCCGGCACCGAATACGTCTGGTTCAACAACGTTGAGACCCGCCCCGGCCAGGGCTACCCCCGCCGCTACGAGGACCAAGAGAAGTGGAAGGGCGGCTGGGTGCTAAACAAGCGCGGACGTCTGGAGCTCAAGAGCGGTAACCGCTTCAAGAAACTCTTCACCCTCTTCGCTTCCCCCGTGCAGCCTGAGCTTAGCGACTACTACGAGCCCTGGACCTACGACTACGAGAACCTCACCAGCGCCCCGCTCGGTGATGATTTCCCCACCGCAAAGCCTAAGTCGCTGATCACCGGTGAGGACACCTCTATCGAATGGGGCCCCAACTGGGACGATAACCTGGGCGGCACCCACGAGACCGGCAACCAGGACCCCCTGGTTGAGAAGGTGCTCCAGCAGTCAGAAGAGAAGATTAAGTTCGAGTTCGAACGCACCTTCATGTTCTACCTGCCCCGCATCTGCGAGCACTGCCTCAACCCCTCCTGCATGGCGTCCTGCCCCTCCGGTGCTATCTACAAGCGCGAAGAGGACGGCATCGTGCTGGTTGACCAGAACCAGTGCCGCGGCTGGCGCCAGTGCATCACCGGCTGCCCCTACAAGAAGATTTACTTCAACCACAAGAGCGGCAAGGCAGAAAAATGTACCTTCTGCTACCCCCGCATTGAGCACGGCATCCCTACTGTCTGCGCTGAAACCTGCGTGGGCCGTATGCGCTACATCGGTATCTTCCTCTACGATGCTGACCGCGTAACCGAAGCTGCCTCGGTAGCTGATGAGAAGAAGCTCTATGCGGCTCAGCTGGATATCATGCTTGACCCCCACGACCCTGAGATTATTCGCCAGGCCAAGGCACAGGATATCCCTGATTCCTGGATTGAAGCTGCCCAGAAGTCACCGGTCTACAAGCTGGCTAAGGAATGGAAGATCGCCCTTCCCCTGCACCCCGAATACCGCACCATGCCCATGGTCTGGTACGTTCCACCGCTCTCACCCATCATCGACCTGCTCAAGGACCAGGGCCACGATGCTGAGAGCCAGGAAAACCTCTTCGGTGCCATCGACTCGCTGCGTATTCCCGTGGAGTACCTGGCAGAACTCTTCACCGCGGGCGATACCGGCATCATCGTTGGCGTGCTCAAGAAGCTTGCCGCTATGCGCGCCTATATGCGTGACATCACCCTCGGCGGCGTTGGCAAGGAAGAGATCGCCCAGGCTGTTGGCATGACCGGCGCTGAAATCTACGAGATGTACCGCCTCATGGCGATCTCTAAGTACGAAGAGCGCTACGTCATTCCTCCTGCTCATCTGGAGGACGCCCACACCCTCGAAGAAATCGGCTGCTACCTGGATAAGGACGGCGGGCCCGGCATGCTCTACGACGATGCCTTCAACGACACCGGCGCCCGCCCCGTACCCGTTTCAGCAGGTTCCTACGCGAATGCCCAGCGGGCAGACGGTAAGGTCAATATCTTCATGTGGGACGGCAAGACCCGCCCCGATTCCCTCTTCCCCGACACCTCTGGTAGCAAGCGGGTTTAGGCGTGGCTGGTTTTTTCTCTAAGCTCCTCAAGCGCAGGGTAGATGAGGTTGAACCTCAGCTGCCCGCCTCTGGGGACCCTTTTGATATGGACTGGGGGAGCGGCAGCGCTGCTGATGCGGTGACCTACCAGGTGACCGCCGTCCTGCTGCGCTACCCCAGCCAAGAAACCCGCGCCCTGCTACCGGAACTGGCTTCTCTTGCCGCCCAGAGCGGGTCTGAGCAGCTGGTAGCTGGGGTACAGGCTGTAGAAGATTGGTATGCCTCCAAGCCGCTGGAGGAGCTAGAAGCTGAGTACGTGCAGGAATATGACCTTTCCCGCCGCCACTCCCTGCACCTGTCCTACTGGACGGAGGGCGATACCCGCCGCAGGGGTGAGGCGCTGACCCGCTTCAAACAAATGTACCGGGAGTCCGGTGCGGTGACCGACCTGCAGGGGGAGCTGCCTGATTACCTGCCCATGGTGCTTGAATTTACCGCCCTGGTAGATGCAGCGGCCGGGCGGGCAGCCCTCCAGGCCTATCGCCCCTCCCTAGAACTGTTGCGCCTGGCACTGCGCGATGATCAGCTGCCCCACTACCAGTTGATTGAAGCGGTCTGCCAGACCCTACCTGGCGTCTCACCCCAAACCCAGGCAGAAGTACAAAAAATGGTTGCAGCAGGGCCACCAGTAGAAAGCGTGGGGCTCACCCTACCCAGCGGTGACCCCCGCCTGCTACCCCTGCTACTGCCTCACGAACAAACCCCCGGAGCCCAGCTAGGAGCCGACAAAAATCCGCCCCAAGCTGCCTTCGCCACACAGAACGGAGCCCAAGCGTGAACGTCAACGCCCTCGACTTCTTCCTCTGGGGGATCTTCCCCTACATCACCTTAGCCATCGTCATCGGTGGCACCATCTGGCGCTACAGGACCGACCAGTTTGGCTGGACAACCCGCTCATCGCAGTTGTACGAATCCAAGCTGTTGCGCATTGCCTCACCCATGTTTCACTACGGCATCCTGGTGGTTCTGGTGGGGCACATCGTTGGTTTGGTTATCCCTAAGTCATGGACGGACGCCGTGGGCGTCTCTGAAGAGCTCTACCACATCAACGCCCTGGTGCTCGGTTCTATTGCTGCGCTAGCCACCCTCGTTGGCCTCTTTGCCATGATTTACCGCCGCCGCACCTCAGCTACCGTCTTCCGCGCCACCACCTGGAACGACAAGATGATGTACGTTGCGCTGGCATCTGCCATTGTGCTGGGTTCAGTTGCAACCCTCTTCAATGCCCTTGAGGTTGAAGGTCACCACAACTACCGTGAATCGGTCTCTGTCTGGTTCCGCTCCATCTTCCTCTTGCGCCCCGATATTGAGGCAATGGCGAGCGCCACCACCTCCTTCCATATTCACGTTCTTATGGTAATGATTCTCTTCTGCCTCTGGCCCTTCACCCGCCTGGTACACGCCTTCACCGCGCCCCTGCACTATATCTTCCGGCCCTACATCGTGTACCGCTCCCGCGGTAAGCGCAACCACGCTCGTGGCTGGTCACCGGTGGGCACCGCAGACTCGGTGAACAAGGACGCTAAGACCATTGAGCGTCAGCATCACCACCACTAAACACGCAACTTTCTAAATAATAAGGAAAAGAACACACTATGAGCACCCCCGCCGTAGCCCAGCGTGACCCGCAGCTGGCAGGGCAATTTAAATATGTCATCATGGCAGCGCTGGCTTCCATGATTGGTTTCTGGGGCTGGACCATGATTGGCCCCCTGGCTAAGTACTACACCAGTGAGTACGGTCTGACCGAAGGGCAGCGCTCCTTGCTGATCGCTATGCCCGTGATTGTTGGTTCACTGGCGCGCATTCCCGTAGGTGCCCTGACCGACCGCTTTGGTGGCCGTATCATGTTCACCATCATGCTGACCATCACCGGTTCGATGGTCTTTATCACCGGTCTGATTGGGCAGATGGGTAACTTCACCCTGCTGCTGATTTCTGCCTTCTTCCTGGGCATCGGCGGTTCAATTTTTGCTGTTGGTATCCCCTTTGCAGCTGCCTGGTTTGAGCACCACCGTAAGGGTCTTGCTACCGGTATTTTCGGTATGGGTATGGTCGGTACCGCCTGTGCTGCTTTCTTCAACCCCCGCATGTTGCAGGCGTTTGGCTATTTTCCCACCCACGTCATTATGGCGTGTGTGGCGCTGACCTACGCGGTGATTGTATGGATCTTCATCAAGGATTCACCGGTGATGAAGGCTCGCACTCCCGAGCCCATTATGCCCAAGATCGCCAGTGTCTCTAAGAAACTGATTACCTGGCAGCTCTGTTTCATCTATGCTGTTGGTTTCGGTGCTTTTGTTGCCTTCTCAAACTTCCTACCCACCTACATGGGCAACATCTACAACTATGAGGCCGTAGCCGGTGGTACCTTTGCCGCTATGTACGCTGCCTGTGCAGTGGTAGCTCGCCCCTTTGGTGGTGTTGCAGCAGATAAGCTCGGCGGTAAGAACACCACGATTTTTGCTCTGGCAATGATGGCAGTTCTGGGCTTCTTTATCGCGCAGGCTCCTGAATCAACGGGTTTGAACGCCCTACTCTTTGTGCTACTGGCTATCTTTGTGGGTTTCTCAACCGGTACCATCTACGGGTGGCTGGGTAAGGTATGCCGCCCGCAGGATACCGGCACTATTTCTGGTCTGGTATCTGCAGCCGGCGGTCTGGGTGGTTACCTGCCTCCGTTGATTATGGGCGCTGTCTTTACCTCTACCCAAGATTATTTCTGGGGCATCATGGCCTTTGTGCTGGGCTGCCTGCTCTCTATCGCAGTGTCCCTCTGGATGGTGGGTGACCGCTCAAAGAAGGCTGCTGCCTAGAATTCTCCCGCTGACTGGTTTTAACGTGAGGGTGGTGTCTGCCGTGTTTGGCAGGTACCACCCTCCTTTTATGGTGGGCAGGATGCCGGTAGATGAGGGGGCGAGCGACCTGGTGGAAATCTGTAACATGTGGCACAATTAGGGTTGATAAAACAATAAGCCTTTATGCTGGCGCGGGAGAGACCGGGCACTGTGAGGTTGAGGGACCAAACAGCCGGCGCCGAAGGAGCAAACCCTCCCCGGGAAACTCTCAGGCAAAAGTACCGCTCAGATATGGCAACTCTGGAGATGAGGCTGATTCAGCCTCCACCGAAGGGGCAAAATTCGCGCCCGCTACCAAGCGTGATGGGTAGCTGCGAACCAAAACTCTCAGGTTTTAACAGAGCGGGGAGGGCACCACCACAGGGCACCCCTGTGGGCAGGTTTACCCTCTACCCCTGGAGAGTCACCATGTCATTCATCGACCGCCACCTTGGCCCCCGCTCAAACGACCAAGAAACCATGCTCTCGGTGCTGGGCTATGACAGCCTTGGCGCCCTCATCAATGAGGTCATCCCTTCCAATATTCGTCTAGAGGGCGACCTCAACCTGCCCGCCCCCCTGACCGAGCTTGAGGCCCAGAACAAGATTGCCTCCTACGCCACCCTTAACCAGGTCAAGCACCAGATGATTGGCGCCGGCTACTACGATGCCATCACCCCGGCTGTGATTCGCCGCAACATTCTTGAAAACCCGGGCTGGTACACCTCCTACACTCCTTATCAGCCCGAAATCTCCCAGGGTCGTCTGGAAGCGCTGCTGAACTTCCAGAACACCGTTATGGAACTGACCGGCCTGCCCATCGCTAACGCCTCTCTGCTGGATGAGGCAACCGCCGTTGCTGAGGCCGCCGTCATGATGCACCGGGCCAACCGCAAGGTCAAGAACGGCTTTTTCGCTATTGACTCCCGTGCCCTGCCCCAGACCCTGTCGGTTGTCCGCGGCCGCGCCGAAGCCCTGGGCATTCCTTTTGTGATTACCGACTTTGCCGATGGCCTGCCCGAGGGCGACCTCTACGGCGTCATTATCTCCAACCCCGGCCACGACGGCGAAGTCCGAGACATTGAGCCTGTCATCAAGGCCGCCAAGGAGCGTGGTGCCCTGGTCACCGTCATCGCCGACCTGCTGGCCCAGACCCTGCTGACCGCCCCCGGCCACCAGGGCGCTGATATCGCTGTTGGCTCATCACAGCGCTTTGGCCTGCCCTTCTGGTACGGCGGACCCCACGCAGCTTTCATGGCTGTCTCTAAGGGTATGGAACGTAACCTGCCCGGCCGTCTGGTGGGTGTCTCGAAGGACGCTTTCGGTAAGCCCGCCTACCGCCTGGCCCTGCAGACCCGCGAGCAGCACATCCGCCGCGAAAAGGCTACCTCAAACATTTGTACCGCCCAGGCCCTGCTGGCTATCGCTGCCGGTGCCTACGCCGTCTACCACGGCCCTGAGGGCCTGCGCGCCATTGCTAACCGCCTGCACGATAACGCAGCCCGTGTTGCTAGCGCACTGACCGCAGCCGGTCTGAAGCTGGTCCATGAGAGCTTCTTTGACACCGTAGCCTTTGAAGCTCCCGGCAAGGCAGATAAGCTGGTTGCCAAGGCACTAGAAGCCGGTATTAACATCCGCAAGGTGTCAGCTGACCGCATCTCAATTTCTGTGGGCGAATCCCATAGCGAGGACGTCCTTTCCGCCCTGGTTGACGCCCTGGGCGGGGAACTGGGGCAGACCGAGAGCTACCAGATCCCTGAGAGCCTGCTGCGCACCGATGACTTCATGACCCACCCGGTCTTCCACCTGCACCGCTCAGAGACCTCCATGATGCGTTACCTACGCTCCCTCTCTGATAAGGACCTAGCGCTAGACCGCACCATGATCCCTCTGGGTTCTTGCACCATGAAGCTCAATGCAGCAGCTGAAATGGAGCCCATCTCCTGGCCCGAGTTCGCCAACATCCACCCCAACGTCCCTGCCGATCAGGCACAGGGCTGGAAGGCTCTGATTGATGAGCTGTCCTCCTGGCTGGTTGAGGTCACCGGCTATGATGCAATCTCCCTGCAGCCTAACTCCGGTGCCTCCGGCGAATACGCTGGCCTGCGCGCTATCCGCGCCTACCACGAGGCGAACGGTGATACCCAGCGTACCGTGGTGCTGATCCCCAACTCAGCGCATGGCACCAACGCCGCTTCTGCCGCCCTGGCTGGCCTGGCAGTTGCCGGTGTAGCCACCGCAGCTGACGGCTCCATCGACGTAGAAGACCTGAAGGCAAAGATCGCCAAGTACGGTGACACCATTGCCGGCATCATGATTACCTACCCCTCAACCCACGGCGTCTTTGAAGAGCAGGTTGTTGAGGTCTGCCAGCTGGTGCACGAGGCAGGCGGCCAGGTCTATGTGGACGGTGCTAACCTCAACGCCCAGATGGGCCTGGCGCAGCCCGGTAAGTTCGGTGGCGACGTTTCCCACCTGAACCTGCACAAGACCTTCGCCATCCCCCACGGCGGTGGTGGCCCCGGCGTTGGCCCCGTAGCTGTGGGCAAGCACCTTGAGCAGTACCTGCCCGGCAACGGCTACCTTGCCGATGAAGAGGGCAAGCTGGACGGCGCACCCCTGCCCATATCTCAGGCTATGTTCGGTTCAGCTGGCGTCCTGCCCATCTCCTGGATGTACATCGCCATGACCGGTGCTGAGGGCCTGCGCGATTCTTCTCAGGTCGCCATTCTCTCAGCCAACTACATCGCTAAGAAGCTCGGTAGCCTCTACCCGGTTCTCTACGCTGGTGAAACCGGCCTAGTAGCCCACGAGTGCATCCTTGACCTGCGTGAGCTAACCGCAGCGTCCGGTATCACCGCTGAGGACGTCTGCAAGCGCCTCATGGACTACGGCTTCCATGCCCCCACCCTGGCATTCCCCGTGCCCGGCACCCTCATGGTTGAGCCCACCGAGTCAGAGTCCCTGGCAGAGCTCGACCGCTTCATTGAGGCTATGGAGCACATCCACGCTGAAATCCAGGAAGTCATCGACGGTAAGGTCAGCGCCGAAGAGTCCGTGCTGCGCAAGGCCCCGCACACCGCCCTGGACGTCACCGCAGATGAGTGGAACCACCCCTACAGCCGCTCACAGGCAGCCTACCCCGTTGCCTCCCTGCGCCTGAACAAGTACTTCACCTCCGTCGGCCGCATCGACGGTGCCGGTGGTGACCGCAACTTCGTCTGCGACTGCCCGCCCATGGAAGCTTTCGACCTCGAAGCTAAGTAAGAGAAGGAGCCAAGAATGAGCCCCAAGAAAACAGCCCTTTATGGTATTCACGCTGGCCTCGGTGCCTCCTTCACCGACTTCGGCGGCTGGGACATGCCCCTGAAATACACCAACGACGTTGAAGAGCACAAAGCAGTACGCTCTGCCGCCGGTCTTTTCGACCTCTCCCACATGGGCGAGTTTCGCGTCACCGGCCCGGACGCAGGCGCCTACCTGGACTACGTCCTGCTCTCTAACATGTCCATCCTCAAGGTGGGTAAGGCAAAGTACTCCCTGCTGCTGAACGAGGACGGCGGGGTCATCGACGATTTGATTACCTACCGCCTGGGTGAAGAAGAGTTCCTGGTGGTGCCCAACGCTGCCAACGTTGAGGTTGACTTTGAAGCCTTCCAGGCTCGCCTGGGCGACTTTGATGTGCAGCTCACCAACGAAACCGATGCCACCTCCCTGGTTGCCGTGCAGGGCCCGGCGTCCGAAGCTATTGTGCTGGCAATGGGCCCCGATAAGGCCGACACCGTCACCGAGATGGGCTACTACGCAGCAGCCCCGGTAACCTTCGGCAACATCAAGACCCTGGTAGCCCGCACCGGCTACACCGGCGAAGACGGCTTCGAAATCTACGTTGCCAACGAGGACGCCGCAGCCCTCTGGGCACTAGCAGCCGAGAAGGGCGAAGCCCACGGCGCCCTGCCTGCAGGCCTGGCAGCCCGCGATTCCCTGCGCCTAGAAGCCGGCATGCCCCTCTACGGCCATGAACTGGGCCTGGATATCGCCCCGGCTGAAGCCGGCATGGGCAAGCTAGTTGAGATTGCCCTGACCAAGAAGAGCGCCAACTTCGTAGGCCGCGCAGCCCTCGAAGCTGCCGCCGATAAGACCCCGGCGCGCTCGCTGATTGGTCTCAAGGCACAGGGCAAGCGCCCTGCCCGCGCCGGTTCTAAGCTGGTGGACGCTGAGGGCAAGGAAATCGGTGAGATCACCTCAGGTATTCCTTCACCGACCCTGGGCTACCCGGTTGCACTGGCTCTGATCGCAACCGAGCACGCTAGTCTGGGGCAGACCGTGAACGTTGATATTCGCGGTAAGGTTGCTCCCTTTGACATCGTAGAAACCCCCTTCTACAAGCGTCAGAAATAGTAGCCACAAGACGCAGTGAACATAGCCGGGGCGCCCTGAGATAAGGTGCCCCGGCACTCTGTATAAAAGTATTTGAACCTTAGATAAGGAAGACCATGGATATCGACTACGTTCCTGACTTTTCGCCCGGTCACGGGCAGAAGAGCCCTGACCACCAGAAAGCGGCGGAAGCTCTGAGCTACGATATCTCAGTCTTTGACCTTTTCTCCATTGGTATTGGACCTTCCTCATCCCATACTGTGGGCCCTATGCGAGCAACCAACCGATTTGTTGCTGAGCTCATCGACGCAGGTCTTTTAGACCGGGTAACCGCTGTTCACCTTGACCTCTATGGCTCCCTAGCGGCGACCGGTGCGGGGCACGGCACCATGAGTGCGGCTCTCAAAGGCCTGGCAGGTTTTGTGCCCGAGACCATCAGCATTGCGGACGCTGATGCCTTCCTTGATCGCAACGCCGCCTACGGCACCCTACCGCTGGCGGGCTACCCCTCAGCAGCTTTTGCCGACGGCGCGCCGTCCGCAGACCTTGAAAGGACGGCGGGCCCCACCATTAACTACCGGGAAGCAGATATCACCCTGCGCCCGCTAACAGTGTTACCTCGCCACACCAACGGTATTAAGGTTGCCGCTTTTGCCGGTGAAGAGACCCTGCTGGAGCGCACCTACTTCTCTATCGGCGGTGGGTTTATCGTCGAAGAAAATGAGGAAGCCGGTGGCAGCAGCGGGCTGGATAAAGCACCCTACCCCTTTGGTTCAGGCGAAGAGCTGCTGGACATGGCAAACTCAGCCGGTCTATCCATTGCAGCGCTGAAGATGGAGAACGAAAAGACCGTACGTACTGAGGAAGAAGTGCGCCAGGGTATTTTAGCGATTCGCCAGGTGATGCGCGAGTGCATCGGCTCTTCCCTCAACCGTATTGGCTACCTGCCAGGGCCCCTTAAGGTGCGTTGCCGTGCCGGGCAATGGCACCGAGACCTACTCAAAGAAGACCCGCAAAAATCCCAGGAATTTGCCATTGACTGGGTCAACCTCATAGCTCTTGCTGTCAATGAAGAGAACGCTTTTGGCGGCAGGATCGTCACCGCACCAACGAACGGGGCCTCAGGCATTATCCCTGCTGTGTTGCACTATGCGTTGAATTATCTGCCTGCTGTGCGCCACCGCGGTCAGAAAGTTATTGATGATGCGGTGGTGGATTTTTTTCTTGCAGCTTCATCTGTTGGTGCCCTGTATAAGAAGCGCGCCTCCATTTCTGGGGCTGAGGTTGGTTGCCAGGGGGAGGTTGGCACTGCTTCTTCTATGGCGGCAGCCGGTCTGGCTCAGGTCATGGGTGGCACCAATGAGCAGATTGAAAATGCCGCTGAAATCGCCATGGAGCACAATCTGGGCTTGACCTGCGACCCCGTTGGAGGTCTGGTGCAGATACCCTGTATTGAGCGCAACGCTATGGCTGCCTCTAACGCTGTTACTGCGGTTAAGATGGCACTGCGCGGGGACGGTCAGCATCGGGTTTCTCTCGACCAGGTCATTGAAACCATGCGTCAGACCGGGGAGGATATGTCTCACCGCTATAAGGAAACCTCCATGGGCGGTCTGGCGGTCAACGTGGTGGAGTGTTAGCCTCGGCAAGCTTTCAGCATTTGCAAAAAATGAGGGAAGCGCTATAGACATTCTTGATTACTTGCTGTAGTGTGAATATTTGCGCTTCCCTAATCTTCTGTGCCTTCATATAGCGGTGGGCAGGTTGTATACAGGACAAAACGTACGTTTCTACTCTCGACAGCAATCCAGTTCTACCGGCACGGCACAGGTGCCCGAAAGGGCTTTTTGCGTTTAAGGGAGCAGAAGCAGGCGTCCACCCTGGCGGGGGAGCGGGTACGAACAGACATGTCTGTGGAAGGATCCCATCTTGGTCGCCTCGAGCACCTCTCATACTGAAGCCGCTAATGGCGTAGGTTCGCCGAAACGAATCTCATTCGCAAAAATTGCTGAGCCCCTGCAGGTTCCCAACCTGCTGGCGCTACAGCTTGATAGCTTTGACCAGCTGGTCGGTAACGAACGCTGGGCAGAAAAAGCAGCAATCGCCGCAGAAAACGGCGATACCAACATCAGCCAGACCTCAGGTCTTGCTGACATCTTTGAAGAAATCTCACCTATTGAGGATTTCCAGGGCACCATGTCCCTGTCATTCTCAGAGCCTGAATTCGCTGACCCCAAGTACACCATGGAAGAGTGCAAGGACCGCGACGCGACCTACTCTGCCCCGCTGTACGTCAAGGCAGAATTCATGAACAACAACACGGGCGAGATTAAACAGCAGACCGTGTTCATGGGTGACTTCCCGCTGATGACCGAATCCGGCACCTTCGTGATTAACGGTTCAGAGCGCGTTGTTGTTTCCCAGCTGGTACGTTCACCTGGTGCCTACTTTGAAAAGGCAGCCGACCGAACCAGTGATAAGGACATCTACTCAGCCCGTATTATCCCCTCCCGCGGTGCCTGGTTTGAGCTTGAAATTGATAAGCGCGACCAGGTGGGCGTGCGTCTGGACCGCCGCCGTAAGCAGTCCGTGACCACCCTGCTCAAGGCCATGGGCTGGACCGAAGCTAAGATTCTTGCTGAATTTGGCGAGTTCGACTCCATCCGCGCAACCCTCGAGAAGGACACCGTCCACACTCGCGAAGAGGCTCTGCTCGATATCTACCGTAAACTGCGCCCGGGTGAACCCCCCACGGTAGACGCAGCCCAGGCTCTGCTGGACAACATGTACTTCACCCCCCGTCGCTACGATCTTGCAAAGGTGGGCCGTTACAAGGTTAACCGCAAGCTGGGTATCGACACTCCCGTGAACGACCCTTCAGCATCAGTGCTGTCCCACGAGGACATCGCGGCAATGATCCGTTACCTGGTCACCCTGCACGCAGGTGGCACCAGCATCAAGGGTGTACGCGATGGCAAGGAAGTTGACATCCGCGTTGATGTGGACGATATCGATCACTTCGGTAACCGCCGCATCCGTGCCGTAGGTGAGCTGATTGAGAACCAGATCCGCACCGGTCTTTCCCGTATGGAGCGGGTCGTCCGTGAGCGTATGACCACACAGGACGTCGAGGCGATCACTCCTCAGACCCTGATTAACATCCGTCCGGTTGTTGCCTCCATCAAGGAGTTCTTCGGTACCTCCCAGCTCTCCCAGTTCATGGACCAGAACAACCCGCTGGCAGGTCTGACCCACAAACGTCGCCTGTCTGCTCTGGGCCCCGGCGGTCTGTCCCGTGACCGTGCAGGCATGGAAGTTCGAGACGTTCACCCCTCCCACTACGGCCGCATGTGCCCCATTGAAACCCCTGAAGGCCCCAACATCGGTCTGATTGGTTCACTGGCTACCTACGGTCGCATTAACCCCTTCGGTTTCATCGAGACCCCCTACCGCATTGTGCGTAACGGTAAGGTCACCGATGAGGTCAAGTACCTGACCGCCGATGATGAAAAGGGCAACACCATTGCGCAGGCAAATGCGCCCCTGAACCCCGATATGACCTTCGCTGAAGACATGGTTCTGTGCCGTGCGGGCGATGGCTCAGGCGAAGCGGTTCTGGTGGATGCTGCCAACATTGAGTATATGGACGTTTCCCCACGTCAGATGGTTTCCGTTGCAACCGCGCTGATTCCCTATCTGGAACACGACGACGCTAACCGAGCACTGATGGGTGCTAACATGCAGCGTCAGGCTGTGCCCCTGCTTGAGTCTGAGGCTCCTGTGGTGGGTACCGGTATGGAACGCTACGCTGCGATTGACTCCGGTGACTCCGTACTGGCCAAGAAGGCTGGCGTTGTTTCTGAGGTTTCAGCTGACCTGGTCATCGTCCGTAACGACGACGGCACCACCAGCTCTTACCCCATCCTTAAGTTCCAGCGCTCAAACCCCGGTAACTGCTACAACCACCGCGTGGTTGTTAAGGTGGGTGACCGTGTTGAAGCTCGCGGCCTGATTGCCGATGGCCCCTCAACTGACAAGGGCGAACTGGCTCTGGGTAAGAACCTGCTGGTTGCTTATATGTCGTGGGAAGGCTTCAACTTTGAGGACGGTATTATTCTGTCCCAGCGCATGATCTCTGATGACGTGCTCACTTCAATCCACATTGAAGAGCATGAAATCGATGCCCGCGACACTAAGCTGGGTGCTGAAGAGATTACCCGCGACATCCCCAACGTCTCTGAAGATGTACTGTCTGCTCTTGACGAGCGCGGCATCATCCACATTGGTGCTGAGGTTGAAGCTGGCGACATCCTGGTCGGTAAGGTTACCCCCAAGGGTGAAACCGAGCTGACCCCCGAAGAGCGCCTGCTACGCGCTATCTTCGGTGAGAAGTCCCGTGAAGTTCGTGATACCTCTCTGAAGGTTCCCCACGGTGAATCCGGCACTGTCATTGGTGTTCGTATCTTTGACCGTGAAACCGATGAGGACGATCTGCCCAGCGGGGTCAACCAGCTGGTGCGCGTCTACGTTGCCCAGAAGCGCAAGATTACTGTTGGCGATAAGCTGGCAGGGCGCCACGGTAACAAGGGTGTTATTACCAAGATTCTTCCCGTTGAAGATATGCCCTTCATGGAAGACGGTACCCCCGTTGACATCATCCTTAACCCGCTGGGTGTTCCCGGTCGTATGAACATCGGTCAGGTGCTTGAAGTTCACACCGGCTGGCTGGCTAAGCAGGGTTGGAAGATTGAAGGCAACCCCGCATGGCTGGACAAGCTGCACAACTTCCCCAAGGAAACCGGCCCCACCACCGTGGCAACCCCGGTGTTTGACGGCGCGGGTGAAGAGGAACTCTTTGAGCTGCTGGACCACGCTAACCCCAACCGTGATGGTGATCGCCTGATTAACCGTTCCGGTAAGGCACGCCTGCTCGATGGTCGCTCCGGTGAACCTTTCCCCGAGCCTGTTTCGGTGGGTTACCAGTACATCTTGAAGCTGCATCACCTTGTTGATGATAAGATTCACGCTCGCTCTACCGGCCCCTACTCCATGATTACCCAGCAGCCGCTGGGTGGTAAGGCTCAGTTCGGTGGCCAGCGCTTTGGTGAAATGGAAGTGTGGGCACTGGAAGCATACGGTGCCGCTTACACCCTGCAGGAAATCCTGACTGTAAAGTCCGATGACGTTCACGGTCGTGTGAAGGTCTACGAGGCAATCGTTAAGGGCGAGAATATCCCCGAACCCGGCGTGCCCGAGTCCTTCAAGGTCTTGATTAAGGAAATGCAGTCCCTGTGCCTGAACGTTGAGGTGCTCTCAACCGACGGTAAGACCATTGAAATGCGCGATGTAGAAGATGAAGGCTTCCGAGCAGCAGATGAGCTGGGTATCGACCTGTCTCACGCGGAACCTAACACCGTAGAAGAGGTCTAAACCTTACTCAAGGTTTACCCTTTTATCTGCTAAGAATCTAAGACTTCACAACACTAGGAAAGAGATAAGGACCCTATGTCCAACGAATCTTCACTTGGTTTGATGCGAATTGGCCTTGCTACTAGCGAAGACATCCTGAGCTGGTCCTACGGCGAGGTTAAGAAGCCCGAAACCATCAACTACCGAACTCTGAAGCCGGAGAAGGAAGGCCTCTTTGACGAGCGCATCTTCGGCCCCACCCGCGACTGGGAATGCTACTGCGGTAAGTACAAGCGTGTACGCTTCAAGGGCATCATCTGTGAGCGCTGTGGTGTTGAGGTAACCCGCGCTAAGGTTCGCCGCGAGCGTATGGGCCACATTGAGCTGGCTGCCCCTGTTACCCACATCTGGTACTTCAAGGGCGTGCCTTCACGCCTGGGCTACCTGCTCGATTTGGCGCCCAAGGATCTTGAAAAGATCATCTACTTTGCTGCCTACATGATTACCGCTGTGGACGAAGAGGCGCGCCACGATGACCTGCCCAACCTTCAGGCGGCTCATGATCGCGATAAGAAGGCGTTGCAGGATCAGCTAGCTGCTGATATCAACCTGATTGCCCGCGAGACTGAAGAAGAGCTGGCAAAGATTGAAGCGGAGGGCGGCAAGGCTACTGAGAAGCGTAAACTGCGTGATTCAGCAGACCGCCAGATGGCTTCTGTTCGCAAGAACGCAGAGCGTGAGATTGAGCAGCTGGAACGCGTTTGGGATCGCTTCAAGAACCTCAAGGTCGCTGACCTTGAGGGCGATGAGGCACTCTACCGTGGCATGGTCGATAAGTACGGCATGTACTTTGAGGGTTCCATGGGTGCAGAGGCTATCAAGAAGCGCCTTGAGACCTTTGACATGGAAGCTGAAGCTGAGGCTCTCAAGGAGATCATTCAGACCGGTAAGGGCCAGCGCAAGACCCGCGCCCTGAAGCGTCTGAAGGTTGTTAACGCTTTCTTGACCAGCGATAACTCACCTCTGGGTATGGTTCTTGACCACGTTCCGGTTATTCCGCCGGAACTGCGCCCCATGGTTCAGCTAGACGGTGGCCGTTTTGCAACCTCCGACCTCAACGACCTTTACCGCCGCGTTATCAACCGTAATAACCGCCTGAAGCGTCTGCTGGAACTCGGTGCTCCCGAGATTATCGTGAACAACGAAAAGCGTATGCTGCAGGAAGCCGTTGACTCCCTGTTTGATAACGGCCGCCGCGGTCGCCCCGTCACCGGCCCCGGTAACCGCCCGCTCAAGTCCCTCTCTGACATGCTCAAGGGTAAGCAGGGTCGTTTCCGTCAGAACCTGCTGGGTAAGCGCGTTGACTACTCTGGCCGTTCAGTTATTGTGGGTGGCCCCACCCTACAGATGCACCAGTGTGGTCTGCCCAAGCAGATGGCACTTGAGCTCTTCAAGCCCTTTGTGATGAAGCGTCTGGTTGACCTTAATCACGCTCAGAACATCAAGTCTGCAAAGCGTATGGTTGAGCGTTTCCGCCCGCAGGTTTGGGACGTCCTTGAAGAGGTCATTACCGAGCACCCCGTGCTGTTGAACCGCGCACCTACCCTGCACCGTCTGGGTATTCAGGCCTTTGAACCCCAGTTGGTTGAAGGTAAGGCTATTCAGCTGCACCCGCTGGTCTGTTCAGCGTTCAACGCTGACTTCGACGGCGACCAGATGGCAGTTCATCTGCCCCTGTCACCTGAGGCTCAGGCTGAAGCGCGTATCCTCATGCTCTCTTCAAACAACATCCTCAAGCCTTCAGATGGTCGCCCCGTTGCGGTGCCTGACCAGGATATGATAATCGGTCTGTTCCACCTGACCACTGCCCGTGAGGGCGAGAAGAACGAAGGTCGTCTCTTCTCCTCCTACGCTGAGGCGATTATGGCGATGGACCGCCACGAGATTGAGCTGTACACCAAGGTCAAGATCGTTCTTGATGACTTTGTACCCTACGAGGGCTTTGAAGGCCCCGAAGGGTACGCGCCGGGTCAGCCCGTCCTCGTTGAGACCACCGTTGGTCAGGTTATCTTCAACCAGGCTCTGCCTGCTGACTACCCCTGGTACACCGGTATTGCCGATAAGAAGTCCCTGGGTGCACTGATCAACGATCTTGCTGAGAAGTACCCCATGCACGTGGTTGCCGAGTCCCTGGATAACCTCAAGAACACCGGCTTCTACTACGCTTCACGTTCGGGTGTAACCGTTGCGGTCACCGATATCGCAGCTCCCCCCGCTAAGCCTGCCATTATGGAAGGCTACGAGAAGCAGGCAACCGATATCGAGTCCCAGTTTGAGATGGGTCTGATTGACGATGTTGAACGCCGCACCGAGCTGATTGACATCTGGACCAAGGCAACCGATGAGGTTGCTGAGGCGATGAAGCAGAACCTGGCTGAGAAGAACACCACCATTAACCGCATGGTCACCTCGGGTGCTCGCGGTAACTGGATGCAGGTTCGCCAGATTGCTGGTATCCGTGGTTTGGTGTCCAACACCAAGGGTGAGATTATGCCCCGCCCGATTAAGTCTTCTTACCGTGAAGGCCTATCGGTTCTGGAGTACTTCATCGCAACCCACGGTGCCCGTAAGGGTCTTGCCGATACCGCGCTGCGTACCGCGAACTCCGGTTACCTGACCCGTCGTCTGGTGGACGTCTCTCAGGACGTCATCGTACGCGAGGACGACTGCGGTACCCGCCGTGGCCTGACCCTGCCTCTGGTTCAGGCTGATGAGCACACCGGCGCTGTTTCTCTGCACGAGAACGTTGAGTCCTCAATCCACGGTCGCGCTCTGGCAGTTGATGTGAAGGCTGAGGACGGCACCGTTCTGGCTGAAGCCGGCGCTGATGTGTCAGATATCGTCATTGATGAGCTGTTCAAGGCAGGTGTGCAGGAAGTCAAGGTTCGCTCCGTGCTGACCTGTGAGTCGGCAGTTGGCGTTTGCGCCCTCTGCTACGGCCGTTCAATGGCCTCTGGCAACCTGGTTGATATCGGTGAGGCAGTCGGTATTATCGCGGCTCAGTCCATTGGTGAGCCCGGTACCCAGCTGACCATGCGTACCTTCCACACCGGTGGTGTGGCATCAGCAGATGACATCACCCAGGGTCTGCCCCGTATTCAGGAACTTTTTGAGGCTCGCACCCCCAAGGGCGTTGCCCCGATCTCTGAGGTGGCAGGTCGTGTGACCATCGAAGATACCGAAAAGTCCTTGAAGGTCATCGTGACTCCCGATAACGGGGACGAGCCTGTTGCTTACCCGGTTCTGCGCCGTGCCCGTCTGAACGTGGCAGAGGGCGACAGCATTGCTGTTGGTACTCAGCTGGTGACCGGTGCTGTTGACCCCAAGGAGGTGCTGCGTATCCGTGGCCCCCGTGAGGCTCAGAAGCACCTGGTGGATGAGGTTCAGAGCGTATACCGCTCTCAGGGTGTAGGCATCCACGATAAGCACGTTGAGGTTATCGTGCGTCAGATGCTACGCCGTATCACCGTTATTGACTCCGGTGATACCACCTTGTTGCCCGGTGAACTGGTTGAGAGCATTGCCTTCCAGGCGGCTAACCGTGCTGCGCTGGCTGAGGGTAAGCGCCCTGCAGCAGGCCGTCCCGAGATGATGGGTATCACCAAGGCGTCACTGGCCACCGAGTCCTGGTTGTCAGCTGCGTCCTTCCAGGAGACCACCCGCGTTCTGACTGAAGCCGCTATGGTCGGTAAGGAAGACCCGCTGGTTGGTCTGAAGGAGAACGTCATCATCGGTAAGCTGATTCCCGCCGGTACCGGTTTGGCTCGTTACAACGATATCGAGGTTGAACCTACCGACGAGGCTCGTGAAGCACTGTTTGCTCAGACCGCAACTCCCTTCAATGATTTCAGCTACGCCGAGACCAACGAGGGTGCTATCAGCCCCGAGTTCCAGGCAATTCCGCTGGATGATTATGAGTTCGGGAAATAAATTACAGTGCTAAAAATAAGCGTTCTGTAGCATAGCAGGGGCCCTCTTCCCAGGTGGGGAGAGGGCCCCTGCTTTTAAGCGGGTTGAGGGGCTGCAAGGCTGGTGCAGAACGGGTAAATTCTGCGGCATTTTATTTGGTATCTTTTTTACGTATCTAGCTCTGCAAGGGTGCAGGGCGTAAACGGTAAGGACGAAAAGATGAAACTTTTAAACAAAAAATTAAGGGTAAAGCTAGGTGGCATAGCAGCTGTCTCTGCGCTGTTTGTCGGGAGCAGCTTCTTACCTGCGGTTGCTGAGCAAGGTCTCAGCACTCAGGCGGTAACAGCTAGTTCGATTGCCCAGCTTGTGCAAAGAACGGCACCCAGTGCCCGGAACCCTTTCTTGGTGGGGGCAGGAGTCGCTGATATCACGGGGGAGGTAGCTGAAGTTGGTTTCTATGGCTACGCCACCGTTTCACAGAAGGGGAGTGGCTTGCATACTCGTCAGTATGCTCGCGCTTTTGTTGTTATCGACCCGGCAAGCGGTAAAAGGAACCTGATGATCGTTCTGGACGCTGCGAGTGGCTGGGGGAGTGTGCGCGAGGCTCTTGTGAAGCGGGTTCAAGCCGAGTTCGGCGCAGAGTTTGCTGAAGCAAATATTATGCTGACAGCATCACACACCCATGCGACTCCTGGGGGGATAAGCACCGATTCGCTGTACAACATCACCACCTTGGGGTGGCACGAGCCAACCTTTAATGCCCAGGTTGATGGGTCTATGCGGGCAGTTCGGGAAGCTATGGCTGACCTCGCACCGGGTAACGTGACGGTTTCACAGAGTCAGCTCACCGGGGTTGGTGTGAACCGTTCAGCGGTGGCATTGAAAAAAGACCCGCAGTACCTGGTTGATAAGCTCGTTGATGGTGTGGACCCAACCAGTGTTACTTTGCGCTTTGATCATAACGGGGTGACCCGCGCTGTCCTTAACTGGTTCGCTATTCACCCTACCTCTTTGACCAACCAGAACACTCTCGTCTCTTCTGATAACAAGGGGTATGCCCAGTACCTGTTAGAGACGAAAGATCGCGGGGTCAACCTCAACGCCGGTGGGGATGATGCTGCCTTCATCGCCGCATTTGCCAATAGCAACACCGGTGATGTTTCGCCGAATACTAACCTGGTTCCCGGTTCTGGCCCCACCGAGGACATGTTTGAAAATGTGAAAATTCAGGGGAAGAAGCAGGCAGACGCGGTGCGCCAGCAACTGACCGGTGCGGGTCAACCGGTTGGTAAGGGGCTGGATGCTCGGCTGACCTATGTGGATTTCTCAGCGGTTGAGGTGGAAGCGAAGTGGACCGGTACGGGCCGCCCTGGCTTTACTTGCAACGCTAGTTTGGGTGCGGCTTTTGCTGCTGGCAGTATTGAGGACGGGCCAGGGGCAGCAGGCTTCAATGAGGGCGTCAACGCCAATAAGGTGTGGAGCGATTTCAACTGGCTCGCTTATAGCGCTTCAGAGAATATTCGCTACTGCCAGTACCCTAAGGCGAATCTGCTTGCAGTCCATAATCAGGTGCAGCAGAAACTGCCCGTGCAGATTATGCGGTTTGGGGATTACTATCTGCTGGGTTTGCCCGGCGAGCATAACGGCGCTGTGGGGGTGCAGTACCGCAAGGATATGGCGGCGCTCTTTGGGGTTGATGAATCCCATATTATTGTTCAGGGCTACACCAATGCCTACAGCCATTATGTGACCACCCCACAGGAGTACGTCACCCAGCAGTATGAGGGTGGCGCTACTGCCTTTGGTATTAACACCATGGGGGCTTTCCGCCAGGTGCTCAACACTGTGGGGACCTCTTTGCGCGATGGTACTGAACTGCCAATTGGTGCTAAACCTGCCCAGCGCACTCCCATGAAGAGTCTTGCCGGTAAGGTACTTTACGATGTGCCTGGTGTGGGCAAGAGCTATGGTCAGGTCTTGACCCAGCCTGCAAATACTACCCGTGGAGGTACCGTTTCTGCCCTTTTCGTTGGAGCCCACCCCAACAATAATCTGAAACACGATTCCACGTATCTTGAGGTGCAGCGGCAGACCAGCACCGGTTGGGTGACCGTTGCTGGGGATAATGACCCGGATACCAAATTTATCTGGAAGCGCTATCTGGCAGCACAGTCTCGGGTCACGATTGAGTGGAAAATCCCTCAGGACGCTGCGCCCGGCACCTATCGCTTGGTCTATCACGGCGATTCTAAGAAATCATCGGGAGCTATTACACCCTTTACCGGCACCACCGCTACCTTCACCGTGAAGTAGAGCGAGCTTTGACCTCGCAAAGGGGCACGGGTAGTCTGCCAGCAGTAAAAGTGCCTGATGTCACCGTCTTTAAGCTGCAAAAGCAGAAAATAGTGGTGAACCGGGGTGGATTAAGGCAGCATAAACCCGCTATAGTTTTCAATGGAGTACTTAGCACGCAGCTCAAGCTGCGGCAGGTGCAGTAGACCAATGGCAGAATGGACACCGTCCTTTGGCTTTGTTCTATCGGGCTTTCGAGCCCGAAAAGATCTTGAAGCCTAAATGCCATTTTTTGTTGTGTCTACGGCACACTAAGTCTAAAAAGTTTTTCTTTTGCACCCATCGGGTGTCAGAAGGCAAGTAAACCGGCAGCCCCTAACGGGGTAGCCGATACCAAACGGAGAACAAGTGCCTACAATTCAGCAGTTGGTCCGTAAGGGCCGTGCACCCAAGGTCGTAAAGACCAAGGCGCCCGCACTTAAGGGCAACCCCATGAAGCGTGGCGTATGCACCCGTGTATACACCACCACCCCCAAGAAGCCGAACTCAGCGCTGCGTAAGGTAGCTCGTGTTAAGCTCAACGGCGGCGTAGAAGTAACCGCTTACATCCCCGGTGAGGGTCACAACCTTCAGGAACACTCCATCGTGCTGGTTCGCGGTGGTCGTGTGAAGGACCTCCCCGGTGTTCGCTACAAGATTGTTCGTGGCGCACTGGATACCCAGGGCGTTAAGGGCCGCGGCCAGGCTCGTTCACGCTACGGCGCAAAGAAGGAGAAGAAGTAATGCCTCGTAAGGGTCCCGCTCCTAAGCGTCCCCTCGTAAACGATCCCGTTTACGGTTCACCGCTGGTCACCCAGCTCATCAACAAGGTTCTGCTGGACGGCAAGAAGTCAACCGCTGAGCGCATCGTTTACGGTGCACTCGAGGGTGTTGCACAGAAGACCGGCGCAGACCCCGTAGCAACCCTCAAGAAGGCAATGGACAACGTCCGCCCCTCACTTGAGGTTCGCTCACGCCGCGTTGGCGGTGCGACTTACCAGGTCCCCGTTGAAGTTCGTGCAGGTCGCGCAACAGCCCTGGCACTGCGCTGGCTGGTTGGCTTCTCAAAGCTGCGCCGCGAGAAGACCATGACCGAGCGTCTGATGAACGAGATCCTGGATGCGTCCAACGGTCTCGGGGCCGCTGTGAAGCGTCGCGAAGACACTCACAAGATGGCCGAGTCCAACAAGGCCTTCGCACACTACCGCTGGTAATTTCTTCGTAGCCTGCCGACTTCTACACCCGTATGAGCCGGCAGGCTTTCGGAGTTTCTCACAAGGGAGAACAAAGTGGCACTTGACGTGCTTACCGACCTGAATAAGGTCCGCAACATCGGTATTATGGCGCACATTGACGCCGGTAAGACCACCACCACCGAACGCATCCTCTTCTACACCGGTATCAACCACAAGATTGGTGAAACCCACGACGGTGCGTCCACCATGGACTGGATGGCTCAGGAACAGGAACGCGGTATCACCATTACCTCCGCGGCAACCACCTGCTTCTGGAAGAACAACCAGATCAACATCATCGACACCCCCGGTCACGTTGACTTCACTGTTGAAGTTGAGCGTTCACTGCGCGTGCTCGACGGCGCTGTTGCTGTCTTTGACGGCAAGGAAGGCGTTGAGCCTCAGTCAGAGACAGTGTGGCGTCAGGCTGACAAGTACGAAGTTCCCCGCATCTGCTTTGTTAACAAGATGGATAAGCTGGGTGCTGACTTCTACTTCACCGTAGACACCATTGTTAAGCGTCTTGGCGCTAAGCCCCTCGTTATGCAGCTGCCCATCGGCGCTGAGAACGACTTCATTGGCATTGTTGACCTGCTGACCATGCAGGCTTACGTCTGGCCCGGTGATGCCAAGGGTGACGTAACCATGGGTGCTTCCTACGAAATCCAGGAAATCCCCGCTGACCTTCAGGAAAAGGCAGAGCAGTACCGTGCCGAGCTCATCGAAAACGTTGCTGAAGCTTCTGAAGAACTCATGGAAAAGTACCTTGAAGAAGGTGAACTTTCCCTCGAGGAAATCAAGGCTGGCGTTCGCGCTCTGACCGTTGCTAACGAAGCATACCCCGTCTTCTGCGGTTCTGCCTTCAAGAACCGCGGTGTGCAGCCCATGCTGGACGCCGTTCTGGACTACCTGCCCTCACCGCTGGACGTGCCCGCAATGATTGGTCACAAGCCCAACGATGAAGAGACCGAGCTGACCCGTAAGCCCAGCGCTGACGAGCCCTTCGCAGCTCTGGCCTTCAAGGTTGCAGCACACCCCTTCTACGGTCAGCTGACCTACATCCGCGTTTACTCAGGTACCGCAGCTTCAGGTCAGCAGGTTCTGAACTCCACCAAGGGTAAGAAGGAACGCATTGGTAAGCTCTTCCAGATGCACTCCAACAAGGAGAACCCTGTTGAAGAGATCCAGGCAGGTCACATCTACGCTGCTATTGGTCTGAAGGACACCACCACCGGCGATACTCTCTGCGATATCGCTAACCCCATCGTCCTTGAGTCCATGACCTTCCCCGCACCCGTGATCTTCGTGGCTATCGAGCCTAAGACCAAGGGCGACCAGGAGAAGATGTCAACCGCTATCCAGAAGCTTTCTGCTGAGGATCCCACCTTCACCGTTTCACTGAACGAAGAAACCGGTCAGACCGAAATCGGTGGTATGGGCGAGCTTCACCTGGACATCATTGTTGACCGTATGAAGCGCGAATTCAAGGTTGAGGCTAACGTTGGTAAGCCCCAGGTTGCCTACCGCGAAACCATCCGCAAGGCAGTCGAGAAGGTCGACTACACCCATAAGAAGCAGACCGGTGGTTCTGGTCAGTTCGCAAAGGTTCAGGTCTCCTTCGAACCCATCCCCCTGGATGCAGAAGAGCTCTACGAGTTCGATAACGTCGTTACCGGTGGCCGTGTTCCCCGCGAATACATCCCCTCTGTTGACGCCGGTATCCAGGACGCGATGCAGCTGGGTATCCTGGCTGGCTACCCCGTAGTCGGTGTTAAGGCAACCCTGATTGATGGTGCCTACCACGACGTTGACTCATCAGAAATGGCCTTCAAGATTGCTGGCTCCATGGTCTTCAAGGAAGGCGCCCGCCGCGCTAACCCGGTTCTGCTAGAACCGCTGATGGCCGTTGAGGTTCGTACCCCTGAGGAGTACATGGGCGACGTTATCGGCGATCTGAACTCCCGCCGCGGTCAGATTCAGTCCATGGAAGATGCCGCGGGCGTCAAGATCGTTCACGCTCTTGTTCCGCTGTCAGAAATGTTCGGTTACATCGGTGACCTGCGTTCAAAGACCCAGGGTCGTGCAGTCTTCTCTATGGAGTTCGACAGCTACTCAGAGGTTCCCAAGAACGTTGCTGACGAAATCATTCAGAAGAGCCGCGGCGAGTAAATAAACTCACCCGTGTGGCTCACCTCCCGTGAGCCACACCTCTATTTTTCAAAACCATATCCATGAAACCGTTCTGGGGTTTCACCTCACCGGCGTTATCCGCTATTGTGGTAGATAGACCGTCTTATGGCGGATTGCGCCGGTGTGAAACCCGAGTGCACGTTTTCAAACTTCTCTCTAGGAGGAATACTCTTGGCTAAGGCTAAGTTCGAGCGCTCCAAGCCTCACGTAAACGTTGGTACCATCGGTCACGTTGACCACGGTAAGACCACCCTGACCGCTGCAATCTCAAAGGTTCTTGCTGATAAGTACCCCGATCTGAACGAGCAGCGCGACTTCGGTATGATCGACTCCGCTCCCGAAGAGCGTCAGCGCGGTATTACCATCAACATTGCTCACATCGAGTACCAGACTGAGAAGCGCCACTACGCACACGTTGACGCTCCCGGCCACGCTGACTACGTCAAGAACATGATCACCGGTGCTGCTCAGATGGACGGCGCAATCCTCGTTGTTGCTGCTACCGACGGCCCCATGGCGCAGACCCGCGAGCACGTTCTGCTGGCTCGCCAGGTTGGCGTTCCCACCCTGCTTGTTGCACTGAACAAGTCAGACATGGTTGAGGACGAAGAACTGCTCGACCTGGTTGAGATGGAAGTTCGTGAACTTCTGTCCTCACAGGAATTTGACGGTGACGAAGCTCCCGTTATCCGCGTTTCAGCTCTCAAGGCTCTTGAAGGCGACGCTGAGTGGGTTGCTAAGGTTGAGGAACTCATGGACGCTGTCGATGAGTACATCCCGGACCCCGTTCGTGAGAAGGACAAGCCCTTCCTCATGCCCATCGAGGACGTCTTCACCATCACCGGTCGCGGTACCGTTGTTACCGGTCGCGCCGAGCGCGGTACCCTGGCAATCAACTCTGAAGTTGAGATCGTTGGTATCCGCCCCATCCAGAAGACCACCGTTACCGGTATCGAGATGTTCCACAAGCAGCTCGACGAAGCATGGGCAGGCGAGAACTGTGGTCTGCTGCTGCGCGGTCTGAAGCGTGATGACGTAGAGCGTGGTCAGGTTGTTGTAGCTCCCGGCTCCATCACCCCCCACACCCAGTTTGAGGCTAACGTTTACATCCTTTCAAAGGATGAAGGCGGCCGCCACAACCCCTTCTACTCAAACTACCGTCCTCAGTTCTACTTCCGTACCACTGACGTGACTGGTGTTATCACCCTTCCTGAGGGCACCGAAATGGTTATGCCCGGCGACAACACTGAGATGACCGTTGAGCTCATCCAGGAAATCGCAATGGAAGAGGGCCTGGGCTTCGCTATCCGCGAGGGTGGCCGCACCGTTGGTTCAGGTCGCGTTACCAAGATCATCAAGTAAGTTGCTTACTTGCAGTGATGCTTTAGGGGCTTAGGCTCCAAGGGCGCTCTAGGAAAGCCCCCAGCATATGCTGGGGGCTTTCCTACTTTTCAGAATCAAGCTACCGCTATAACGGTATATGTGAATACCAGCACTTTGCAGAAGAAGGGCTTGCATGAATATTGCCAGCCTGTAGAATAGAAGACGTTGTTCAAGCGCTTACCGCTGCCAGCAGACTGTTTATCGTTCTAGATTTCAGTTGAGTGTAAGCCCAAATATGACCCAATCGATCAGTTCGAGGGTGAAGAACGCTCATTTTCTAGAAAATAAGCGACACGCCCGAGTTCGGGGGTCGGTGCCTCGGCAGGGTGAGGAACCCGGTAACTACCGGATTCAGCCTGTTAGAGGTGGCGCAAGAGAAACTATGTTTCTTGACCTAAAGCGCCACATAAAGGAGCAACCGCTCCGTTACAGGGAAGTAGACAAGAAAGAGAGTCCGACAGATGGCGGGACAGAAAATCCGCATCCGTCTGAAGTCATACGACCACGAGGTCATTGATTCTTCAGCACGGAAAATCGTTGAGACAGTTACTCGTGCAGGTGCGACGGTAGTAGGCCCGGTGCCGCTGCCCACCGAGAAGAACGTATACGTTGTTATTCGTTCACCTCACAAGTACAAGGACAGCCGCGAGCATTTCGAAATGCGTACGCACAAGCGTCTGATCGACGTTGTTGATCCGACCCCCAAGGCTGTTGATGCCCTCATGCGTCTTGACCTTCCGGCAGACGTAAACATCGAAATCAAGCTGTAGAGGATCGCATCTAAATGACTAACAAAATCGAGCGCCAGGTTAAGGGCCTGCTGGGCACCAAGCTTGGCATGACCCAGATTTGGGACGAGAACGGCAAGTTTGTGCCCGTTACCGTCGTCAAGGCCGATTCAAACGTTGTTACCCAGCTGCGTAACGCTGAAACCGATGGCTACGAAGCTATCCAGATCGGTTACGGCTCAATCGAAGCTCGCAAGGTAACCAAGCCCCTCGCAGGCCACTTCGAGAAGGCTGGCGTAACCCCTCGCCGTCACCTGGTTGAAATCCGCACCTCAGACGCTGCTGAATACTCACTCGGTCAGGACCTGACCGTTGAGATCTTCGAAGCAGGCCAGAAGGTTGACGTTGTAGGTAAGACCAAGGGTAAAGGCTTCGCCGGTGTAATGAAGCGTCACGGCTTCGCAGGTGTAGGTGCATCACACGGTGCCCACAAGAACCACCGTAAGCCCGGTTCAATCGGTGGCGCATCATACCCCGCACGCGTCTTCAAGGGTATGCGCATGGCAGGCCGTATGGGCGCTGCACGCCACACCACCATGAACCTGACCATTCAGGGTGTAGATGCAGAAAACAATGTTCTTCTGATCAAGGGTGCTATCCCCGGTCCTAAGGGCGGCGTTGTTCTGGTTCGCACCGCTGTGAAGGGAGCCTAATAAACCATGGCTGTCAAGACCGTAAAGGTAGACCTGCCCGCTGACATCTTCGACGCTCAGGCATCTATTCCCCTGCTTCACCAGGTAGTAGTAGCCCAGCTCGCAGCAGCACGTCAGGGTACCCACAAGACCAAGAACCGCGGCGAAGTTTCCGGTGCAGGTCGCAAGCCCTTCAAACAGAAGGGTACTGGCCGCGCACGTCAGGGCTCAATCCGTGCACCCCACATGACCGGTGGTGGCATCGTACACGGCCCGACCCCGCGTAACTACGCACAGCGTACCCCCAAGAAGATGATTGCAGCTGCACTGCGCGGCGCTCTCTCAGATCGCGCTCGTCACGACCGCGTTCACGTTGTCGAATCCCTGGTAGAAGGCACCAAGCCCTCCACCAAGGCAGCTAAGGCAGCAATTGCAGAGATCACCAGCCGCAAGAACGCTCTGATCGTCATCGACCGCAAGGACGACGTTGTAGCGCTGTCAGCACGCAACCTTGAGAACGTTCACGTCATCTACGCAGATCAGCTGAACACCTACGATGTTCTGATCGCAGATGATGTTATCTTCACCAAGGACGCATACGACGTATTCGTTGCTGGTGCTTCTAAGGCTAAGAAAGAGGCTGCTAAGTAATGACTGTCTCAAACTTCAAAGACCCCCGCGACGTGATCATCGCTCCCGTCGTTTCGGAAAAGAGCTACGGCCAGCTGGATGAAGGCAAGTACACCTTCGAAGTTGACCCCCGCTCAAACAAGTTGGAAATCAAGCAGGCCATCGAAACCATTTTCGGTGTCAAGGTTGCTTCCATCAATACCGCTAACCGTCAGGGCAAGCGCAAGCGCACCCGTTTCGGTTGGGGTTCACGTAAGAACACCAAGCGTGCGATTGTAACCCTCAAGGAAGGTTCAATCGACCTCTTCGGCGGTCCGGCTGCATAAGCACCGGAGACCACTTTAGCGAAGGAAAGAAATATCTAAATGGGTATTCGTAAGCACAAGCCGACGACCCCGGGTCGCCGCGGCTCGAGCGTATCAGATTTCGCAGAAATCACTCGCTCAACCCCGGAAAAGTCCCTGGTTCGTCCGCTCCCCAAGAAGGGCGGCCGTAACAACACCGGCCGTATCACCACCCGCCACAAGGGTGGTGGCCACAAGCGCCAGTACCGTCTGATCGACTTCCGTCGTCACGACAAGGACGGCGTCAACGCACGCGTAGCACACATCGAGTACGATCCCAACCGTACCGCTCGTATTGCTCTGCTGCACTACGTCGACGGCACCAAGCGTTACATCATCGCCCCCAACAAGCTTGCTCAGGGCGACATCGTAGAGTCAGGCCCCTCTGCCGACATCAAGCCCGGCAACAACCTGCCCCTGCGCAACATCCCCGTTGGTACCGTGATTCACGCTGTTGAGCTCCGCCCCGGTGGCGGCGCTAAGATGGGCCGTTCAGCTGGCGCATCTATCCAGCTGGTCGCTAAAGAAGGCAAGTACGCTCAGCTGCGTCTGCCCTCTGGCGAAATCCGCAACGTAGATGTTCGCTGCCGCGCAACCGTCGGTTCCGTCGGTAACGCTGAGCAGTCAAACATCAACTGGGGTAAGGCTGGTCGTAACCGCTGGAAGGGCATCCGCCCGACCGTTCGTGGTGTCGTCATGAACCCCGTTGACCACCCCCACGGTGGTGGTGAAGGTAAGACTTCAGGTGGCCGTCACCCGGTTAACCCCAACGGTAAGCCCGAGGGCCGTACCCGTCGCCCCAACAAGGAAAGCGACAAGCTCATTGTTCGTCGCCGTCGTACTGGCAAGAAGCGCTAAGGAGCCTGAAACATGCCTCGTAGTTTGAAGAAGGGCCCTTTCGTTGATCAGCACCTTTTCGTAAAGGTTGCAGCTCAGAACGAGAAGGGCACCAAGAACGTAATCAAGACTTGGTCCCGCCGCTCGATGATTATCCCCGACATGCTGGGGCACACCATCGCAGTGCACGACGGACGCAAGCACGTACCCGTGTTCATCACTGAGTCCATGGTTGGTCACAAGCTCGGCGAGTTTGCGCCCACCCGTACTTTCCGTGGCCACGTTAAGGACGACCGTAAGGGCAAGCGTCGCTAATCTGGGTTTACCCCTGATTAGAACGTTTACCTTTCGGCAATAGACGAAAGAGAGATAGGCAATGGAAGCCAAGGCAACTGCGTCTTACGTACGCGTTACGCCTATGAAGGCACGCCGCGTCATCAACCTTATCCGTGGCAAGCAGGCGGAAGAGGCTCTGGCGATTCTGAAGTTCGCCCCCCAGGGTGCTTCAGAACCGGTATACAAGATCGTTGCATCAGCTGTTGCAAACGCTCGCCAGAAGGCAACCCAGCAGGGTCTGCCCTTCAAGGAAGAAGAGCTTTTCATCAGCGAAGCATACGCGAACGAAGGCCCCACCATGAAGCGTTTTCAGCCTCGTGCACAGGGTCGCGCGTTCCGCATTAACAAGCGCACCAGCCACATCACCGTGGTCGTTGCAACCCCGTCAGAGGAGGAGGGCCGCTAAATGGGTCAGAAAATTAACCCCAACGGTTTCCGACTTGGCATCACCACCAACCACGTCTCAAAGTGGTTCGCTGATTCCACCAAGGAAGGCGAACGCTACGCAGACTTCGTTCGTGAAGATGTAAAGATTCGTGAACTCCTGTCCAAGGGTATGGAACGCGCAGGCATCGCAAAGGTTGAAATCGAGCGTACCCGTGACCGTGTTCGTGTGGACATCCACACCGCACGCCCCGGTATCGTTATCGGCCGCCGTGGTGCTGAAGCAGACCGTATCCGTGGCGAGCTTGAGAAGCTCACCGGCAAGCAGATTCAGCTGAACATCCTCGAGGTTGCTAACCCCGATCTGTCAGCTCAGCTGGTTGCTCAGGGCATCGCAGAACAGCTTGCTTCACGCGTTGCTTTCCGCCGCGCCATGAAGAAGGCAATCCAGTCCGCACAGCGTGCAGGCGCGAAGGGTATCCGTATCCAGTGCTCCGGCCGTCTGGGTGGCGCTGAAATGTCACGTTCCGAGTTCTACCGCGAAGGCCGTGTGCCCCTGCACACCCTGCGCGCGAACATCGACTACGGCTTCTTCGAAGCAAAGACCACCTTCGGCCGCATCGGCGTCAAGGTTTGGATTTACAAGGGTGACCTCACCGACAAGGAGCTTGCTGCACAGCAGGCCGCTGGTAACCGTCGTGGCAACGGCCGCGGTGGCGACCGTCGTCGCGCAGGTGGCCGTGGTCCCCGCCGTGAACGTCGTTCCGACAACGCTTCAGCACCCGCTGAGGCTAAGACTGCAGAAAACGGTGAGGCATAAATGCTAATTCCCCGTCGAGTAAAGTACCGCAAGCAGCATCACCCCAAGCGTTCAGGTATGGCTAAGGGTGGCACCGAGGTAGCGTTCGGCGAGTGGGGCATCCAGGCCCTGACTCCCGCATACGTCACCAACCGCCAGATTGAAGCTGCACGTATTGCAATGACCCGTCACATCAAGCGTGGCGGTAAGGTTTGGATTAACATTTATCCCGACCGTCCGCTGACCAAGAAGCCTGCTGAAACCCGTATGGGTTCCGGTAAGGGTTCACCTGAATGGTGGGTCGCAAATGTCAAGCCCGGTCGAGTCATGTTTGAACTCTCCGGCGTATCCGAAGAAGTGGCTCGTGAAGCTATGCGCCTGGCGATCCACAAGCTCCCGATGAAGGCACGCATTGTGCGTCGCGAAGGTGGTGAATAAGAAATGGCAGTTGGATCAAAGGATCTGAGCATCGATAACCTCGCAGAGCTCTCAGACGAGAATCTGGTAGCAAAGCTGCGTGAGTCGAAGGAGGAGCTGTTCAACCTCCGTTTCCAGGCAGCCACCGGTCAGCTTGAAAATCCCGGTCGTATTCGCTCGGTCAAGCGCGACATTGCACGTATTTACACCGTGCTGCGTGAACGCGAGCTCGGTATTCGTCCCGCAACCGAAGGTTAGTCCACATGAGTGAAGTAAAGACTGAAGAGCGCGGCTACCGCAAGACTCGCCGCGGCTACGTAGTGTCCGACAAGATGGATAAGACCGTAGTCGTCGAGGTTGAGGACCGCGTAAAGCACGCCCTGTACGGCAAGGTTATGCGCCGTAGCTCCAAGATCAAGGCACACGACGAGCAGAACACTGCTGGTATCGGTGACCTCGTTCTCCTGGCCGAGACTCGTCCGCTCTCCGCTTCAAAGCGCTGGCGCATCGTCGAGATTCTCGAAAAGGCTAAGTAAACCCTAGGTTTTCTTAGAAGGATAAGATAAAAGGCTCCTGTTTTCCCGTTATGGGAAGGCAGGAGCCTTTTGCTATATCTACTGCTGACTACCTTATGACTAGACCCCTAGGGACCAGGCATAGCTCAGTAAACAGGGCAGACGAAAATCTGTGCCAAAGGTGCGTATCCCATCAACCTGCATACCGTTATAGGCTGCCGGAGAATCTAGGAGGGCGACCTTCCCGAGAGTCTCAGCAAGAGATTCCCGACCGGTGAGCTTGTAAAGGGCTTCAGAACGGGTCCAGAGCGTCAAGAAAGTGGGCACAAAACAATCTGTCTCAAGGGCTAGATATAAATGAGCTTGATCTGCCGGGTGAAAATAGCGAATGAGCCTGAGAGCCTTTTCCTGGATGAGGGGAGAAACCTCCAGCGACTCGCAATCAATTCCTAGGCTATATTCGCTCGGGCCTAGCAGAACAGCGAGGACGCTGCCCGTATGGCTCACGGAGAGCGAGCACGAGGGCTGAACCGGCTTGCCGGTGGACGTAGTCTGCCAACGGATGCTTTCTACGCTTTGTTCCGTATATGAAGCAATAGCCCTTTTAGCCAGCCACCGCTGTAAGAGCCACTGCTGCCCTAAAAACCGCTGGGTAAAATTCTGGGCCTGCTGAAGCTCATAGGGTTCTAACTGCCCCAGATAGTCGGCAGGGGAAAGTAGCTCCTTGAGCGGATCAGCGTCATAGAGAAAAAGTTCTAGCTGGTTTTCTTGGTGAAATAATAGCGATTCTATGGGCATGACGAAGCAAGTGCCACGGTGGGGGAGAGGACCTGCTGACAGGCTGAGAGGATGGTCTGCATTTTTGCCTCAGTTTCAGCAAGCTCTAAAGCAGGCTCAGAGCCCTGCACGATTCCAGCTCCAGCCCAGAGGTCAATGTCAGATCCGCTGATATGAGCCGAACGGAGGATTAAAGACCATCGTCCTTGACCGGCTCCATCCATCCACCCCACAAGCCCTGCAAAATAATGACGAGCGCTTCGCTCAAGGCGGGCTATATGGGGCAGAGCAATGGCTGGGGGAGTGCCCCCCACCGCTGGGGTGGGGTGTATCTGTAAAGCCAGCTGCAGAGGAGTGTAGTCAGAAGGTACCTGGGCGCTAATGGGCGTTCCCAAATGGTACATGGAATCTGTTTCAGTGACTTCTGGAGGGCAGATGGTATCTAGGCGAAGCCCCGGTAGGTTCTGGAGGCGCTGACGGATGTGCTCAACAACGAAGGAATGTTCGTGCAGGTCTTTGAGAGAGTTGAGAAGCACCTGCTGGGCTTCTTTGATATTTGTGCCGGTTTGTTTGTTTCGGGACCCTGCCAGTGGGTGAGTATAAAAGTGCTGGTCGCGCACATCTGCAATGACTTCGGGGCTAGCTCCTACCCACTGCTGATGATCTGAGGTCCTCAGGCAGAAGGTATCTGCTAGGGGGTTAGCCTGGTGAAGCGCGTGGGCTAGATCGAGACCCTGTAAGGGCTGATCCCCTGCTACTCTATAGCGCTGGTGCCTTCCAAGAACAATTTTGTGCAGTTCACCCTGATCTAGAATACTGATCGCGCTTTCTACAGCTGACAGGTAGTGGCTTTCTTCTGCCCGGTTGAAGGAAGAATCTGCTACTAACCTTGGAGGCTCCGAAGACTGAGGTTCTGCATCGTCTGGGCTGAAGAAGCTGCCTTTACCTGCCAGGTGAGCGGGGTCTTGAGCCTGTGGCTTGGGGGCTGCAAGCAGGTAGGCGGCTTCTTGCGGGTTGAAGGGTATGATTCCACAGACTATTTTGTCTTGGACAGCCCCGCTCTCGTTGGGGGCAAGCGCCTCCCGGATAAAGGATCTAGCCTGAGCGGAGCGTACCGGCTCCTGGCAGATAGCTGAGCTGGTGACTCGATAGAGTTTCTGCTGGGTAATGAAATCAAATGAAGCTAAGCGGTTCATCGCTGGGTTGCCCCTCCATCGACGGTTAGCTCTGCCAGATTGATGTGCCGGGCAGCAGGTGATAAGAGAAAGGCAACGGGGTGGGCGATATCGGCAGGTTCTGCAACCCGGCCCAGGGGAATTCCAGCCCTGTAAAGTTTTGGATCGCCGGCGATACTTTCTGTCCTCTGGTCTTCTCCTCTCCACATGGCGTGGACCATGGGCGTAAGGGTGGTGCCGGGGTTGACGACGTTGGTGCGAACACGCCACGGCGCTAGTTCTAAGCCGAGTGACCTGGTGAAATGTGAGGCAAAGGCTTTGGATGCCCCGTAGGCTGCCATGTGGGCCCGCGGCCCGTTAGCAGCGTTTGAGGCTACTGTGACAATGGCGCGGTCTACCTGCTCTGGGCCCTGTGCCTGAGCCACCATAGCTTGTGCTACCGCCTGGTAGAGATGGACCATCGCGGTGACATTGACTGCTAGTAGAGAATCGAACTCTTGCAGATTAAGGTCTATAACCGGCCCGTGGGCAAGAACGCCGGCTAAATGGGCCAGCCCGGTGATGTCGTAGTCCTGTGCTACTGAGGCAACGAAGGTCTTAAGAGCCTCATGGTCGGTGAGGTTGAGGGGTGCAGGGATAACTCTTGAGGGCCAGTTTTTAGCTGGGCTCTGGTCTTGATTGAGGTTATCGGGTGTATCGCTGGCAATGATGGAGTAGCGAGAGAAGTCGGGCATTTGGAGCAGCAGATCGAGGAGGGCGGTTCCGATTCCTCCTGCGGCGCCGGTGATGATGATAGCTTTTGGTCGTGTCATGAAAGTTCTAGAAGCTGGTCGGTGGTAGTGACGTAGCCACAGCGGCTGGCGACGTAGGTGAGGGCTGCGCGGTGGTAGGCGGCATCGAAATCTGCCTGGGCATCTGCAATAAAAAAGACTTGGAAGCCCTTCATGAAGGCTGTGAGCGCGGTTGTTTGGCAGCCGATGTGCGAGTAGATACCGCTAATCCAGAGCTGAGTTTTCCCGGCTGCTCGGAGTCGTTCTTCTAGATCCGTGCGGTAAAAGGCGCAGTAGCGCCACTTGGTAAGGACGGTATCTGCTTCGGTTGGGGCAAGTTCAGGAATGATGAGGGCATCGTCCGCTTGGGTTAGACCGGGCCCCCAGAAGTCGGTGAGAAGGGCTCTGTCACCGGCAGTTTGCTGGGGTGGTTGCGCTGTGTAAATTACCGGTTGCTGGTGCTGATGAGCGCTGTGAATAAGTCGGGCTGTATTGGAAATAGCGGTGTGGATAGCTGATTCGGGTGCCCGGTTGAAGGCCTGTACAAAATAGTTTTGCATATCGTGCACGAGTAGGGCAGCGCGCTCTCTGTCGGGCACCCAGCGGACGGTGTTTGGGGGAAGATTCTGGGAGCTGAGAGTATAGCGATCGATGGTGGGGAGCATAATCGTCCTTCAATGAGATAGGGCGTATAGAGGAAAAGATGACGCTCTTTTTCTGTTTGTGGGCAGTTTTATCAATAAGGGCAGAAAAACTTTGCGTAATCAACATCTTTAAAGATAAGGTTAGCCTATCCTTAAAGACAAGTCATGATTCCCTGAACCCGAAAGATAGTTCCGTGCCCCTCACCCGACGACACCTTATCGCTACCGCTAGTTTCTCTGCCTTAGCGCTGTTGACTGCCTGCACAGAATCATCCACCGAATCTACGAACCAAACAGATTCTGGGGCAAGCCGCACGGTAACAGACATTGAGGGCAATGAGGTAGCCTTGCCTGAAAACCCTCAAAGAATCGTCACTCTCTCTGAACCTACCCTTGACGCGGTGCTTGCTTTGGGGCTTACCCCGGTCGGTGCAGTTGCCGGACGCGGGCAAAGCGGCGCCCCCAATTATTTAGGTGATAAGGCGGCAGGAATAGAAATCGTCGGCACCGTTTCAGAACTCAACTATGAAGCTATCGGTGCTCTATCTCCCGATTTAATTTTGGCTGACGGTACCAGTATCAATAACCGCCCTGACGTCCTTGAAATCTTGCGGAATATTGCCCCGGTTGTTTTCTGCGGTTACGCTGGCGGGCTCTGGGAAACAAATTTCACCCATGTCGCCCAGGCAGTAGGTAAGACAGGCGAAGCAGAAACCTACCTGCAGGACTACACCGCTTATGTTGAGGCCACAGCGCAGGAGCTTAGCCAGAAATATAGCTCTGCAACCTTTTCCATCGTTCGTTGGCAGGGGAGTGGGCCTTCTTTGATTCTTAAGGAACTCCCCGCTGGGCAGGCTCTTGAAAGCCTGGGGCTACAGCGCCCCGAAAGCCAGGACAGAATGGGACGAGGGCATTCAGAACCAGTTTCTTTAGAAAACTTAGCCAACATAGATGGGGACTATATGTTCTTGGGAACCTTGGGCGGAGCTAGCCAGTCCGACCCCACCGCCGAAGGGGCGGCGGACGTCCAGGGCGCTCAAGGGGCGCTGGCGAGGGCTGAAGAAACCTCCGGATTTACAGATTTGAAAGCCTACCAGGACGGGCACATCGTGCTGGTCGATGGTTCGCTGTGGACCTCCACCGGTGGCCCCTTGCTCATGCGAGGAATCATCGAAGACGTGAAAACACATCTGCTCTAATCGATTTTGAGAAAACACACACCATGAAAACACCACAAAGCTTGAGCTCATCCCAGAACCTGCCAACTGTGACCCGGCTTGCCCTGGCGGCAAGTGTGGCTGCTACGGGTCTCGTCCTTCAACCAGCCCTGGCTCCCGCTACCTTCTTGGAGGGCAGTAGCCTAGCCTTTGCCCAAGAAACTAGCGCTACTAAGCAGGTAACCGTCAGCCAGGTGCTTAACGACGATGGAACGGTGACGGTCACCGGAAGCGGTTGGACCTCAACCGCGACAGATCGGGGAGCTGTGGTTGCCTTCAAATGGGATGGGGGAGTTGTATTTAACCATGAGCTTCCAGCCCACCCCTTGACGGGGCAGCCGCTTACCGATGCCCGCTTTGCAAACGTCAACTTTTATACGGTGGCAGCGCCCGATGGCACCTTTAGCGTCAAGGTCAAACTGCCAGACTCTACAACGGCACAGGTGCGGGACACCGACTGGCAGGCAGGAAGCTCCCATACGCTTCAAGCCCTGGCAGGTTCACTGGCAGAAGGTGATTCCGCTGGTTCAGTAGCTGCCTCTTTTACGGTGCCCGCTACAAGTGCTGAGGACACCTCAACCTGGCCTTCGGTGACAGCAGGATCAGCCCAGGTACTTATTTCGCCTGTAACCACGGGCGAAAACGCCACTATTCGACTCATTGGTCAGGGCTGGACTAAAGAGGACGGCACCAGCGCTTCAACGGTATCTATCAAACTGGAATATCTCGATGCAGAGGGAAACGTGCGTCAGTATGAACGCACCGATGGGGCGATCTCAGCCTATCTGCAGTCCGTAGGGCGGGCAGCAGACCTTACAAGCTGGGGTCTGCTGATTCCCAATGCAGAGCGTGCCCAAGCTGATCAGGGGCTGCTGGCTATTCAGGAAGACGGTAGCTTCGATATTGAACTTGAACTGCCTGAAGAGGTACAGAAGGGCTCGGCTGGGGATTATCTGGCCGTATTTATACAGTCGGGCCGAAACGCTGATGCTGATGTGACTCGTTCTGTGCGGTCAGAGCCCATTCCTGTCAACGGGGTAGCCGGTTCTCTCCCGACCGATGACGATCATCAGACCGTCTGCACCACGGATTTAGCAAGCCCCACCTTTGAAATCGTTACCCCCACAGTTGAACTTGGCGGAAAGCTGCGTGTCGTGGGTGAGGGCTGGTGCAATACCGAGAACCAGCGGGCCACTACTGTTGCCGTGAAAATAGATGAGGGCGGAATAAGTAGGCTTGATTCGTCACTCCACTCAAATCGTACAATCTGGGCTATTTTGCACCCGGACCCCGCCACCGGCCGCATTGACGCCACCATTGATTTGCCCGATGGAACGACAGCAAGTTCTTCCCCCGCTCTGACAGAAGGCAGTCATTCGCTACGTGTGCTTTCTGGCTCTCTGGCTGCAGGGGACCGCGCCGTTACTTTAGGCGGCGCCGGAAAACTGGACTTCGTCATCGGTCAGTATTCTCCTAACGCTATTCCAGATACGCTCTCAAACGAAGACCTCTCAGCTGCCTCTCAGG
>JAUMUH010000091.1 GCA_030530765.1 Rothia sp. (in: high G+C Gram-positive bacteria)
CGCACGCCCAGTTCGGTGACCAGCTGGTCGTTGACGGTGACGCGGCCTTCTTCAATCATTTCTTCGCAGACGCGGCGTGAGGCTACACCGGCTGATGCCATGAGCTTTTGCAGGCGCACACCATCGTGGTCGTAGAAGTCGTAGTGGTCTACGGGTGCGTTCTTAGGACGGCGGGGGCGGTGGGGGCCAAAGTTTTTGGTGCCGCGGTTGTTGGGGCGGAACTCCCCCATCTCCTGGGCGAAGGGCTGGCCTGAGCGAAACTTGGGGCCCTTACCGGTGCCTGCCTTGCGGGGGCCGCCGGGGGTGCCGGGCTTGGCGCCGCGGCTGCTCTTGCCCTTGAAGCCTCCTTTGCCGCCTGCGGGCTTGCCACCGCGAAATTCCTTGTTCTTGCCGTAGCCGCGCCCTGCACCACCGCGTCCACTGTTATTGCTGCGGCCTGAGGTGTTCCCGTATGCCATATTTTTCTCTTTTCTCTTCTGCTGCCGGCTATGCCGGTTAGTCTTCTTGTTCGTGGCCCGGTTTTACCGGTCGTCCTGGTGGTTTAGTGGTCTGCTAGTTCTGGGTCGTTACCTACCTCTGCCACATCGGGTAGGTAGGGCGCTAGGTCTGGTAATTCTTCTATAGAGTTCAACCCCAGTTTTTCTAGCAGGGTGCCGGTAGTGATGTACTGGGTTGCTCCTTTTTCATCGGGTACCGTTTCGGTAATGAGCCCGCGGTTTTTGAGGCTGCGAATCGCTGCATCTACGTTCACCCCGCGCACCTGTGCCACATAGGCGCGGGTTGCCGGCTGTTGGTAGGCAATGACAGCGAGGGTTTCAAGGGCTGCCCGGGTGAGCTTGGTGGTTTGCGCACCAACCACAAAACGTGCGACCCAGGGCGAGAAGGTTTCACGGGCATAAAGCCGCCACCCGCCGTCGATACGGCGCAGTTCAAAGCCACGCGGCTCATGCTGGCCCTGCTCCTCATCTTCGCCCTCGTATTCGCGGTAGAGCTCATCTAAGGCTGCTTCGACGGTGCGCTCTGAAACAATAAGCGCTGCAGCAAATTCCCTTTCTGAGATGGGGGTATCTGCCACGGCGAGAATTGCCTCAATGGCGGCTTTAACACCGCCCGGTTGCAGTTCTACGCGGGAGATTTCACTGGCAGCTTGCGGTGGCTGCGATGTATGCTCGGTTTGCGGAGCTTGTTCCGGTTCGGCGCCGTCAAAACCCCAGGAGCCGCTGGCAAGAATGTTGAGGTCATCATCTGTGTAGTCAGGGTGCTGGCTCATGTTGCCTCTCTTTCTTCTGCCGGGCGGTAGTTTTCTAGTGCTTGAGCGGTGATGATGATCGGCCCTAAAGTTTCTGCTTGTTCCACCCCGATAATGCCCTCTTTGTAGAGTTCCAGCACCGCTAAAAAGCGCACAATGGCAACTTCTTTACCGGGGGCGTCCTGTATGAGGTCGGTAAAGCTGGTTTCTTTGCACCGTCTAAGGTGTGCTAGCAGGTTTTCTTCTTCAGCTGCGATGGTTGTGGCAGGAGCATGCAGGTGGTCGGTAGCGACCTGTTGCTCTGCTTCTTCTGTGCTTGGCTGGTCAAGGCGCAGAGCACGCACTGCGATACGGGCAAAATCCTGCGGGCTGGTATCAAAAACCAGCTCAGGTAGCACCTTGCTAAAACGCGGGTCGAGCGCTACCGATCGGGCAAAGCGGTGGTCTTCTACCTGAAAGTGTTGCTCTAGAACGGTGGCTACTTCACGGTAGGCGCGGTACTGCAGCAGGCGGGCAAAGAGCAGGTCGCGGGCCTCAAGTAGCTCGGTGTTGGCGGTGATTTCGGCGGTGCCGCGCGGTAGTAGGCGGGCGGTTTTGAGGTCCAGCAGGGTTGCTGCGGTGACCAGGAATTCGCTGGCAGTATCTAACCCGGTGCTGGTATTGGTTTGGTAAATACCGCTGATATAGGTGAGGAATTCGTCGGTAACTTCTGCCAGGGCGATATCGGTAATATCGAGTTTTTTGCGGGCTAACAGGTGCAGCAGCAGGTCAAAGGGCCCTTGAAAGTTGGTCAGGTGCAGTTCAAAAGGGGTGGACGCCGGGTGCGGCTTTGCGCCTTGGGGCTGCGCTTTGGGGCGTAGCGTCTTGGGGTGGGTCGGTACCGTCACGGCAGCGATTCTTTCTGGTCAGTCGGCGCACCGAGGGTGACCGTTTGATCGTTTTCTTCTTTTTATTGTGCCAAAGCTCCCGCGGCTCTTCAAGGGGTGGGCGGCGGGAGCTGTGGCACATCAGGTCTGCGTAGGTTTTCTTGTGCTGTCTTTGTTTAGGGGGCACCGCCGCGGGAAATCAGTTCGCGGGCGAGCTGGCGGTAAGCATCAGCCCCGGGGTGGTTAGAGGCGTAGGAAAGAATGGGCTCAGCCGAGACAGTAGCATCTGGGAACTTGATGGTTCGCTTGATAACCGTGTCAAAGACTTTATCCCCAAAGGCGTCAATGATGCGTGCCAGCACTTCTTTGGAGTGCAGGGTGCGGGAGTCGAACATGGTGGCAAGTACCCCGTCAATTTCTAGTTTGGGGTTGAGCCGATCCTGCACCTTTTCGATGGAGTCAACCAGCAGGGCTACCGCGCGCAGGGCAAAGAATTCACAGATGAGCGGGATGATGACCCCGTGGCTGGCGGTCAAGGCATTGACGGTGAGCAGACCCAGGGAGGGCTGGCAGTCGATGAGGATGACATCGTATTCGTTTTCTACCTTGCGCAGGGCACTGGCGAGCACCTGCTCGCGGGCAACCTCGTTGACCAGTTGTACTTCTGCTGCTGAAAGGTCAATATTGGCAGGCAGTAGGTCAACGTTTTTTACGCCGGTTTCCAAGATGGCTTCGTTGATGTCTACTTTGCGGTCCATCATGACGTTGTAGACGGTTAGGTCTAGTTCGTGAGGGTTGGCACCAAAGCCTGCTGAAAGCGCACCCTGGGGGTCAAAGTCGACCAGGAGCACTCGCCGCCCTGCCTCAGCTAAAGCAGCACCCAGGTTGATAGTGGAGGTTGTTTTGCCCACACCGCCCTTTTGATTAACCATGGAGATAATACGGGCAGGCCCGTGAACCTTGAGGGGGGCGGGGTCTGGGTAGATGCGCAGGGGGCGGCCGGTGGGGCCAAGTTCTTCAGCAGGAGTCTGGTTCAAGACTTTACCTCGTGAGTCGTGACAATATTTTTACCTACTCTATAAGGGTACAGCCTCAGGTCAAGTTTCCCTTACTGGTGAACGCAGAGCTGTGCCCTGCCGTCCTTAAGAAAGGACGGCAGGGCACAGCTTATTTTCAGATAAACAGCAGCTTTGGTTTACTGCTCGTTTGTGCCGATGGTGGTTTTGGCCTGCTGGGCTTCAACAATTTTCATCTGACGGGTCGGTGACTTCATGGTGACGGCTTCGTCAACGTGCTGGTCTCCGTGCACGTCGTCCATGCCCATGCTTGCCTCGTCAAAGGGCAAGGCGCCGCTGAGCACCTGCTTGCAACGGTCGTAGTCAAGTTCGTGGGTGAGTTTAGCCATGAGGACTGCCGCTACAGCGTTACCAGTGAAGTTGGTGATCGCACGGGCTTCTGACATGAAACGGTCGATACCTACGATAAGACCAACGCCGTCTACGAGGTCAGGGCGGTGGGATTGCAGACCGCCGGCCAGGGTTGCAATGCCAGCGCCAGAGACACCGGCTGCACCCTTAGAAGCGATAATCATAAAGATCAGCAGCGAGATCTGCTCCCCCATCTGCAGCGGGGTACCCATAGCTTCTGCCGCGAAGAGGGAGGCCATGGTTAGGTAGATAGCGGTACCGTCGAGGTTGAAGGAGTAGCCAGTGGGAACCACGATACCGGCAACAGGCTTTGAGACCCCCAGGTGTTCCATCTTGGCGATGAGACGGGGCAGCGCTGCTTCAGACGATGACGTGGAAAAAATAAGCAGGTATTCGCGGGCAAGGTACTTCATCAGCAAGAAGATGTTGATGCCGGTACCAAAACGTAGCACGCTGCCCAGAATAACGACGATGAAGAGGACGCAGGTGATGTAGAAAGCAACCATGAGCACCAGCATGGAGCTAATTGCCTTGATGCCGGTTGAGCCAACTACACCGGCGATAGCACCGAAGGCACCGAGAGGGGCAACCCACATAATCATCATGAGCAGGCGGAAGACCAGCGCCTGGGCATAGGTGAGGAACTTGAGAATGGGCTTGCCATTTTCACCCATTTTTTGCAGGGCAAAACCGGTCAGTAGTGCAACAAAGAGGGTCTGCAGAATGTTACCGGCTGTGAGAGATGACAGCAGGGACGTCGGGATAATGCTGAGCAAGAAATCTACGGTTCCGTTGCCGGTACCGCCCCCGTGGCTGTCTGACTCGGGCAGGGTGTACCCGGTGGGCTGGTAGTTCAGGTTATGCCCCGGTTCGATGAGGTTACCTACGACCAAGCCGATGCCCAGCGCGAAAGTGGACATGGCAATGAAGTAGAAAAGAGCCATGCCGCCAACTTTGCCTATGGTTGCGGCTTTGGCGATGGAGCCCACGCCTAGCACGATGGTGCAGAAAATAACGGGGGCAATCATCATTTTGATGAGTGAGATAAAAGCGGTGCCGATAGGTGCTAGCGATTTACCTAAATCAGGGCTAACTAAGCCAACGATACAGCCCAGAACAACTGCTGCGATAACGGATATATACAGCATGTGGGTAGGGTCTTTGTACCAGGTCTTGTGTGCGGCAACAGGGGTTGTCATGGTGTGTGCCTTTCGAACGGGGGCGCAAGCTCATGAAGACTTCGCATGTGTTATGCGAGCCACTTACGCTCTGCGAAAATACTAATGCTCATCCCTATGAAAAAGTCTCTTTGACTACATGTGTCAAGAAAATATTTTCAGTGCTGCATTTTCACCCATGGTTTGGTGCAGTAAATCGCTTCCACCTGATAAAACGGTGGAGGCAGGTTCATATACTGAGCACCCGCATGATGAGCGGAACTACACCCAGTACATATCACCCACCCCCCCTCTTGCCTGAACTCCAGAGAAAGAAAGACGACACCAGCACCCCAAAAAATCTTGACACCCTCAGAAACCAATACTGCTATTTCCTAATCGGATGACCCTCCAACTCAACCGCACGAGCCTCATGATTTTTAAACTGGAAATAACTGATATGAAACCTTAGATTTTCCCCACGGTGCCGGTTCAACTCATCCGCCAAATCCTGAGCACTAT
>JAUMUH010000092.1 GCA_030530765.1 Rothia sp. (in: high G+C Gram-positive bacteria)
ACGGTAGAACGCAGGGGGTTCTGGGCAATATTGACAAGCACAGCGATGCCCATAGTGCCGCCGGTTAGCGCAATATGGGTGGTGCCCTGTTCAGCCACAGCAGTAGCCAACACATTAATGATGCGGCTGCCACCGGCTAGAGATAGGGTTTCCTTGTCAGTATGGGGTACAAGAATGGGGTTAGGCATCGAAGACCTCCGTGTAGTCTGCTGAGTCATCGTCTGCAGGTTCATCGTCACAGTCGATGAGAATACGGCTGTTAGTCACGCAGTGGCGCAACACCTCACCGTAGACCTCATCGGGGTCAAGCCTGCGAAGTTCCTCTGCTAGGCAGTCGGCAAGGGAACGAACCGGTAGGGAAATCTGCTGGTCGGGTGCGCCGGGGGAAGAAATGGTAGCCATTTTCTTACCTGGGCGGTGGATGGTGATGGTACCGTCCTCCCTTTCAAGTTCCACCTTGTAGAGACCTCGGTCAACGGTGGTGGTTTTCAAGTGAACCTCTGCGTCAAGCCGGCTACCCAGCCAGCCACCCAGCAGAACCACTGAGGGTGACTTGGCAGAGCCCCACACTGTTACTTTCTTGACCGGCGAGGGGGCAAGCTGGTCAAAGACAGCCGCGATCTGGATACGCCAGAGGGTCAGGCGAATCCAGGCAAGGTCGGTGTCGCCGTCCTGGTAGCTGGCAGACAGCGCAGCCAGGGCAGAAGCTGGGTCATAGGTGCGCGCCGAGTCTGTGATGCGGCGCTGGGCAATTCTGCCAATGGAATGAGCTGCCGGGTTTTCGGGAACTGAGTGGGGCCACCAGACCACAATGGGTGAGTCGGGCAGCAGCAGCCCAGAAATCAGGGACTCGGTGGGCACTGAAGCACTACCGTAGCCGCGCAGAATAATGAGCTCTGCCGCACCGGCGTCCCCACCCAGGTATAGACGGGCGTCCAGGCGGTCCTGTTGGTCTTCACCGTAGCCAATATGCACGATGATGCGGCTAGGGTGTTCATATGACGCCTTAAGAGCTGCCTCAACAGCGGTCTTTGAGTGGCCTTTATCAGCCAGAATAACCAGGGTCAACACGCGGCTGGTGGTTGTTGCGCCCTCTTCATTGCGCAGGGCAGATAGCTCCTTGGCAATCTTGCCCACGGTGGTATCTTTTAGTTTCTTAATCACGGGCGCCTCCAAGCACGGCCGTCTCGTTCAAGCATTTCATGGGCGGACGCCGGGCCCCAGGAACCGGGTGCATACCCCTCGGGCTGTACCTTGTGCTCTTCCCAGTATTCCTCAAAGGGGTCAAGAATTTTCCAGGAGAGCTCTACTTCTTCGTGGCGTGGGAAGAGGGGTGGCTCGCCTAACAGAACATCGAGAATCAGGCGTTCGTAAGCCTCTGGGGATTCTTCGGTGAAGGAGTGGTTGTAGCCAAAGTCCATGTTGACGTCACGAATTTCCATCTGGGTTCCGGGTACCTTTGATGAGAAGCGCAGGGTCATGCCCTCATCTGGCTGTACACGAATCACAATGGCGTTCTGCCCGGAGTCATCGGATGCGCTGCCAAAGAGCAGGTTGGGTGACTTCTTGAACACCACTGCGATCTCAGTGACGCGGCGGCCCAGGCGCTTACCTGCGCGCAGGTAGAAGGGAACCCCATTCCAGCGGCGGGTATTGATATTGAGCTTCAGCGCAGCAAAGGTTTCGGTGCGAGAATCAGCGGGGATGTCGTTCTCGTCAAAGAAGCCGTTTACCTCTTCACCGCCCTGGTTACCTGCCTCGTACTGGCCAATAGCAAATGCTGAGGCGATATCTTCAGGCACCTCAACAGCTTCTAGCACCTTAGCCTTTTCAGCGCGCAGGTGCTCGGCGTTGAAGCTGATGGGCTCTTCCATTGCGGTAAGAGCAAGCAACTGCAGCAGGTGGTTCTGAATAATATCGCGGGCAGCACCCACACCGTCGTAGTAGCCTGCGCGGGTGCCGATGCCGATGTCTTCAGCCATGGTGATCTGTACATGGTCTACGTTGTTGGCGTTCCATAGGGGCTCAAACATCTGGTTAGCAAAGCGGGTGGCGAGAATGTTCTGCACCGTTTCTTTACCCAGGTAGTGGTCAATACGGAAGACCGAATCAGCGGGAAAGACTCGCTCAACAATGGCGTTGAGATCACGGGCTGACTTAAGGTTATGACCAAAGGGCTTTTCGATGACAACGCGGCGCCAGCCCTCATGCTGCTGGTGGTTGGCGAGGTCGTGATCAGCTAACTTCTGCAGCACCTGCTCAAAATCTTTAGGGGGAATGGAGAGGTAGAAAGCGTGGTTGCCACGGGTGCCGCGGCTTTCGTCCAGCTCAGCCAGGGTTGCCTTGAGTTTCTGGAATGACTCATCAGAGTCAAAGGTGCCGGTGACAAATCGGATACCGGCGGCGAACTGGTTCCAGACGTCCTCGCGGAAGGGAGTGCGTGAATGAGCTTCAACATGCTGACGTACTTCAGCCTGGAAATCCTCGTGGCTCCACTCGCGGCGACCAAAGCCTACCAACCCAAAACTGGGAGGTAACAGGCCGCGATTGACCAGGTCATAGACGGCAGGCAGAAGTTTCTTTCGAGCCAAATCACCCGTTACGCCAAAAAAGACTAGGGAGCTGGGCCCGGCAATACGGGTTAGCCTGCGGTCACGCGGGTCGCGCAGGGGGTTTGATTCGTTGGTCTGTGGCACCGAATTGAATCCTTAGATGTTTTGCGGTTGAGGGCGGCAACCGACTGAACCGGGTTGCCGCCCCAGGTAAGGGTAATTAAGTGACAGTTTACTCTTAGTTCTTGAGAGCACTCTCTACGGTTTCGAGTAGTTCCTTCCAAGAGACCTCAAATTTTTCAACACCCTCGGTTTCAAGCTGCTCAACAACGTCCTGGTAAGAGATGCCTAGCGCTTCGAGTGCGTTGAGCACTTCATTAGCTTCAGCGTAGGTGCCCTCAATGGTGTTGCCGGTGACTTCACCGTGGTCAAAGGTGGCGTTGAGGGTTGCCTCGGGCATGGTGTTGACGGTGCCGGGGGCAGCGATTTCGGTGACGTAGAGGGTGTCAGGGTAGGCGGGGTTCTTCACACCGGTTGATGCCCACAGAGGACGCTGGCGGTTGGCTCCTGCAGCTTTAAGGAGGGCCCAACGCTCAGATGAGAATGCCTGCTCGTAGACCTCAAAAGCCAGGCGGGCGTTAGCTACACCGGCCTTACCCTTGAGCGTTAGTGCTTCTTCGGTGCCAATGGCGTCGAGGCGGGCATCAATTTCGGTGTCTACGCGGGAGACGAAGAAGGAAGCAACGGAGTGAATCTTTGAGAGGTCCTTGCCGTTAGCCAGTGCCTCTTCTAGGCCCAGCAGGTAGGCGTTGGTGACCGCGCGGTAGCGTTCCAGTGAGAAGATGAGGGTTACGTTGACTGAGATACCTTCAGCCAGTGCCTTGGTGATGGGTTCTAGTCCCTCTTCGGTGGCGGGGATCTTAATCATGACGTTTTCACGGTTGACCGCGGCGTGCAGTTCTTTAGCCTGTGCCAGGGTTTCTGCTGACTTGCGTGCCAGCAGGGGTGAGACCTCGATGGAAACGCGGCCGTCAAAGCCCTGGGTTGCCTCGTAGATAGGGGCAAAAACGTCGCAGGCTGCACGAACGTCATCGATCATTGCCGCAAAACCGGCGTTTTCAGGGGTTTCACCCTTAGCTGCTAGTTCCTTCATCTGCTCTGCGTAGGCGGCTCCGTTTGAGAGCGCAGCTGCAAAGATGGAGGGGTTGGTGGTCACGCCAACAACGTTTTTGGTGTCGATGAGTTCTTGCAGGTTGCCGCTGGTGAGGCGTTCGCGTGAGAGGTCATCGAGCCAGATGGAAACACCGGCGTCTGAAAGTTTCTGGGTGGGAGTAGTCATAGTACTTGTCTTTCTCTAACTTCTTTACTTGGCTGCTTCGATGGATGCCTTGGCTGCTTCAGCAACAGCGTCGGCGGTAATACCGAACTGGGCGTAGAGTTCTTCGCCTGAGGCTGATGCGCCGTAGTGTTCAAGGGAAACAGCGCGGCCGGCGTCGCCCAGCAGGTCGTTCCAGCTCATGCGTAGGCCAGCTTCAACGGTGACGCGTGCCTTGATGCCTGCGGGGAGAACAGACTCGCGGTATTCAGCGGTTTCTGCGTCGAACCATTCGCGGCAGGGCATGGAGACAACGCGGGCTGCAATACCAGCTTCTGCCAGCTTGGCGCGTCCTTCAAGGGCAATTTCAACCTCGGAGCCGGTGGCGATGATGATGACATCGGGGGTGCCATCGGTATCGGCTAGCACATAACCGCCGCGGGTAGCACCTAACGCTGAGGCGAATTTCTCGCCTTCGGCGTCGGGGTGGATGTCTTCGCGGGCGATGTTGGTCAGGTTCTGGCGTGAGAGCACCAGGCCAGCGGGGTGATCCTTGATTTCCATGATCTTGCGCCAGGCAACGGAGGTTTCGTTGCCGTCAGCCGGGCGTACGACGTCCAGGTTGGGGATGGCGCGCATGGCTGAGAGATGCTCAACGGGCTGGTGGGTGGGGCCGTCTTCGCCCAGGCCGATGGAGTCGTGGGTCCAAACAAAGATATTGGGTACGCCCATGAGTGCTGCTAGGCGGACGGCGGGGCGCTGGTAATCGGTGAAGACGAAGAAGGTGCCCGAGAAAGGACGGGTGGGTGAGGAGAGCGCAATACCGTTAGTAATTGCCGCTGCGGCGTGCTCACGGATGCCGAAGTGTAGCACGCGGCCGTAGGGGTGAGCTGCCCAACTCTTGGTGGAGCGCGCTTCGGGATTGAAGGACTTTTCGGTGTCGATGGTGGTGTTGTTTGAACCTGCCAGGTCAGCTGAGCCACCCCAGAGTTCGGGGAAGGTTGAGGCAATAGCGTTGATGACCTTGCCGGAGGCTGCACGGGTAGCAATGGATGAACCTGCCTCGAAGGTGGGGAAGGCGTCCGCGTAGTTTTCGGGTAGTTCGCCAGCCTGTAGGCGGTCAAAGAGCTTGGCTGCTTCGGGGTTAGCTGAGCGCCAGGTGGCGAGCTTTTCTTCCCATGCCTTGCGTTCAGTAGCGCCGCGCTCAACCAGCTGGCGGGTGTGCTCAAGAATCTCAGA
>JAUMUH010000093.1 GCA_030530765.1 Rothia sp. (in: high G+C Gram-positive bacteria)
TGAAGATGAGGTGTTGCGAGCTGAAAGCCAAAAGCTTACCAACGTTGAATCCCTAGAAAGCTGCAAGAGCAAGAGCCCCCAGGGCAACAATAATTGTGCTGCGTGAGGGTTTAGCTGCTAGCAGCATCGTTACAAAGAACAGGGCGTAGATTAGTACCGTGCCCAGGTCGTGACCGGCGAGGATGAGGGCGAGGACCACTCCGACTCCCAGTGTAGAGGGTATCAGTGCCTTATAGAGAGTTTGAGCCGCACTCCCCCGGTCGATGGCGCCCTGGCGTGAGAACACCATAGCAAGCCACAAGATAGTAACAGGTTTAGCCACCTCTGAAGGCTGGAGGTTAAAGCCAGGTAGCTCAATCCAGTTGCGGTTACCGCCCACAGAGACACCAAAAAATATAACCGTCAACAAGAGGCCAACGCAGATGCCCAAAGCGGTGTATAACACCCAGGGCTTGCGGTAGAACCAAACGGGGATTCCAAAACCTATAAGCAGCATAAGACCAAAACCCAGCACCGCAAAAATAGCCTGTGACCGGGCTTGAGCGTAGGGCACTAGACCCGCTGAAATTTGTTCAACGCTTGAGGCAGAGAGCACCATAATCACGCCAAAAGCGGTGAGCACCAACACGGTACCAATGAGCACCAAGGGCACATCGCTTAGCACCATTGAGCCCAAGCGCACTTGCACATGTTCCCAGCCTTGTTTTAGCCAGCTACCTGTGCGGCGTATATTCCCCTGCGGTTTATCAGCGGGGGGCTGCGCGGTGAGGCTCATGGTGTCATCTCTTCTTTCTGGGCGCTCGTAGTACACGGCTAGAGCAGAGGAAACAAGGTATCGTAACCAAGGCTCCCTGCCCCTGTTAGGAATTAATGTGGTGGACGAGGTCGGTAACCGCATCAATAAAGGCGTTGCCGCGATCAGCGTACGAAACAAATTGATCCATCGATGCAGCTGCCGGCGCCATGAGCACAGTATCGCTTTGCTCTGAAATTTCATGGGCTTTTGCAATTGCTAGTTTCATTGCTGCCGCCCCATCAGTTTTATTCGCTAGCAGTGGGCTCTCAGTCATGTTGTACACGGGCACGGCAGGTGCATGGCTTGCTAGTGCTTGGCGTAGAGCTTCAGTGTCGGTTCCGATAATGACCACCGCCTTAAGACGGTCTGCGTGTGCTTCTACCAACTCATCATAGGTCACGCCCTTAGAGAGGCCACCTGCAATCCAAATAACCGGGTTGAAGGAAGCAAGGGAGGCGTTCGCAGCGTGCGGGTTGGTTGCCTTGGAGTCATTGACCCAGAGCACGCCGTGGGTGTTAGCGACCAACTGAATACGGTGGGCACCGGGCTCGTAGTTCTGCAGACCAGCCTTCACGTCTTCAGGGGCTATGCCAGCAGCACGGGTAAGTGCCGCAGCCACCAGAGCGTTTTCGACGGTGTGCTTGGTGGGCAGCTGACCGGTATCAGCAACCTCTGCAACCTCAAGCGCCTGCTTATGGCGGTTATCTAAGAAAGCTCGGTCTACCAGAAGCCCGTCAACTACGCCAAACATCGACAGCGAAGGGGTATCAGCCCAGAAGCCAATAGCACGGCAGCCCTCCTGCACATCAGCCTCTTCAACCATGCGAATAATTTCGTTCTGGTTAGCGTTGAAGATGCAGGCGACCTGAGTGTTTTCGTAAATACCTGCTTTATCTGCCAGGTAGTTCTCATAGCTACCGTGCCAGTCTACATGGTCCTCTGCCACATTGAGCACCGCAGAGGCCAAAGGGGCTAGAGAGTAGCACCAGTGCAACTGGAAACTGGAGAGCTCAACGGCAAAGAAATCGTACTCTACCGGGTCTCGCAGGGCATCAAGAATGGGTGTCCCCACGTTACCTACCGCAATTGCCTTAAGACCGGCAGCCTGCAGAATAGATTCGGTCATGCCCACAGTGGTGGTTTTGCCATTGGTGCCGGTGATGCAGAGCCACTGAGCGGTCTTTCGCCCCCCGCGCTGGCGCACACGCCAGGCAAGCTCAACATCACCCCAAATTTGAACCTTTTGTGACAGGGCATCGGCAAGAATACCGAGGGTGGGTCTCAGACCCGGTGAGGTCACCACTAGTTCTGCTGGCTCGCCGTCCACCAAGGGCAAGGCATCCATAGCGCCCTCGCCCAGAATAACCCCAGCAGCTCCCACGATGTTGAGGGTACTTGCCTTCGTCTGGTTAGCTTCACTGTCATTGCCATCGGCAACAACCACGCGGGCACCCAGCTCGATCAGGGTATCTGCCGCTGCAAAACCAGAAACACCTAAACCGGCAACGACGACGCGTAGCCCCTCCCAGTCAGAGTCCCAGCTTGTCAGTGCTTCAAGCCGCTCATACCCGTATACAGGGTTCGCGTTACTAGCTTTCATTTAGAAAGAACCTCCGTGACTCATCAGCCAATCGCCATAGAAGATACCCAGAGCAACGGCAACAAACAGACCCGCAAGAATCCAGAAACGCACCACAACATTTACTTCTGGCCAGCCTTTAAGCTCAAAGTGGTGCTGTAGCGGCGCCATACGGAAAATACGCTTACCACCGCTCAACTTAAAGTACCCCACCTGCAGGATGACCGAGATAGCAATAATCACAAAAAGACCGGCAATGATGGGTAGCAGCATCTGTGTGCGGGTAATAATCGCAAAAGCCGCTAAAGCACCACCCAGACCTAGGGACCCGGTATCACCCATAAAGATAGTTGCCGGTGAGGTGTTCCACCAAAGGAACCCCAGAAGTGCCCCAACAAGTGCTGCCGCTAGCATCGCCATGTGACCTGAGTTAGGCACCTCGTAGCAGACGGCATCCATCGAACCGGGAGCGCAGAGATGCTGCTGCTGCCACATAGAAATCAAGAGGTAGCCGCTAAAGACCATAATGGCAGCGCCGGTTGCAAGACCGTCAAGACCGTCTGTAAGGTTCACTGCATTGGTGGTTGCAGTAGCAATCAGATTGACCCACAGTACAAAGAGGATAATGAGCACTACTGGGCCTGCAAAGCCCACATCAAGCCAAGAGATATCGCGGGTAAAAGATAGCTTGCTCGAGGCCGGCGACCAGCCCCGCCCGTCCTTGAGCAACAGTGCACCAACTGCAAAGAGGGTGCCAATCAAACCCTGTAGAACGATTTTTCCCTTGGGGGTTAGGCCCTCGCTCTGTTTCTTCCAAATTTTCTGGAAGTCATCGACAAAGCCAACACCCGCCATCCCCAGCATGAGGAACATCGCTAAAAGAACGGACGGCGAAGCCCCCCAGGAGGTGCCAAAAGCAGCTGCAGAAATCCACAGGGCAAAGAAGAAACCGAGAACGGTAGCCAGCATTATCATGACCCCGCCCATGGTCGGAGTACCTCGTTTGGTCTGGTGCGAGGTCGGGCCGTCTTCACGAATAAACTGACCGAACTGCTGTTTCACCAGCCATTTGGTGTACATCGGTGTTCCGACGATCGAGATGATCAAGCCGAAAGCTGCAGCTAACAGGATAGAAATCATGCGAGTCTGTAATCTTTCCGGTTATGGGTGGGAGGGGTTAGAGCCGGTCATGCCAGCTTCATTGGTCTTGTCTGAGTTTATCGCGCCCACGAAGTCGCCGGCGCTCAGCCAGGCTGCGGTGCCACTCTCAGCAACGGTAAGGTCTGCTTCATAGTCTGCAACCTGCTGGCCCAGTTTACCGAGGCCAGCCCCGTTAGAGGACTTAAAGAGTACAATGTCACCAGCTTCTACCTCACCTTTGAGCAGGTCAAAGGCTTCTTCAGGGGTGGCAACCCAGGTTGCCTCATTACCCCACGACCCTTCAAGGTGGGCAGTATTGTAAATGGGTTTGGCAATATCACCCACGGCAATCAGCTTAGAAATATTGAGCCGCACTGCCAGCTGACCGATTCGGTCATGTTCCTGGAGAGACTGCTCCCCCAGTTCCAGCATGGCGCCGAGCACCGCCCAGGTGCGGTTAGTTGATGGGAGCCGCCCCAGCTGCGCCAGTGTTTGCAGGGCTGCGGTCATAGATTCAGGATTGGCGTTGTAGGCATCGTTGATGACGGTGACGCCATCTGCACGGTTAGTGCGTTGCATACGCCATTTGGAGGTTGCCTGTGCAGCATTCATCTCGTGCACAATATCTGCCGGATCAATACCGCTCTTGTAGGCAAGGGTAGCTGCCGCCAGCAGGTTGTAAACGTGGTGTTCACCGATAAGTTTGGAGTGCACCTCAAAGCTCTGCCCCTGGGGAAAGACCAGGGTGAAAACGGGGCAGCCAGCTTCATCGGTCGTCAGGTTTTCAGCAACAATCCGCTCTTCTGGGACGCCGGGGTTAGCGCTGGTGGTGACCTCAGCCTCTTGCCCGGCAACACCAAAATAGGTGACGGGAGTTGAGGCGCGGTTAATCATGCGGCGCACCCGGTAGTCGTCAATATTGAGGGCAAGACCAGAGCGTACGCCCTCTGCCATTTCCCCCTTAGTGAGCTCAATGTTATCGACCCCACCGAACTCACCGGCGTGGGCGGTACCAACCTTCAGCACTACCCCATAGTCAGGGGAAATCATATCGGTCAGGTATCTGATGTTCCCCACCCGGTCAGCACCCATCTCGATGACGAGGTAACGGGTGTCTGCCTCAGCGCGGAAGACTGTCAGCGGCACCCCAACCTCGCCATTGAAAGAACCGACGGGGGCAACGGTCTTACCCTGAGCACTAAAGATAGCTGCCAACAGGTCTTTGGTAGTGGTTTTCCCAGCTGAACCGGTGATACCCACCACGGTTATCTCGCCGTCTGCACGGAGCCTTTCGACAATGTAAGCTGCAAGGCGCCCCATAGAGGGGAAGGTCTCGCCCTTATCGTCAGTAATCTCTCGCTCTACGAGCGCCAAGGTTGCCCCCGCCGCAAACGCCTGGGGTAGAAAGTTGTGCCCGTCGGTCACCTCACCGGGCTTTGCTAAAAAGAGGGTGTTGGCTGTGACGTCGCGGGAGTCAGTAGTAGCAAAGGTACAGGTGATGCTACTGGGTGCCTGGGCTGCTGTACCCAGCAGGGTGCCACCGACAGCGGTAGCTATCTCTTGCGCAGA
>JAUMUH010000094.1 GCA_030530765.1 Rothia sp. (in: high G+C Gram-positive bacteria)
GGAGCGGTGGTTTCGGTCAGCCCGTAGCCCTCAACCACTTCAATACCAACGGCGTGGTAGAAGTGGCCGTAGTGGGGTGCTAGCCGCCCGCCGCCAGAGACCGCGAACCTGACCTTGCCACCCATTGCCGCCCGTAGCTTGGAGTAAACCAGTTTGTCATAGAACCTGTGCTGTAGTTCTAGTTTCTTGGTGAGGCGCCCGGCAATTTTAGCCTGAGACCATTTAACGGCAATCTCTACTGACCGGTGGAACAGCTTAGCGTTGAAGGCCCCGCCCTTCTCAGCCTTCTTGACCGCCCCCTCATAGACCTTCTCAAAGACACGGGGAACCACCAGTAGCATGGTGGGCTGAAAGGAGGCAAGATCGGTAGAGAGGTTTTTGATGTCCGGCGCATGACCTACGACCAACCCTGAATCGAAGGCAAGAATTTGGATGAGCCTACCCAACACGTGCGCTAGGGGCAAGAAGAGCAAGGTGGAATTGGTTTCGTTGGCAATTTCGGGAATAGTTGCCTTGCTGTTTGCAGACAGGCGCACAAAATTACCGTGGGTGATAGGGCATGCCTTGGGGCGACCGGTGGTGCCAGAAGTGTAGACGATAGTGGCAAGATCATCACAGGTGGCTGCGGACCGGCGCTGCTCAATCTCTTCATCGCTAACGGCTGACCCGCCGGCGACCAAGGCCGGGATGACTGCCTCATCGATAACCCACACGTCCTGGAGCGCTGAGAGGTCAAGGTCTAGGTCGGTGAGGGAGCGTGCCTGGTCAATAACAGAGTCGAGCTTGCTGCTCTCAACAAAAACTGCTTTTGCCTTAGAGTGAGAGAGCGCCCAGGCAGCTTGGGCGGGTGAAGACGTCTCATAGACGGGCACTGTGATAGCACCGGCGTACCAGATTGCGAAGTCGATGAGCGTCCACTCGTAACGGGTGCGGCTCATAATGCCCACCACGTCCCCCCGCTCAATACCGGCTGCCGCAAGACCTTTAGCAAGCTCAATAATCTGCGCCCGAAACTGCGGGGCAGTAACATCAACCCAGTTGCCGGTAGACTTCTGCACCCGGTAAACTACGGGCCTTCGGCTATCGTGGGCACGACGCTCCACCATATCGGTGATATTGGTTGACGGGTCGATAACAACAGCCTGCGGTGAGTGAACTTCTTTCACGGTTTGTTCTGACCTCTTTCCTTACCTGCTTGCGCGGTTTAAGACATGAGTGAGCCAATGGGTGGCGCACACACCAAATCTTCTCAAATTTTACCTTCTCGCTGAGGCAGCCATCACCGGTGAAAGCAACCAGCTAGGGTATTTGTACTAACTGATTGATGCCTATGCGCCACGCCCATACTTTTAAAGAATAATCCTCCCTGCACGTGGCAGAGGAGCATTGACGGCTTAGAATGGAAGGCAACCGCTAACAAGACCGAGGAGTCTACTGTGTACATGCAGCTACGCACTGTGCTCAAACCCCTGTTGACCCGCCTTTACCATCACGAGGTAGTGGGGGCAGACAATATACCGGCAGATACCGGGGCAGTGCTTGCCAGCAACCACGTGTCTTTTATTGACTCCATCTTTTTGCCGCTGGCTGCCCCGCGTCAGGTATTCTTTCTAGCCAAGAGCGACTACTTTACGACCCCCGGTCTCAAGGGGAAAATCATGAAGTGGTTTTTTACCGGGGTTGGGCAGCTTCCCATGGATCGCACAGGGGGCGCTGCCTCCACTGCCTCATTACAAGCAGCCATTGATGCTTTAGCTGAGGGAAAACTGGTGGGTATCTACCCCGAAGGTACCCGCAGCCCCGATGCCCGCCTCTACCGCGCAAAAGTGGGGGTAGCTCGTCTAGCGATCGCTGCCGGTGTACCCATTATCCCCGTAGCCCAGTTCGGTAACGAGCATGTGCAGGTGCCAGGCTCTAACCGTCTACGTTTGAAAAAAGAGAGCGGGGAACCCATCCGCATCAAAACCGTCATCGGCGAACCTATCGATACCTCCGCCTATGCCGGGCGGCAGGACGACTGGGCGGCAGCTCGCGAACTAGCCGATATCGTTATTGCCCGCATCAGTGAGATGATCGGTAAACCCGTGGTGCCGGTCTACGCCGGGGACGTTAAAAAACTCATGACCCAAGAAAAGATGAGCGCTACCGAAGCTAGCGAACGTCTGCTGAACGAGAAGTAACAGAAGCGGTTTCGCCGGGCGCCGCGGTCACAGCCCAGCCTGCCGACCCTCTCGCCCGGTTCGCTAGCGCTCACTAGGCGATTCACGTCAGCCCCGAGCCATCAGGCTGGGCTATGCACCCGCTTTGCCCGGCTAGATAAGCTCAAGTTGGGGGTTCGTCTGGCGTAACACTACTGAGCAAGACTTCATTATTACGCCCGGCTTCTTACTTGTCGCGCTGACCGCCTACACTTAAAACACCCCTGAAATATGGGGGCAAGACCAAGACCTTAGAGAAGGAGCGCACCGTGAGCCTACCCGGCGCAGTACCAACCCCCAAGGATTTCCCTGAACTTGAAGAATGGCGCTCACTAAAAATCGACCAGCACCCCCGGTGGGCTGAGCACCCCGACTTTGCCGGTGTTATTGATGAGCTGAACACCGTGCCGCCGCTGGTCTTTGCCGGTGAGGTAGACCAGATGCGCGCTGACCTTGCCCGTGTCGCTAACGGTGAAGCATTTTTGCTGCAGGGCGGTGACTGCGCTGAAACCTTTGCCGGTGCCACTGCCGATAAAATTTCAGGGCGCGTACGAACCCTGTTGCAGATGGCTGTCGTGCTGACCTACGGTGCCTCCATGCCGGTGGTTAAGATGGGGCGCATGGCTGGCCAGTTCTCTAAGCCTCGCTCGTCCAACGACGAGACCCGTGAGGGTGTTACCCTGCCCTCCTTCCGCGGTGAAATGGTTAACGGTTTTGACTTCACCGCCGACGCCCGTGTGCACGACCCCAAGCGTATGCTGCAGGGCTACCACACCAGCGCGTCCACCCTGAACCTGATTCGTGCCTTCACCAAGGGCGGCTTCGCTGACCTGCGGTCGGTCAACGCCTGGAACAAGGGTTTTACCTCTAACCCAGCCCACGCCCGTTATGAGTCACTGGCTGCTGAGATTGACCGTGCCATCAAATTTATGGAGGCCTGCGGCACCGATTTTGGCCCGCTGAAGGACACCGATCTTTACACCGGTCACGAAGCTCTGCTACTGGACTTTGAGCGTGCCATGACGCGCGTTGATTCACGCACCTGCCAGCCCTACGACACCTCAGCCCACTTCCTCTGGATTGGTGAGCGAACCAGGGGCCTAGAGGACGCTCACGTCAACTTCCTCTCTAAGGTGCGCAACCCTATCGGCGTGAAGCTGGGCCCTGCTACCACCGCAGAGGACGCGCTTGCACTGATTGATAAGCTGGACCCCAACCGAGAACCCGGCAGGCTGACCTTCATTACCCGCATGGGGGCTGGCAAGATTCGTGAAAACCTGCCCGCTATCGTTGAGGGAGTACAGCGTGAAGGCGCCAAGGTGGTGTGGGTAACCGACCCCATGCACGGCAACACCATCTCAGTACCCTCTGGCTTCAAGACCCGCCGCTACGATGATGTCATCGACGAAATTCGCGGCTTCTTTGAGGTACACGAGGCACTGGGCACCTTCCCCGGCGGCATCCACGTGGAAATGACCGGTGACGATGTCGCTGAGTGTCTAGGTGGCTCTGACCCCATCGAAGAGTCTGCCTTTGCTGACCGCTACGAAACCCTCTGCGACCCCCGCCTAAATCATCAGCAGTCCCTAGAGATTGCCTTCCAGGTTGCAGAATACCTAGCCCGCCGTTAGAGAGAAGCCGCAGGTAAATAAAGGACGCCCAGGGTTGCTTCCCCTTGTGTTTTAGGGGAAGCAACCCTGGGCGTCCTTATCTGGGCAGAATTTTGTGCCTGCCTACTAGAGCTTTTAGAGCAATAGACCAGCTAGCCACCAGCCTACAAAACCGGCTGCAACAAAACCCAACAGCAGAAGCAGAAACAGCATAACGAGTGCTACTGGGGTAGGGGGTTGCAGCCAGGGCTGGGGTGGGCGGCGTCTTAGAGCCTCATCCCACTGCTGCCTATCTCTCTGCCTGCTGCCTAAGGCGGAGTGCGGTTGGCTGCGTTGCGGATTATTCGATAGTGCTCTACCCGGGTTGTAGCTACCGCTAATTGACCCGTACGGCACCTGGCTGTTGCCTCTCTGCTCTTCAGTTGCGTGTGCAGGGTTTTCTTGTACCTGCTGGGCAGGGAAGGCGGTTGTGGCGTTAGGGCTATCAGCTACGTCCCAGAAGAGGGTCTCATCGGTGCTACCTTCAACTGCTGCCTGGTGTTTGGTGAGCGGGCCAACTCCTGAGATTTGTGTGGGGGCGTAGACTTCCCCATCGTTCTCAACTGCCGCTAGGACTGATTGCTCATGCTCGGTGAGCTGAGCCTCGTCGTCCTCATGGAGCAGGTCATCGGCACTGCCAAACCCAGAAATTGGGGTGCTGCGATACACCTTGGTCATACCGGATTTCTCGGCAATGGCGGTGACGTCTTGCCAGAGGGTAGTTGCCGGTGTTTGGGCGATTTCTGCTCGGTAGGCTAGCTCTGTTGAGCTGAGGCGAGCTTTGGTCTCACATAAGGCGCGGAAGAGCTCGGTGGCGTCCTGGGGGCGGTCTTTGACGGCGCGGCGGGTGCACCAGCTGATGATTCCGGCAATATCGGGGCTGATGGAGGGGGCTGTGCGGGTGACCGAGGGTATCTCGGAGTTGATGTTGTGGTAGAGCACCTGCTGGTCGTTGCCCAGCCCGGGGAAGGGCAGGCGCCCGGTGATCATGCGGTACATGATGACGCCTACGGCGAAGATGTCTGCCGGTGCGCCTACGGTGGCTTTGGGGTCCATGATTTCTGGGGCGACGTAGGCGGGGGTGCCCATGAGTTCACCGGTCCAGCTTTGGTCAGTGCGCCGGGTTAGGCCAAAGTCTGAGAGCTTGATACCGTGGTTGCTGTC
>JAUMUH010000095.1 GCA_030530765.1 Rothia sp. (in: high G+C Gram-positive bacteria)
CTCTGTGCGCAAGGGGGGACTTGAACCCCCACGATCTTGCGATCACTGGCACCTGAAGCCAGCGCGTCTGCCAATTCCGCCACTTGCGCATTATTCATTTTTTACGCGCCGAATGAGCAACGAAGATAACTATACGCGCTCCTCTGCGAAGCTGTCCAGCTGAATATCAGGGGTTTTTGATGCAATGCATCACACGCAAAGGGTGGACGGCGGGGCTTACGCCCTAGAAATACCGCTTCCCTCACACTCACCTCGGTGCTTACACAGGTTTTCCCCGGGTGTTGCCCCGGTTATCTACTAGACTAGTGGTTTAGGCTGTACCCCCACCCTGGGGTTGATTCAGATGCTCACCGCTAAACGTTTGTTGAAGGAGGCAAGCATGGGATTCATTGACAGAATTGAACAGGGCCTAGAGAAGGCTGTTCGTGGCACCTTCAGCAAGGGTGGCGTATTTGAACCCGTTGATATTGCTAACCGCCTGCGCACTGAGATGGACAAGAAGTCTTACGCTATTGCTTCAGGGCGCACCATTGCCCCCAATGTCTTTACCGTTGATTTCGCAACCCAGGATTTTTCTCGCGCTCAGCAGTGGGGCGTGCCACTGGCTGAAGAATTGTGCGACGTTGCCATCCGCCACGCCCGGGCGCAGGGTTATTCGTTGCGGGGTGCGGTTCGCGTGACCTTTGCGGTCGCAGATGATTTAGAGCCGGGGGACTTTGTTGTGACCGGTACGCAGCAGCAGGTTACTGCACCGGCAGAGAGTTCGGCTGCACCGGCTCCTAGCACAGCACGCAGCGGTAGCCACCCCATCTCTGACGGTCTACCTACCCGCATTACCCGCCCATCGGCTCAGGCAAGCACCCAGCCGGTGCCAGCCTCGCAGCTACCCCCGCAGCCTGCTGCCCCTGCAGAGCCTAAGCCGCAGGTGGTGCTTGAGGTGAACGGTGAGCGTGTTGCCGTGCGCAACCTACCGGTGGCACTGGGTAGGGGTTCAAGCGCTGATATCACCGTTGATGATACCGGTGTCTCCCGCCGCCACCTTGAAATTGTGGAGCAGGACGGCACCTACCTGGCAGTTGACCTGGGGTCAACCAACGGCTCCTATATTAATGGGCGGCGCCTGCAAGGGCGCGCTGAGATTACCAACGGAACGGTGATTGAGATGGGCCGCGCCCGTATTGTTTTTCGTTTGATGGTTCGCAGGGGGTAACTCGTGGCGTCTGAAATTACAGTAACAGTTTTACGTTTTGCCTTCCTCATCTTGCTGTGGCTGTTTGTGTTTATGGTGCTGGCTGCCTCGCGCCGTGACCTTGGCGTGGGTCGTAACGTGCGCACGGCTAAAGCCTCATCTGAGGCTGCCGCAACAGTACCGGCCACTCCTGCGCACCCGGCACCTACGTCTAACCCGCCCGTGCGCGCTTCTCTGCTAACTATCATTGACGGCGCCCAGGCTGGGGCAACTATGCGTTTGGGGGACTCCCCCGTGACGATGGGGCGCTCTACCGATATTGAGGTGTCCTTACAGGACGATTACGCCTCGGGGCACCATGCTCGTCTCTTCCCGCAAGGGTCACGATGGTTTATAGAAGATTTGGGGTCAACGAACGGCACCTTTGTGGGTGATACTCGCCTGACCCGCGCCACCCCCGTTGAAGTGGGGCAGACCTTCCGAGTGGGCAGAACAACCATGCAGCTGGAAGCCTAACCTATGGGTATCGCTTTTCGTTTTGCTGCACGTTCCGATGTGGGGAGGGTGCGCTCTAAAAACGATGATTCTGGCTATGCCGGTCACTACCTGGCGGTTGTTGCCGACGGCATGGGTGGTCACGTGGGTGGTGACGTTGCTTCGGCAACCACCGTCCTTGACCTTGCGCCGCTAGATCACGCAGGTTTTGCGGGTAATGCCGGTATTTATCTTGCCGATGAGATTGTGAACGCCAACATCATTATGAATGAGCTGGTGGATCTCAACCCGCGCCTGGCCGGTATGGGCACCACCTGCACCGCCCTGCTCATTGACGGCGACCGCATTGAGATGGCACATATCGGTGACTCCCGCGCCTACCGCCTGCGGGGTGATGTGTTCGAGCAGGTTACAACCGACCACACCTTTGTGCAGCGCCTTTTGCAAGAGGGCAGGATTTCAGCCGAAGAGGCTGAGCAGCACCCCCATAAGAACGTGATTATGCGAGTTTTGGGCGATGTGGACGCTTCCCCTGAGCTTGAGCTGCGCACCCTGGATGCCCAGGTGGGCGAGAAGTGGGTTTTGAGCTCTGACGGTTTGGACGCCGTGGTATCGGTTGCTGAGATTGAAGCGGTCATGCGCTCTACCGGCGATCTGGGGCAGATTACCGAGATCCTAGTTGATATGACGCTGGAGCGCGGGGCACCCGATAACGTCACCGTGGTTGCGCTGTCTGTCATCGAAGAGACGGCGCTTGAGTCAGCTGTCACTGCCCCACAACCCATTATTCCCGTGCGTAAGTACGGGCAGGACGGCGAGCTGGTGGGCCTCTACCCCACTATTGAGCAGGAGGCTGCAGACTCAGCATTTGAGGGCGGTGAAGGGCAGCCCAACGCCAGCTCTGATGCTGGTATAGGTGAGCAGGAACTAGAAGAAAAGCACCGCGCCCCCTGGCGCCGGCGCCTGCCACAGCACGTTAAGACCCGTAATGCTTTGCGGCACGGTAAGTGGCGCGGTGAGTCTTTCTCAGACGGTGTATTCAATACCATGACGGTGCGTGCCGGGGTCGATAAACCTGAGGACGCTATCACCGACCACCCCGGCAGTGTTGAGGCGGAGCCCACCCCGGCGTCCGTGCTGCGGCAGGAGCTTGCAGAACGACCGCACGACCTGGTGGGTGCTGCCGCCAATGCCACCCAGACAGGTATGATCCCGGCGGTGACAGCGCGGACGGCTAAAAACCTGGCAACCCTGTCGCAGCAGGGGGGTTCCGGTCTTGAGCCGGCGGATCTACCTGAAGAATACAGGCAGGTTCTCAACCAGGATCTACCGGCTCCTCACCGCTGGCCCATGCGAATTTTTGTGGCTCTGCTGACCCTTGCGGTGCTCAGCGCTACAGCCTGGAGCTTTATCGCATGGACCAAAACCCAATACTACGTGGGGGTTGAAGACCAGCATGTCACCATTTACAACGGCATTAACCAGTCCTTAGGGCCGGTAAGTTTGCACCAGGTGGTAGAAGAGACCGATATAAAAGCTACCGATTTACCGGAGTTCTCGCAGTCCTTGCTAGGTAGCACTATCTCGGCGCGCAGTATGGAAGAGGCGCAACAGATTGTTGAGAACCTGCGCGGTCAGCTACCTGCGCAGGTTACCCCCGGCACGGTCACAACGGCAAAGCCTGAACCTAAAGCTAGTGCTTCGGCAAGCCCTAGCCCCACAGCTTCTAGCCCCACTGAAGGAGGTAAGGGTGAATAAGGCAGCTCATCACAGCACCGATATGCCACGGTCGCGGCGTTTGACCGAGTTCTTCCTAACCCTACTTGCTGTGGCGCTCTGCCCGGTGTCTATGTATCTCATCGACCCGGTAGAGTTCGCAGCTAATAAAACATGGCTGGTAGCCCTGGCTGTTCAGGGTATCGGTGCGCTTGTGGTGCACGGTGTTTTGTATGCGCGAGCACGGTACGCTGACCCTTTGATTGTGCCCATTGCGGTGGCGCTGAACGGTCTTGGGCTAGCGATGATTTACCGTATCGACCTCACCACGTCCTCAGCAGCCAGTAGCACCCAGTTGATGTGGACCGCCCTGGCTATGCTCGCCGCAGCAGCCACCCTGTTCTTCTTACGGGACCACAAGGCTTTAGCTAAGGTTACCTACATTTCGCTGGTTGCCTCTGTGCTCTTGCTCCTGCTACCTCTGCTACCTTTTATCGGGGTAGAGATTAACGGTTCCCGCATATGGGTCTCACTTGCGGGGCGTACCTTCCAGCCCGGTGAGATTGCAAAAATTACCCTGGCTATATTCTTTGCTGGCTATCTTTCAACCCACCGAGATTTGATTCTGCTAGCGGGCAAGAAGATTGGCCCTGTGCGCCTGCCCCGCTTCCGCGACCTAGCACCCATGTTTATTGCCTGGTTTGTCAGTCTGGCAGTGCTGGTGTTTCAGCGGGACTTGGGCTCCGCCATCCTCTTCTTTGGTCTCTTCTTGGCAATGCTCTACCTTGCAACGGGTCGTCTGACCTGGGTCGCTTTGGGGCTTATCTTCATTGTGGCTGGCGGCCTGCTCGCCTACAACTACATTTCGCACGTCTACTACCGCATCAACTCCTGGACCCACGCCTTTGACCCCGATATCTACAATCAGCCCCTGGGTGGTTCCGGGCAGATTGTGCAGGGGCTGTTTGGCATGGCCTCCGGCGGTTTGTTTGGGCGCGGCTGGGGCAATGGCCGGCCTGACCTGGTGTCATACTCCAATTCAGACATGATTATCACCGCCTTAGGTGAAGAGCTTGGTCTGGTGGGTCTAGGTGCCATCCTCATGCTCTTCTTGTTGCTGGTATCTCGTGGTTTCCGTGCCGCACTGGGCACCAGGGACGCCTTCGGCAAGTTGCTGGCAGCCGGTTTCTCATTCCTGATTGTGATTCAGCTTTTCGTCGTCATCGGTGGCGTTACCAGGCTCATCCCGCTCACAGGTTTGACCACACCGTTTATGTCAGCAGGTGGCTCGTCCTTACTCTCTAACTGGATTATCGTGGCAATCCTGCTGGCTATATCGCACACGGCTCGTGCGCCGCATGTGGTAGAAGCCTTCGATGAAGCAGAGGCCAGCATCGATTACGAGGGTGAAGAGGCGGACGGCGCGACCTCCGTTATTTCCAGAATTACCGAAACGAACCGAGCGGGAGGGGCACACCTGTGAATAAAGCTATTCGCCGAGCCTGGATCGCAGCAGCCTGCGTTATTGTCATGCTGCTGGGAACGCTCACCTACATCCAGTTTTTCGATTCAAAAA
>JAUMUH010000096.1 GCA_030530765.1 Rothia sp. (in: high G+C Gram-positive bacteria)
TACTGCGGCAGTCCACCAGCTTAGTAGGCATAGAAGAGGTCTCAAGAGCATTCTTACGACGCTGGGTCTCCTTATGCACGCGGGCTGAGACGCGGGACTTCATCTCAGCGACCACCTTTTCAGATAGCTGCGTCGCCTGGGTCTTTTCAGCTCGGGCGGTTGATTTCAGCTTGGCAGCCAGCTCCTTAGCCACCACCTTAGAGACGATCTGCCGCACCGCAGGAGTCCCCAGAATCTCCTTAGTCTGCCCCTCAAACTGAGGCTCAGCCAAGCGAACGGTTAGCACAGCAGTAAGACCTGCCAGCACATCGTCCTTTTCAATCTTTTCATTAGCGCCCATCTTGAACTTGCGGGCGTTATCAGCAAGATGCTTACGGAAGGTCTTGAGCAGCCCCTGTTCAAACCCGGTCTGATGGGTACCGCCCTTGGGGGTTGCAATGATATTGACGAAGGTACGCAGGCTTGTTTCGTAGCCAATACCCCAGCGCAGGGCAATATCGACCTCGCACTCACGTTCAACCTCAGTCAGGGTTGAGTGGCCCTTGCCGTCCAGCACGGGCACGGTTTCGGTGAAGGTGCCCCTGCCGGTAAACCGCCAGATGTCGGTGACGGAGCTATCGTGCGCCAGGTAGTCTACGAACTCTGAGATACCGCCGTCATGCTGAAAGACTTCCTCGTGAGTTTCGTGCTCCCCCGGCGTGCCGGGTAGGCGGCGCTCATCACGCACCGCAATGCGCAAGCCGGGTATGAGAAAGGCAGTCTGGCGGGCGCGAGCTGCCAAGTCTGTGTAGCTGAATCGGGCATCCGGGGTGAAGATCATGGGGTCAGCCCAGTAGCGCACACGGGTGCCGGTAACCCCGCGCTTTGCCTTACCCACAATCTGTAGCGGGTCGCTACCGGTTGAGAAGTCATTATCAGGCTTGGGGCTGCGCCCGTCAGCAAAAATACCGGGTAGACCGTGGCGAAAGCTCATCTGGTAGGTCTTGCCACCGCGATCGACCTGCACATCTAGGCGGGACGAGAGCGCGTTCACCACAGAAGCACCCACACCGTGCAGACCGCCGGAGGCGTTGTAGGAGCCACCGCCAAATTTACCGCCAGCATGCAGCTTGGTGTACACCACCTCAACACCGGAAAGGCCGGTACGAGGCTCAATATCGGTGGGTACGCCGCGGCCGTCGTCCTGCACCTCAACGGAGCCGTCTTTGTGCAGAATAATCTGGATGTTCTGCCCGTAGCCTGCCAGCGCTTCGTCCACAGAGTTGTCAATGATTTCCCACAGGCAGTGCATCAGCCCGCGAGAGTCTGTGGAGCCGATGTACATACCGGGGCGTTTACGTACCGCCTCAAGACCTTCGAGCACGGATAGATTGCGCGCGGTGTAGTTACTGGCTGCCACGTAGCTCTCCATTCTGGGGTGTTAATTGCCTAACCAGTTTAGTTCATGTGCACAGTCAGCGGGGCTAGGGCTTGCACTACTTTTATGAGCTACTGAAACCCCGGTGCCTGTTTTCAGGGAATAAGGTGATGGTTGAGATAGGTATCGTGAGAGAAGCACAATGTAACCCCCTGGTCTTGCAGCTTCTCTAAGTTCTGCAGGTTTTCACGGTAGGCAGGGTAATTGTGCTGAATACTGCGCCCAATCAACCTCATCGACGAAGAGCAGGTCATGAGGTCCTTGCCCCAACAGGCATCCCCAGCCAACAAGTGGCTCCCAGCAACCAGCGCACCCAGGTGCCCCTCAGCATGACCGGGCAAGGCTGCGATTAGCAGGCTACGATCCCCCAGAAGGTCGTAACCGGGTAAAGTCATGCCACCAGATTCGCCTCGAAAACTATGCTCGGTGGCTAAATCTTGGTCACTCAGAACCAGGGCTTGCTTCTCAAACCAGGGTGGAATCATAGACGTGAAGATGAGGTCTTTAAACTTCTTTGCCCGGTATGCTCTCATCATTCCTTCTGAAACCACGATGCGGGCCTGAGGGAAAAACCTTAAGCCACCGATATGATCTGGGTGCAGGTGCGACAGCAACAGAAAATTTATGTCATCAGGGCAGATGCCGCCTTTGTGGAGTTGCCGGTCAATTTCTTCTTCTGGGCTAAGGCGGGTGGGGTTGAGCCTGCGGTAAGCCCATCCTTTAAGCCCCGTAGAGTAAAGGGCAGAAGAGTAGCCGGTATCAAAGAGGATATACCCAGCCTTTCGGTGCTTGATAAGAAATACACCCGACGGGAATTCCCGCAGCTCAGGCTTTCTTTTCTGGTAAACCAGCCCTAGCTGGTTGGTGCAGCTTCCGCACCTGTAGTAGGTGAGAGACGAAATGGGGTTCTGGGAGTTATAGGTAGGCTTTTGCACAATTCTCAATTTCTTGGGTATGTGGGGTTTATGCGGTGGTTCTGCTGTGATACCTAGATTTTTGCAGATACGTTCACGGCTGCTGGCTAGCATGTGAAGGTGCGAAGATTGAACCACGCACAGCCACACAAATCAGCGGTTCCCGGTGATGCCCAGAGCGAACGGCTGATATTTACCAGGCGTTTAGTGTTTGGATAGATGCAGACGATTTTTCTACCGAAGGGGCACGCTATGAATAGTACTCTTGAGTCTCGCCAGCTCACCACCGCAGACCGTTGTGATGCCTGCGACTCTCAAGCATACGTCCGAGTTGTTTTGGGCAGCGGGCTTGACCTTTTATTCTGCGCCCACCACGCCCGTGAGAAAGAGGCAGCCCTACGGGAGGTAGCCAGTAGCTGGGAGGACCAGACAGAACGCCTGGGCTAAAGGCCCGGCGCGGGGTGTACTTCTGCTCTGAAGTTAGCCCGCTCCCCTGCTCAACTAGACCCAGGTTTAAGCAGAACCAAGACTCCCTGTGCCTTGCACTGATGGTGCAGTGCGAGGCACAGGGAGCCTTTATTATAGGTTTAGAGCATCAGAAAACTAGTTTTCCTTCAGACTTAGACACCAGGGTACTTCTGCACCTGAATCCTCAGGCTGTCGTACCACTGGTTCTTTTCTTTGCCCAGGTCATTGAGCTCAGCCCGCAACTCAGTGGTGCCCTTCTTCCAGATAATTCTGCCGCCTTCGAATTCCTGGGTGACGGTGGTGCTGCCGTCCTCCGCAGGGCTTTCGGTAGCTTCTGCGATGGGCGCCCCTAGCATGGTCAAGTTAGTCCAGATATTTTGAAGACCGCCTTCAGCCCACTGTTCATGTGGGGTGGACCAGGTGGCGCGGCCATCGGGGTCAGCTGCCTTGAACAGAGCCGAGACCTTCACCGGCTGCGCCCCGGCAAGAGGCTTACCCTCAGAGTCAGCCTTAATGTAGACCGCCTCGTCCCCGCCAAGACTCAGTTCTAGCACCTACTGTAGAGGGATGTAGTGTGCCTTTGACCAATCGTAGCTGGTATCCACCTCGGTGCCCACGGGCTCACGGTCTAGCAGCCCTTCTTTCCAGCTGAGCGGGACTGCCAGTTTGTCATCGTTAAAGTTGAAGCAGGTACCGCTGTTGAGCTTAAGCTGGTAGAAACCGCGGAGGATAACGGTGTCCTGCTGGGGGCTGCTGTAGAGCCCGTAGCCGTAGTCATTCTTTTGGGGGTTGGTGCAGTTCTCTGTTGCACTGTTATAGAAAAGTGCATGCACCTCAAGCACACCGGTTTTTGAATTACTAATAAATTCATTCTGGTAGAGGTAGGTACCGTACTTGGCGGGGTCAGCTAGGTAGGCCTCTAAGGCGTTGCTGTTAATGATGAGCGCCCTATCCTGGCTCCTGTTATAGATAGCTGAGATGTTGTCACCGAAGTCCTGTACCAGCAGGTCATCGGTGGCTGCGCTGATTTGGCCGCCTGTTTCAGCCACCTCAACCCCTGCACCTACTGCAGCCTGGCGAGCCTCGGTGATTTTTTGTTCAGCAGCGTCGGTGCCCTCGACCGGGTCAGGGTTTTCGGGGGTGTCGGTCTCAAGGTTATTGGGGGAAGCACTGGGGGTTGTCTACCCGGTCTGCTTTCCATTCTTTTGCCTGCTCAGAGTTGAGGTCAATGTAGGAGCCGGGCTGGGTCTGTTCGTCAAGAACCCAGTAGCCAGCGGGTTTTGCCGTCATGGGTGGTCAGGGACTGACCGCAGAGGTAGTGCTTCCATGGGGCGGATTCGGCGTTGCCAAATTTTTCTGCCCCGCCTGCTTTGAGGAAGGTTTCACCGGCGGTGCCAAGGATTGCTTGTACCCCGCCGTAGGGGCCATCGGTGAGCAGACCTTTTTCAAAGGTTTGCTGGCTGGAGCCGTTGGGGTATGTGACAAGTTCACCGGTAGGGGCGCCAAGTTCTTCTTGGTGGGTCTCCCAGTAAGCACCGATGGGGGTGCTGGTGTCAGGGGTGGAAGTTTCTGCTGTGGCAGCCACCGCCGGAAGGGCGGTTAGGGAAAGGCTTAGTAGTGCGGCTAGCCCGAGTGGGGCACGTAGATTCTTCATGGGAATCCCCAATCTTTTGATGTGGTAAGTGAGTGTATTCTCCACTTCTAGCTCTTACCCGTTTGAGGGTGAGCGAGTAAGAAGCTAGTAGGGCTAAATTATCAGCCCATACCAGGGGCATGAATCATACTTTTAGGGGACAAGATTTTTAGGCGGCGAGTTCAGTTTTCGCTGGTGTTCCCTGCAAATTCGGGCATTTTCAGCCTTTGGGTTTTGGTGAATCTTGTGGGTGATCTAGAGGTGAAAGCTGGCTTTTGTGGGGTGGTTTCTCGGTTTTTGAGATGGGGGTGTTTGGTTGCGAGCGTGCGAGCAAGCAAGAGGGCGCGGAATGGTTACCCGCGCCCTGATGCTGATATACGTGTTTAGTCGAGGTAGTCGCGTAGAACCTGAC
>JAUMUH010000097.1:0-251 GCA_030530765.1 Rothia sp. (in: high G+C Gram-positive bacteria)
GGTCGAGGTCTAGAAACATGCGTCTCGCTTAGATTGAAGGCAGGAGGGTGAGCTGAGGCAGGTGCGCCTACGGGCAGTTTAGCGCCGCTAATCAGAACCCTGCGTTCGTCCTCACTGGTGAACTCTGCCGGGTCAGCTGCCGCAATTTCCTCTGCGGTGGCGGGGCGAATCTGCTGGCGGTCCATCACATACATGCGGTCACCGGCAGCAGCGTCACCAGAGTCATTGACAAAGGCACGGAAGCGGCGCAG
>JAUMUH010000097.1:261-4826 GCA_030530765.1 Rothia sp. (in: high G+C Gram-positive bacteria)
ACTTGCCAAACTTTATGTAAAGCGGTTTCCGAAACGGAAGCGGCGCAGGCGCTTTTCGTCCTTGAGGGTTGCTGCCCACTCGTCCTCGTAATGTTCGATGTGGTAAGCCATGTCCTTATCGAGGTCAGCACAGATACCTAGCGAATCGTCAATGATGACCGAGCGCAGGTGCTCAATGGCGTCCCCAAACTTCTCGTCCAGGTCTTCAGCCCAGCGGGCGGTGCGCTGCAGCTTATCGGCAGTGCGAATGTAGTACATGAGATAGCGGTCAATGTACTGATAAGCGGTGTGCTGGTCGAGGTCTTTGGCAAAGAGGCGGCCGTGGGCGGGGTTAGCGCCACCGTTACCGGCAAAGTAGAGGTTCCAGCCCTTAGCGGTGGCAATCAAACCAACGTCCTTACCCTGGGCTTCAGCGCACTCACGGTTACAGCCAGAAACACCCATCTTGAACTTGTGCGGGGAGCGCAGACCCTTGTAACGGTTCTCGGTATCAACCGCCATCTGCACAGAGTCCAGCATGCCAAAACGGCACCAGGCGCTACCAATGCAGCTCTTCACATTGCGCAGCGACTTACCGTAGGCCTGCCCAGACTCAAACCCGGCATCCACCAGCTTCTGCCAAATCTCAGGCAGCTGCTCAAGGCGCGCGCCGTACATACCAATACGCTGGGCACCGTTAATCTTGGTGTACAGCCCGTATTCACCGGCAACCTGTGCAATGACCGCTAGCTTCTCGGGGGTAATCTCACCACCGGGAATACGGGGGATTACCCCGTAGGTGCCGTCCTTTTGCATGTTGGCAAGGTTGCGGTCGTTGGTGTCTTGCAGGGTGCCGCGCCCGCCGTCCAGTGCGTAGCTCTTACGGGTAGACGCAAGAATAGAGGCAACAGTGGGTTTGCAGATAGCGCAACCCTCAGAACCTTGCCCAAAACGAGCTAGCACCGAGTAAAAATCATCAAGCTCAGCTACAGCGTGCACCGCTTGAAACAGCTCAGCACGAGAGAAGCTGAAATGGGCACACAGGGCATGGGAAACCTCCATGCCCATCTTTGCCATGGTCTGGTTCAGAGTCTTCTGAATCATGGGCACACAGTTACCGCACTGGGTGCCGGCAGTGGTGCTCTTCTGAATTGAGGGAACATCGTGATCGCCGTTAGCAACAGCCTCACGCACCGCACCAAAACTAATATTGTTGCAGGAGCACAAAATCGCATCATCAGGCAACTCAGTATCGGGCACGCCGTCCTCACCGGACGCCGAAAGGTAGGCATTAGGCTCAGCAGGCAGCTCCCTGCCCAGAAGGGGCTTCAAAGCATCATAGGGGTCAGTGTCACCCACAAACACACCACCCAGCAGGGTCTTAGCATCAGAAGAAGTCACAATCTTCTGATACATACCACGCGCCGGGTCAGCGTACACAATCTCAAGGCAACCCTCAGTGGTGCCGCGGCGGTCACCAAAACCAGCCACCGACACCCCAGAGAACTTCAGCTTAGTAGCAATATCAAAATCACTCACCGACTCACTACCACCGGTCAGGTTAGTAGCAACAGCCTCAGCCATCTGATTAGCAGGAGCCACCAAACCCCAGGTACGCCCCAGCACACAGGCAACCTCACCAATCGCCCAAATATGCTCATCCTCAGACTGGCAGCGCTCATCAACCACCAGGCCGCCGCGCTCGCCAACGGTGAGCCCGGCGTCGCGTGCTAGTTGATCGTTAGGGCGAATACCGGCTGCCATCATGACGATATCTGCCGGTAGATCGTGCAGGGCAGCTTCGTCGCCCATGCCCTCGGCAACGGATACCGAGGTGACCTGCCCGGCGGCGTTGCGGTTGATGGAGGAGATAAAAGCACCGGTTTCAATCTCGATACCAGTTTCACGAATAGCTGCGTTAACAGCGTGCCCGCCGCCCTGGTCAACCTCAATAGAGAGTAGCCAGGGGGCAACGTCCAAAATGGTGGGTTCAGCGCCCAGGTGCTGTAGGCCCTCTGCTGCTTCAAGACCCAGCAGACCGCCACCTACCACGATTGCCTTAGGTGCGCGGCCCAGCTGATCTTTGAGGTGGGCTACTTCTTCAACCACCTTTTTAACCCCGTCAATGGTGCGAAAGACGTGGGCTGACTCTGAACCGGGAATAGGGATTTTCACAGCAGATGAGCCGGTTGCCAGCACCAGCTCATCGTAGGGGTAGGTTTCACCGTTGGAGGCCTCTACGGTTTGATCTGCACGGTTGATTTTGGTGCCGCGCACCTGGTTGAGCAGGTTGATGTTGCTCTCTTGCCAGAGCGCAGCATCGCCCAGGGTGAGGTCACGCTGGGGGTCGGTGAAGATTTGCTCTAGAGCCACGCGGTCGTAGGGCAGGTAGGGCTCGTCGTTGAGCACGGTGATGGTGGACGCCCCGCCGTCCTTTTGCTGGAAGGCGCGCACAAAGCGCCAGGCTGCGGGGCCGCCACCAATGACGACGATGTTACGGGTGTTCTTTTGGGTCTGTGCGTGGGTCATGAGGTACCTCTTGAGTTGGGGTGTTGCAGTTTGCGGGAACCGTAAATTTGCCTATCTAATGCTAATATTACATTAAACCCACATAAGAATTCCTAATCACAGGCAAAACCACAGGTTTATTTATTGGAGGAAATAATGGCTGAGTCTCAGTGGAAAGAAATCTGCGCTTTTGATGATCTTGAAGAAAACTGGGGTGAAGCTGCCCTGATTGAGGGGCATCAGTATGCCCTCTTTCGCACCCATACTGGTCAGGTGTTCGCAGCTGATCAGCGTGACCCAAACTCAGGTTCTCTGGTGATTGCCCGCGGTATTGTGGGGGAGAAGGGCGGGGTTTTGACCATTACCTCACCGCTGTATAAGGAGGTCTACAGCCTTGAGACCGGTGAATGCTTGAGCGGGGCTGAGTTCACCCTGCCCGTTTACCCGGTGAAGGTTGAAAATGGAAAAGTTTACCTTTCACCTATTGCCGCCTAGGGTGGCTTCTTTTATTTACTTAAATGTAAAGCGACCTTTAGTTGATGTGTGACCTTTATGTAAAGAGGTTTATTCAAAAGGGTGTAGATGAGCCGGGCAGAACGAGCTACACAGTCCGCCCGCTGGCTCCGGGGCTGGCGTGAATCGCCTAGTGAGCGCTAGCGAACCAGGCGAGAGGGTCTTGCGGGCGGGTGTGTGCTCGTGGAGCTCGGCGAATACCCTTTTGAATAAACCTCAAAGGTTGATTAATAAAGAACTGTTGCACTCATCCCTGGGTAAGGGTGGCGGGGTGACTCTGTGATTTGGCCCCTGGTGTTCTCGCACCTCTGTTCACCAACTGGCAAGTTGAGAAATTTGCATCATTTTTTGCATCATTCTTGGTAGGCTTTGTGTATGTCTCGTACTGATTTAGAAACTAGAACTACTGTCAGTCTGACAGCTCAAGACCTGCACAATCTTAACGTAATTCGCACCAGCCCTGAGTACCACAAACTTTTGCAGCAGAAGGTTGATGCTGGTTCGTCTCGTCCTGTGGTTCGTTCACAGTCTTCTACTTTGCACGCTTTGATGGTGCTGGGCATGAAGGCTTTAGAAGAAGATGTTCAGGCTGAGGGCTACCGCAAGTTAGCAGAGAGCAGGAGCACCTCTGAACAGAGCTTGCGCCGTTCAATCACTCGTGAGCGCAGGGCGAGGCGGTCAGATTCATGATGGTGCCGGTAAGCCCTAGTTACCCAGTGCGTGGCAGTGTGATTGTTGCAGATACTCAGTTTGGTGAGAAGTACTTTGTGGTGGTCTCTAATAACCTGCGCAATAAGAACCTGGGTGATTTCTTGTGTGTGCGGGTTACTAGTTCTGATAAGAGTTCTATTGCCTTGCCCAGTATTGTTGCTGTGCCGGCTTCGCTTCATGAGTGTGTTCACGGGTTTATTTTGTGCGATGATATTGAGATTTTCTATGACGATGAAATCAAGCGCTACCTGGGGGCTCTTTCGCCGGCAGTAATGGACCGGGTTAATGCCGGGTTGCGTTCTGCCTTGGCTTTATAAGCGATGCTACCTCTTGCGTTACATCTTGAGAATCGCTGTGTGCTGGTGGTTGGTGGCGGTGCAGTTGCGGCGCGCCGCTGCCGGTCTCTGGTGGACGCCGGGGCGCAGGTAACTGTGGTTGCCCCCGAGGTGGGCGGCGGCGTCCTTGCCCTGGCGCAGGCGGGGCAGATTGAGTGGGTGCAGCGTGCTTTTGCGCCTGCGGATGTGGACGCTGCCTGGCTGGTTTTTGCCCTGACCGATAGTGAAGATGTGCAGCAGCGTATAGCCCGGATGTGTGATGAGAAGAAGGTGTGGTGCTCTGTGGGTGGGCAGCCGCAGGCTAGTTCTTTTTGGTCTATGGCGCACACTCGCTATGAGGGTGTGACGGTGGCTGTTTCTGCAGGCGGTAACCCGCACCTGGCCAAGCGTCTGAAAGAGAGGCTGGGGCAGTGGCTGGCGGGGGAGCTTGCTTGACTGGTTAGCTCAGCAGCGATTGGTTATTGCCGGCCTGGAACCTTGAGAATGCCATCTACAGCGATACCAGCTAGAATCAGAACT
>JAUMUH010000005.1 GCA_030530765.1 Rothia sp. (in: high G+C Gram-positive bacteria)
ATAACCCCGTCCTGTTGGGGGAAATTTGGGGGACCGGGGGGTTTCCGTTCGAGATGCGGTAGGAAGCACCGCATCTCGAAGGAAACCCCGCAGTTCGTCGCTAACACCCTAGAGCTGCTCATCAACGAGCGAATGAATTAAAATTCCCCCTCTAAATTCTTCAAGAACATTTCAATCTCACCCAGACCGATATTCATCCTCATCAATCGTAAAGATTTTAAATTACTATAATGAGGCTTATACATAAGGGGTAAACCCACCAACTAGACAACGACCCCACCAGGCAGCAAAAATTAAGAATCAAATCGCCAGAAATAACCTCAATCCACACCAAGAAGAGACCGTTGCCTACCCAACATACCACCGGGCTACACCCCAAGCAATACGCCACCCTCCTCACCCCCCTCCTGAGCGCCACCACCACCTGGAACCCACCAGCCACCAAACCCCACAAAATCACCCTCACAGATGCCCTGACCATGACCCTGATTTACCTACGGCACAACAGCACCAAACACTACCTAGCAGACCGTTTCAACATCCACCAATCCACAGTCTCCAGGACCATCAACACCATCGAAAAAGCCCTCACCACAGTACTCAAAAGCTACGTACCGCCTCTGGAATCAGCCTTCATTCACCCCGGCTCAGTTGTTGTTGATGGCACCTTGATTCCCGTGTGGAACTGGCGCTCACAAGGGAGGAAGCTTTATTCTGGGAAACATAAGCGTACCGGGTATAACCACCAGGTGCTCTGTACGCTTGAGGGGAGGCTACTGGCTATCACCGACCCGATTGAGGGGGCTCGTCATGATGCTTTTGCTTTCAGGGAGCATCGATTGGATCAGCTGCTGGATTTGTCGTCGACTCTGGGTGATAAGGGGTATGTAGGGTTAGGGATTTTAACTCCGGTGAAGAAGCCTGTTGGGGGTCGGTTGTCCAAGGAGCAGAAGGTGGTGAATCGGGTGCTGAATGCTAAGCGTTCGGTGGTGGAGCGGGTGATTGCTCAGATCAAGACGTGGCGGGTTTTGCATACGGGGTTCAGACGCCCGTTGGGGGTGTATGGGCGGGTGTTTTCTTCTGGTGCGGGGGTTGGTGTTTTTTGGGTTGGTGACCCCTTATGCATAATCCTCAATCTATTAAGAAATTAATCTCAGAAGGAAAATCTGGATGACCAAAATACACATCGTGAATATAATCTAAAAGCCCGTCATCACTAGAAGTAAAATTTATATAGTAATTTATCGCAAGCAATGCTGAAAATTTAATGATTCTATCATCCACCCAATACACCACGTTCAAAAGACTTGAATGTAGAGCATAGAAATACCTAAGATCAACTTTATTATCAATCCCCAAAACAATTAGAGATTTAATTATAAAATACGCATATTTCCTTGCATTATCCCCGCCCTCCTTCCACTCCCACAGGTCAGCAGACCACGAATCTGGGTCGTACATCTTAATTCTACTTTGCAGTTTACCAGCCTCGAGATACGGCGATTCTTGCACCAATAAACTTAATCTACCTTCCGTGAGTCTCATCACTTTTGAACCCATGCGTCCGCAATCTTCCCAGTACCTGCATGATACTGAACTACAACAATTTGATTTTTATATTTATAATGAACTCTCTTCTGCTCAACCCCCAGAGAAAGATGATACCCATTCGCCATAGCATCACCAATAATTTCTGCTATTTGCTCTTTTGAACTTGCCCCAACCCTTCCCCACAAATGCTTCTGCGCCATAATATAGTTCCATTTATTTGAATTTAAATTATTAAGAACATACGACTTTGCAACCTTTTTAATTTGAGTTCTTGTATAAACTCTTAACGCAGCTTGAATACCAGACCGTGCAACCACCCCAAGAACAACAAGGGCAGGAACCGCTTCCGGCGAGGCATAATCCCTACCCTCCCCCAGAGACTCTACCGAATCGCTTAGTAGAATTGACCCATACTGATACTCACTATCATCTACATGATATGAGTAAGACTCACCCGTCAAGGCAAAATTAATATCAAGCAGGTATCCACTGCCAAGTTGAGGTGAAGTAGGTTCAAAACTAGAAAATCCTTCTAAATGAGACCCTTCACTCATTCCTTCTTGGAGATATCCTTCAACATTTTGACCAAATGCAGTAGTCATGCCACTTAAAAACATTGCAATAGCAGTTAATAAAGCAATAATCTTTTTATACATAAGCAAATCCTTAAGTTTTTGAATGAAAATTAAAAGAAAAACCTATTCAGGAAATTTAGCACAAATCGCACTACAATCACCACCCATCACAAAATAGGAATTGCAATACATCCTCTGCAAAAAATATTATAATGTAACCATAAACACTATAACTCATATCACACAGCGTCAATACATCTATAAAACAAAATTTAAAGAGGTGACATAGAGGCTTATTCAAGACAGCCCTATAAACTAGGCAGAACGAGCCAATCACACCCGCCCTTATCCAACTTATTACTCCGTCAGCAAGCCGATATAACGCCATGACTTGCGCTGCTCTACCGATAAACTAGGGGTAGACGTCCCCTTTTGCAGAAATGAGGATCATGGGTTTCTTTGACTCCGCCCTTACCCCCGCCAGCACCCTAGAGCCGCTCACCGTCGAGCGGCTACGCACCGCCCTCACCCAGCTTGAAGTGAACCTTGAAGAAGAGGACGGCAACCTCATCGCCCACTTTGAGCAGGGCTACTTCTTCTTCATGGTGCTGGGTGACGGGCAGGTGCTGAATGTGCGCGGCACTTGGCGCGGCCACCTACCCGCAGAAGGTCTAGCGGCAGCCAGCACGCTAACCGAGAACTGGAACCGCGAAATGATGATACCCAAAACCTACCCCGCCACCATCAACGAAGGCGACGCCGACCTGGTGCTACTACTGGCTGAGTGTGCCTTCCCCACCGGGCGCGGGCTCACCGATGATCAGCTCATCGAGCTGGTCAGCACCGGCATTTCTGCCTGCTTGAACTTCTTTGAGGTAGCCACCGGTCAGCTGGGTGGTGACGCTTAATGAGCCAGCGTTTTAAGGTTGACCTGGGCGGCCTGGTTGAGCTGCTGTCTAAGAATCTCTACTCCGGCCCGCAGGTTTATTTGCGAGAGGTGCTGCAGAACGGTGTGGACGCTATTACCGCCCGCGCTGCCCTTGAGCCAAACGCCCCTGCCCAGGTGCGTCTTGACCCCTGGGAGAACGGTGAGGGCATCACCATTACTGACACCGGTATTGGTCTGACCGCCGCCCAAGCTGAGGAGTTTTTGGCGACCATTGGGCGCACCTCTAAGCGTGATGAGGTCTTTGGTGAGGGCAGGGCTGAGTACCTGGGTCAGTTTGGTATCGGCCTGCTGGCATGTTTTTTGATTGCCGATACCGTTGATATCACCTCCCAGAGCGCTCTTGCCGGCGAGCCTCCGGTGCGCTGGCTGGGGCGGGCTGATGGCACCTTTGAGGTGCAACCGGTGGCAGAGGGCGACCTGCCGGTGGGCACGGTGATTTCTTTGAAAGCACGGCAGGACGCCGCCCACTGGGTTGCCGAAGAAACCGTGGTGACGCTGGCAAGTGACTACGGCGATATGCTGCCTCTTGATGTTGCGGTGCGGGTTTCTGCCGGTGGGCAGCGCCTCTGGCGGCGGGTTTCGCGGCCCATGCTGCCCTGGGCTGGGGCGGTTGCTGCCCTGGGTGCCGCTGACATTTCAGATAAATCAGGGCAGGACGGCGGTGCGCACCTGCCTGTCACCCAGGCAGATGAGCTGGGCGCGGCGTCCTCGCTTGAAGAGCCCAAAACCCCGCAGCCTAACGCCCACGAAGCTGCGATGGCACTGACCAACTACGCCGAAAGTGCCCTGGGCTTTACCCCGCTAGCGGCTATTCCTCTGAGTGTGCCTGCCACCGGTACAACGGGTGTTGCTTATGTGCTGCCGCAGGCGGTTTCCCCTGGTTCGGGGCGGCACCGGGTCTATGTGAAGAATATGCTGGTCAACTCCCGCGAAGACACCCTGCTGCCGGACTGGGCTTTCTTTGTGCGGGCGGTGCTCAACTCTGAGAGCCTAACGCCTACCGCATCCCGCGAGCAGTTGCGGGAAGATGAGATTCTGCTACTGACCCGCGAGGCGATTGGGCAGCAACTCAAAACCTGGATTACCCAAACCCTGTCTGAGCCGTCAGCCGCCCAGGCGCGGTTCATTGAAACCCACCACCTGGCGCTGCGCGCTGTGGCGCTTGCCAGTGATGACATGCTCGATGTGGTCGCGGCGGCGCTGCCCTTTGAAACTACCCAGGGCTTCACCACCCTGGCGGAGGTTGCGAGTGAAAGCGGGCAGGTGCGTTTCACCCCCACCACCGAGGCCTACCGCCGTATTGCCCCGGTGGCGCGCGCCCAGGGTCTGTGGGTGGTCAACGGCGGCTACGTCTATGACTCCGATATTCTGGCAAAACTTGCCAACCGCCCCGGCTGGGAGGTCACCGAGCTGACCGCCAAGGACGTCACCCAGACCCTTGAAACCGTGGGGCTAGACCGCGAGTTTGAGGTGCTGGACGCCCTAGAGCGCGCCAAGGCAGTGCTGGCTGAACATGACTGTGACGTGCGTTTACGCTCCTTTGAACCTGCCGATGTTCCGGCGGTGCTGCTGCGCGATGCTGAGGCTGAACGCCGCCGTGCTATTGCCCAAGAAAGTGAGGCAGCCGGGGACGTTTGGGGCGGGCTACTGGGGTCTTTCACCGCAGACGAAACAGCAGAACCCACCCGCACCCTGGTACTCAACGACACCAACGACAGCGCCCGCCGTCTACTGGCGCAGCCGCACCACGCGTCCTTTGAGCCGGGCGTGCAAACCCTCTACCTCTCAGCCCTTATGCTGGCAGGTGAGGGCCTGGGGCAGCGTGAAACCTGGCTGCTGAGCGACAGTCTCAGCCAGCTACTAGCAGCAGCCCTGCGAGCAGAAAACTAGGGGGAGCCATGTGGTCTATTGAAGAAGCCAGCCTGAAACTGGCGCGTCTGCGCGAGCTGCCCTACGGCACCGCCCGCACCGCCGCCGCCGAGTTCACCGCCCGCACCATCGAAAATGAGGGGCCTGAGCAGAAACTCCCTGAGGCGCTGCTGACCCTGGTTGAGGCCTATGTTTTTGGTACCCCCAACCCGGCGTCCTTTGCCACCTTCTCTAAGCTTTTGCGCCTGTGGGACGCCCACCCCGAGCACTTCAGCGAGTACGATTCACGCACCCTCTTCTGGCAGTTCAAGTGGATTACCGGCGACCTTGCCGCCTGGCCACAAATCTCGCGGCAGCAGGCGCGCGGGTTGCTCGATGAGATGCGCAAACGCTACGCCCTGGCAGGTTTTAGTGCCGCTGCTGTTGACCGTGCCGAATACATGTGGGCAGGGCACCTTGGCCTGGACGAAGAGGCTGAACGCTGGCGGGCCGCCTGGCTGGCGCACGGTGAGGACGAGATGGATTGCGAGTCCTGCAAGATTGGCGGGGAGCTGCGCGACCACATTGTAGCTGGGGAGTTTCAGCAGGCAGTTGACCTGGGTGCCCCCACTACCGATTTCTGCAACCGCGAACCTGCAAACTCCCACCGCCAGCTGGCACTGGCATATTTGGAGCTGGGCGACGGCGTGGCAGCCGGTCAGCACCTGGCGCGCGCCCAGGCAGCCCGCGACCAGTATGACCCTGACGACCTGGGTCTAGAGTTTGAGGTCCTAGCGCGCGGCGGGCAGCTGGCTGAGGCACTTGACCTGCTGGTGCGGCAGGGTCAGCGCGCCCTGCGCCTTACCGATGACCCAGGCAGCAACCGCAGCTTTCTGCGCTACCTGATTGCTGGGCTGGCTTGGGCGGTTGAAGAGCATGGTCAGCTTGAAACCGGGCTGGCACAGGGGGCTACCCTAGCTGAGCTCTACCGCTGGGCACTAGATGAGTCTGCCCCGCTGGCAGCTGCTTTTGACGCGCGGGCAGGTAACAGCCGCTTCACCGAGGCCTTAGAGGCTGCCCAGGAGGAGCCTCGCCTGACCGACCTGGTGCTGGTTAGCGCTGTAAATTTTGGCGGCTCGGCTGCTGCGGGTGAAAGCGGCGGGTTGGACGCCGCTGCTGGGGTAAATGAAACAGATGCGGCGCGTCCCACCGGGGGTTTTACCGTGGATGGGAAGCCCTGGCCGCCTACCCCCAGCGCTGATGAGTCTGACCCGGCTGCCACTGCCGAGGGCTTTTTAGCTGGCGGTGACCTGGTGCAGGCAGCCTACTGGTACGAGCGTGCAGGGGCGACAGAAGAAGCTGCCGGGCGCTCTGTTCAGGCGGGGTGTTTCTTTGCTGAAGCTGCCCGGGCACTGGCTGGTTTGCGGCAGCGCGATCGCGCCCTTGAGCTTTTTGAGCGCGCCTGGCCTCTACTGGTGAGTGGTGGGTCTGCTGCCCGGCTGCTGCTAGCGGTAGCACGTGCATGGGGTGAGGTGGCTGAGACTGCCGGTAACGTGCAGGGACTTGCTACGGCGCTTGATACTGCCGGGCAGGTTGCTGAGCGCGAACTGACTGCGGCGCAGGCTGCTGGGGCGCAACCTTGGGTTCAGAAGAATGCCAGCATGCTGGTGCTGAGCGCTGGCGACCTGGCTGCCCGTGCTTTTGCTGCCTTGGGGCAGTGGCAGGACGCTGCGCGCCTGGCTGCTGAGGTAGCTGAGGTGTATGAGAAGGCTGGGGAGGGTGCCCGTGCTGGTTCCTCCTGGCTGCTGGCTGGTCAGGCAGCTTGGGAAGCTAAGGACGCCGCGGCAGCAAGCCGGGCGCTTGAGGCGGCTGTGGCTGCCTTTGGGGCTGCTGACCGCAGAGAGTCTAAGGCAGCTGCCCTGAATCTGCTGATTGAGGTGCTCAACGAAACCGGGCAGACCCACCGCGTCGAGGAGCTGCTGGGCGGGTTGCTTTAACCCCGCCGTCCCGCCCGGAGTTTGTACCACTGCATTTATAGTTTGTACCAATGCAGACGGGTTTGTACCGGTAGTCTACCGGTACAAACCCCACCCCATTGGTACAAAGGTTTAGCAGAGTGGTACAAAGTCGCTCTAGGAAAGCTCTAGCGCACCCAGACCCCGCTGCGGGCACGCCACCAGAGGGTTAGGGCGCGGGCGCCCATGTACCAGAGGGCGTAGGCGCACCAGAGCAGCAGGTAGGCAGGGGTTGCCAAGGACGCCTGGGCAGCGGCACCCTGCCCGGTGAACCAAAAATGCAGAGCGGCGAGCACCGGCAGGTAGGTCAGCAGGGTAAAGACGGACGCCAGCCCCAGGTAGCGCATGTCTGCGGCACCGATGAGCACGCCGTCCAGAATAAAGACGTAGGCTGCTATCGGCTGCCCCACCCCAACGATGATGAGGGAAAGGGTGAAGAGGTGTTGCACCTGTGCATCGGGGGTAAACACCCAGGCGAGGCTAAAACCAACCGCAGGAGCTAGTAGGGCGGTGAATAACCCAAACCCCAGGCTCCAGCGCACCAGCCGGTTTTTGAGGTGGTGCACGGCGGTGCGTCCGGCTGCGCTCTGCACGTCTTGTGCCCCCATCTCCTTGCCCAGCAGCGCCTGAGCGGCAATAGCTAGGGCGTCAAGAGCAAAGGCGAGCAGGCTGAAGAAGCTGAGGGTCAGCTGGTAGGCGGCAAGGTTTTCTGTGCCCTGGGAGGTAGCCACAACCACGGTGGCCAGCAGGGCGGCGCGCATACAGAGGGCACGCAGCATGAGCCAGGATCCTACCTTAAAAACAGCAACACACCCGGCGAGATCAGGGGCAAGCCCCACCCCGTGGGTGCCCCGCCCGCGCAGCACCTTGGCGCTGAGCACCAGGCCCATACCCCATTGGACGGCGGCGGTAGCGATAGCAGAGCCTGCAACGCCCAGCCCCACCGGGTAGACCAGCACCCAACTGAGCACCACGTTAATGGCGGCACCTGCTGTGGCAACGTAGAGCGGGGTTTTGGTGTCTTGAAAGCCGCGCAGTGCGCCGGTGGCAGCCAGCACCAGCAGCATACCGGGCAGCCCCGCCAGGGAGGGCAGTAGGTAGGCAAGAGCATGGGTCAGCATGCACCCGCTACCGCCAAGAGCGGTCAGGACGCTACGCCCGGCTACCACAAACAGGGCAGCAAGTAGCGCCCCCAGCCCCAGTGCAGCCCATAGACCGTTGCGGGCGGCACGGTAGGCTGCGGGTAGGTCACCGGCACCAAAAGCTCGGGCAACGGCGGGGGTAGTGGCGTAGGCAAGAAAAATCATAAGACCCACCACGGTTTGTACCACGGTTGAGCCCAGGGTCAGCCCTGCTAGAGGGGTGCTGCCCAGGTGCCCCACGATAGCAGAATCTGCCAGCACCAGCAGGGGCTCAGCAATCAACGCGCCAAAGGCTGGTACAGCCAAGGCCAGAATCTGCCGGTTGAGGCTGCGGGGTGGGGCAGAGACTAAGGTGCCAGGTGCGCGTGAAGAAGCCATAACTTTCAGCCTAGCAAAGCTCAGAGAAGCACCTTCAGGTAGAGGCTAGGAGCGTCTCATAATGTAGGTTTTGTACCCGGCAAACTCATCGGTGCCGGCAATCTCAAAGCCCTCTTTTTCATAGAACCTAATGGCCCGCGTGTTGGTGGTAAGCACCTCGAGTTTAGCCTTGCCGGGTTCGAGTGCGCCGGTCAGCAGGGCGTGCGCAACACCGGTGCCAAAGGCTTCAGGTAGCAGGTAGAGCATCTCTAGCCTCTGGGTTTCGTAAGGCATACAGGTGGTGTAGGCAAGCCCCAGCAGGGAGCCGACCTCCGGCATATCAACTGACGTGCCGCCGTCCTTGCGCACTGCAACCAGCGCCTTGCGGGTCTGCCCTAACTGCTCTTGCACATCCTGCCCGGTGTCCCCGGTGGCAGCCAGCCACTCAGCGAATCCGGCGGCGCGGGCAGGTGCCTGAGCCTCCTGTTTAGCAAAGATTGAGGCAGCAAAATCAGCGGCGTAGGCTTTACGCCACGAAACTAGCCGCAACTTCTCCCACGCCAGAGCCTCACTTGCACGTGGAGCGCGAACTTCAAAATCCATGATTCCCCTTGATATGCCGCCGCTAAGAAGCGAATGAGTCATCTGGCGGCACCCTCAAGAAATCATACCCTCCTTTGGGATGGGTAGGTGGTAGATAAAGTCGTCCCCACAAATACCCGCTGCCAGCTCAAATTGACGGGTACCCACCTTTACAAAACCGTTCTTCTCATAGAATTTTTGGGCGCGGTAGTTCTCCCTGTGGGTGCCCAGGTGCAGCCCGTCATGCCCGGTGGCGCACGCCTCGTCGATGACTGCCTGCATGAGCGCATGTGAGACGCCGGTGCCGCGGGCTTCTGCCCCCACATAGAACTTGCTCAGGTAGGCGGCCTTGCCGGGCACCTCGGCGGGCTGGGGTTCCCGAGTATCAATGCCGCTGTAGGCGATAATCTCGCCTTCTTGGTTGACGGCGAGGGTAAATCTGTAAGCCCCGGTTTTGATATAACGGGCGACAGCTTCTTCATTCAGGCTTGCAGCAACAAAGGCTGCTACGGCGTCGCGGGGCACCACGGCGGGGGCGGCATCCGGGAAGTTCTGGCTGGCGAAGGCTGAGAGGGCAGATGCATCGGCTAGGGTTGCGGGGCGCAGGGTGAAGGTCATGGGCGTATTACTTTCAGGGCAGGACGGCGGGGTGCGGCTGGTTTTTATTCTTTTTCGTAGCCGCGCAGTTTGTTGAGGGCGCGGCGCTCGGTTTTGGTGGGTCTGCCGGTGCCGCGGTCGCGTCGGGGCAGAGCGCCGGAGCTCAGATAGGCGGGTTTGGGTCCTGAGATGTCTTGGTAGCAGGTGACCGCCACGGATGCACCCACGCGTTTGCTGATGGTTTTTTGCACGATGAAGACGCGTTCCCAGCCGGGGTAGCGTACGCGCACGGTGTCGCCGGGTTTGATTTTTTGTGAAGGTTTGGTGTGAGCGCCGTTGAGGCGCACGTGACCGGCTTTTACTTCATCGGACGCTAGGGAGCGGGTTTTGAAGATGCGTACCGCCCACAGCCAGGCGTCAATGCGCACGGGAGCTGGCGGTTGGGTGGGGGCTGGGTGGGTCATGTTCTTTAGGCTATCCTTAAATCCTTCTCGGGGGTGAAATTAAATAATGGCTTTATAGAAAAATTTACAAGCACGCCCTGACAAGCCATTCCATGGCACACTCCTTAAATAATGGGAAATCCATATAAAGAGGTTTATTCGTTACATAATGATTTGATGACCTGGTGCACCTATGTGCTATCCGGTCTTGAAGCAGACTTGAGCAATATTATTCGTTTGAGCAACCCGATGAGCGTAACGCAGGAACTTATAGAGCCCGCTGCAAAACTTGCCCTTGCCAACGCTGTTATTAGCGCTCAGGAGATGGAAGCTCTACTTCTAGCCGTACATCTAGGCGAAGCAAAGGCTGGAGATTTCGCACAGATTTTGCCAGGGTCATCGGCTTCGCGCAGCCAGAAACTCTCGCGTATGGTAGAGCGAAATATCTTGCGCAAGGTTCCGGGCGAACGTAAGTACTCGCCCAATCTTATGGGTAGCCCCATCAGTATCTATGTGGTTCGGTAGCTCGATACCCTTGGCATGCTCCCAGACATTCTCCGTGACTAACCTAAGCCATGACTGCTCGCCTCACCCCCGGCGTCCTGCGGGAAAGACCACACCCCGGTAGCATCCGGGCGACTGCCTTCGATCACCGAACTTTAACTTCGCAAATCAAAAAATTTATAGCCTAAATCACCTTACTTCAGGCTAGACTTCAAGCGCTTTAACTTCCGTAAGCTTAAAGTACTTTACCCCTTCACAATTCAGGAGACCCCCATGAAGGCAGCATTTATCTACGGCGAGCGCGATGTACGCGTAGAAGAAATAGAGAAACCCACCATTGTTGACCCCACCGATGCTGTGCTCAAGCTAGCAGCAACCTGCGTTTGTGGTTCAGATCTTTGGTCTTACCGAGGTGATGACGCGGTGCAAGGCCGCTCCCCCATGGGCCACGAATATGTGGGTGTAGTTGAGGCAGTTGGTGCTGAGGTAAAGAACGTTAAGGTGGGCGACTTTGTGGTTGGCTCCTTCTGCCTTTCTGATAACACCTGTGAAATCTGTGAAAGTGGCTACCCGTCCCGTTGCGTTCATGGCGGTTTCATCAACGGCGCACAGGCTGAATATCTACGCGTGCCGCTGGCAGATGGAACCCTGGTCACGACCCCCGCTAAACCCACTGATGAGCAGCTTAAGCACCTTATGGCAGCTTCTGACGTTCTTGGCACAGGCTGGTTTGCCGCCGATGAAGCGCAGGCTGGCCCCGGCAAAACCCTTGTGGTTGTGGGCGACGGCGCCGTGGGACTAATGGCAATTCTGGCAGCTCAACAAATGGGCGCTGAACGCATTATTGCTATGAGCCGCCATGCTGACCGCCAGGCATTAGCACGCGAGTTTGGTGCCACCGATATCGTTGAAGAACGTGGCGAAGAAGGTATCGCCAAGATTAAAGAAATGACAGGTGGGCTTGGCGCTCATTCTGTGGTTGAAGCGGTTGGCACCCAGCAGTCTATGGAAACCGCTGTAGCCATTACCCGCCCCGGTGGCCATATCGGTTATGTGGGTGTTTCCCACGATGTGAAGCTTGATGGCATGTCCCTCTTTTTCTCAGAGGTGCACCTGATGGGCGGGCCTGCGCCGGTTCGAAAGTATCTACCTCATCTGATTGATCTGATTTACAAGGGCGAAATTGAGCCCGGTAAGGTTTTCAACAAGGTCGTGTCTCTCGATGATATCGCTGAGGGCTACCGTGCTATGGCTGACCGTGAAGCCGTTAAAACCTTCGTCACCCTCTAATCACTACTATCAGCACAAGAAAGGACGCCTACCCCACCGCATTTGCCCTAGGGCAGGAAAGGTTGGGTAGGCGTCCTTCTTTGCAGTCAGCAATTCAGGGTTTAGATCACGCCGCTTGCGCCCAGCAGGGAGCCAACGGCAAAGGTGACGCCCAGGGCGAGGGCGCCGCCGACCACCACGCGGGTTGCTGCCTTGGCAAGCTTGGGGGATCCGCCCCACTTAGCACCTAGGGCACCGGTGATAGCCAGAGCAACCAGCACACCGGCAAAGGTGACGGGGATGCGGATGGATTCGGGGAAGACCAGAATCAGCAGGGTGGGCAGCAGAGCACCAACCAGGAAGGCACCGGCAGAGGCAAAGGCGGCAGACCAGGGTGAGACGGTTTCTTCTTCGTCAATGCCCAGCTCAAAGTGCAGGTGGGTTGCCAGGGCGTTTTTCTCGGTCATCTCAACGGCTGCCTTGTGGGCGGTGTCGCGGGAGATACCGCGCTCTTGCAGTAGCTGGGTGAGCTCTTCAAGCTCGTGTTCTGGCATGTCGCGCAGTTCAGCTTTTTCCTTGGCGATCAGCGCTACCTGGCTGTCTACCTGGGAGGATACAGAGACAAATTCGCCCAGTGCCATTGAGATAGCACCACCAACAACTGCTGCGGCGGCCGCTAAGCCGATGGTGGCAGTTGACGTGGTTGCACCGGCAACACCGACCACGGTTGCCGCTACTGAAACGATGCCGTCATTAGCGCCAAGGACGGCGGCGCGCAGGCGGTTGAGCTTTTCTTGGTAGCTGCCCATTTGGTGGGCTTCGGATGCGTGCGGGGTGTACTGTTCTGCTGTCATAGGTTTCACTGTAGACCGGCTGAGAGCTTGCTACCAGCGAGCTAAGGGTTAGCCCCGGCGTCCACTCTGCTAAGGTGCAGGTTAGGTAGGGCAGACTAACCCCTATCTGCGGCGCAAGGCGCAGCAAATAAACTCGAAAATGGAACAGTTCAGCACTCGAAAATGGAACAGTTCAGCGTATGGGGGTGTTATTTTTTAAACATGACCTATTTACGTCGTTCAATTGACACAGAGCTGGATGAGCTCCTACCTTACCTACCGGCCATAGCTCTTGATGGCCCCAAAGGCGTAGGGAAAACTGAAACCGCAGCTCGCCGGGTCAGCAAAGTCCTCAATCTTGACGACGATTTCACCCGCACCCTCCTACACAATGACTTCAACCTCGATGCGTATTCCGAAGAGTCTTTACTGTTCGATGAGTGGCAGCATTTCCCTAGAATCTGGGACATAGTGCGCCGCAAGGTTGACTCCAAAGCCCCTGCGGGCTCGTATTTATTGACAGGATCAGCCACCCCCTATGACACACAAGGGTCACACAGCGGTGCTGGGCGGATTGTTTCACTACGTATGCGCCCCATGGGCTTACACGAGCGAAGTGGTAGCAGCCCCAGCATTTCTTTCACACAGTTACTCAACGGTGAGGGCATAGCTCTTCCCAAAAGCCCTTCGCCCTTAAACGTTCAGGACTATGCACACGCTATCGTGGCGAGCGGTTTTCCCGGTATTACGGGGCTTCCTCCTAGGGTGCGCCGGCAACAGCTTGATAGCTATCTGCACCGCGTTATTGACAGGGACATCCCTGACATTGGGGCAAAAGTAAGGCACCCAGAATCTCTGCGTAGGTGGCTTGCAGCATATGCCGCTGCAGAGTCAACTACCACTTCTTACAGCAAGCTTCTTAATGCTGCGGTAGGGCCAGAAGGAACACAGCCCAGCGCCACGACCACGCGCACTTACAGGGAGCATCTTTCAAAGCTCTGGCTACTTGACCCTGTGCCGGGCTGGGTTCCCGCTAATAACCAGTTCAAGCGCTTGCAGCAAGCGCCTAAGCACCATTTGGCAGATCCGGCTTTGAGCGCGCACCTTCTGCAGGTTGATGAGAATTCTTTAATGAGTGAGACTGGCAGCCATCTGTTTGGCCCACTTTTTGAAGCGCTTGTTACCTTGACCGTTCGAGTTATTGCTCAGACCGTGGAAGCCAAGGTTAGTCACCTGCGTTTAGATTCGGGCACACGAGAAGTTGACTTACTCGTTGAACGGCATGATGGCAAGCTGATTGCTATTGAAGTAAAGCTCAAGGGAAACCCCACTGATAAGGATGTTCGCCACCTGAACTGGCTTAAGGAGGAGTTGCCCGACAGAGTTGTGAACTCCGTTGTCATCACCGCAGGTCAGGGGGCTTACCGGCGTGCCGATGGTATATACGTCATACCGCTGGCAATGCTGGGGCAGTAGTTTAGAGGTAGCGTTTCACCCACTCACCCATGCGTTGGTAGGCATGGGCGCGCACTTCTGGCGGTGAGAGAAAGACGTCGTGCACTGCCCCCTCAATCACCTGGCTGGTGACATTGACCCCCAGGGTGGGTGCCCAGCGGCGGATATGGTGTACGTTGAGCACGGCGTCAAAGTCGTGTTTTTGGGTGCGGGTTTTCATGCGCCCAGACCGGGCCGATGAGAGCACCAGCACGGGAACACGCAGGTTCAGCCCCCGGTGCAGTTGCCGCTGGGCGCGGCGGATAGCAGCCAACCAGCCGGCGTAGATGGGCGGGAAGTCAAAGGTCTTCCAGCGAGCATCAAACCCCCATTCCCCACCAAAATCTTGGTGCAGGCTCTCAGCGGCGGGGTCTTCTTGGGGGCACAAGACGACGGTGCGCGGGGCAATCTTTGCCAGGGCAGTAACGGCGGTGGTGATAGCACAACGCACTAGGGGCGGGTCAAAGTGGTCGAGCCAGGGAGAGTTGAGGATGACTGCCGCTAGCTCTTTAGGCTGATTGCGTTCTGCCCAGAGCGGGGCAATCAGCCCGCCGGTGGAGTGGGCGGTAAGCACAACCCTGCTGTGCCCGTCCCGCCGGGTGATCACCTGCCATGCCTTGTTGATTTCAAGGTCATAATCTGAGAGGTCTTCTACCCAGTAGAGAGTTTGCCCCTCCCGATGTGAGCGCCCGTATTTGCGCAGGTCTAGGGCGTAGAAGTCGTAGCCCTGGGTGGCCCACCAGTCACCGAGTTCGCGTTGAAAGAAGTAGTCCACAAAGCCGTGGATGTAGAGCACGGCACCGGCACCTTCTGCTTCGCTTGGGTTTTCAGCTGGGCGGTGCACCAGGGTTGCACAAAGGGGGCCTTCAGCATCACTGCCAAGGTCGATGGTTTCGCGGGTGTAGGGGGCTCCTAGAATGTCTTCAGTCATGCTTACCACTCTAACCCGTGTCATCTAAGGACACGCACGGGCAGGTTTCAGCGCAGAGGGGCGCTTTTTTACCACTCTGGGCGGGCGGTATCGTATGATTTTCTCAACCCCACTTTTTGAGACCTACACCACCCCTGTGGGTTTTTGCGATAGAAAGGCCAGCACCATGACCTATACCGTTAGTGACTACCTCCTTGACCGCCTAGCTGAGCTGGGCGTCCGCGATATTTTTGGCGTGCCGGGGGACTTTAACCTGCAGTTCCTTGACCATGTTGTTGCCCATGAGGGTATTGAGTGGGTTGGTAACGCCAACGAGCTCAACGCGGGTTATGCGGCAGACGGCTACGCCCGCGTGAACGGTATTGGTGCCCTGGTGACCACCTACGGCGTGGGTGAACTGTCTGCTATTAACGCAACCGCTGGTTCTTATGCTGAGCATGTGCCGGTGCTGCACATTGTGGGTGCGCCTTCTAAGGACGCTCAGGCGGCGCACCTGACCATGCACCACACCCTAGGTGATGGGGATTTCACTCACTTTAGCCGTATGGCCGCTGAGGTTTCTTGCACCACCGCTAATCTGGAGCATGCTACTGCGGTGAGCGAGATTGATCGTGTGCTGCGCGAGATGATGATTCATAAGCGCCCCGGTTATGTTCTGTTGGCAACCGATGTTGCCCGTGTTGAGGTTGAGAAGCCTACTGCACCGCTTGAGATTCCTGTCAAGCTGTCTTCTGCTGGTGCTCGTGATGCTTTCCGTGCTGATCTTGCCGCCGTCATTGCGGGCAAGAAGACCGCCGTGCTGGCTGATTTGCTGGTTCACCGTATGGGTGCGCAAAGCAACCTGACCGAGCTGCTTGAGGCAACCAAGCTGCCCTACGCCACCCTCATGTGGGGCAAGACCCCGGTGGATGAGTCCAAACCTGAGTTTGCCGGTATTTACGGCGGCGTTGTGTCGTCCAAGCGCACCAAGAGCGCTGTTGAAGAGGCTGAAGTGCTGATTTCTGCCGGTGTTACTTTCACCGATACCACCACCGCCGGTTTCTCACAGAACCTGCCTGAGAACACCGTTTTCTTGGGCGCCCAGACCGCCCGTATTGGCAAGAAAACCTACGCCCCGCTGACCCTGGATGCAGCCCTTGATATTGTGCGTGAGGTTGCTCTTGAAGTTGGCGCGGTGCCCCAGCCGCTGGCTGACTGGGACGAGGGGCCCCACGACGAGGTTGACCTGGAGGCCCCGCTGACCCAGGACGTCCTCTGGTCACTACTGTCTAAGGCGCTGACTCCCGGCAATATTGTGGTTGCCGACCAGGGCACCTCCTTCTTTGGTATGGCCTCCCGCTGTTTCCCTGAGAAGTCCATGTTTATTGGTCAGCCCCTGTGGGGTTCTATTGGCTACACTCTGCCTGCCATGATGGGTGCGGCCATTGCTGATAGGGGCGCCCGCGGTGTGCTGCTGATTGGTGACGGATCAGCGCAGCTGACCATTCAGGAGCTGGGTACCATGCTGGAGCAGAAGATTAACCCGGTGGTGGTGCTCATTAACAATGATGGTTACACCGTTGAGCGTGCTATTCACGGTGCCACCCAGCCCTATAACGATATTCGCACCTACAACTGGCAGCTGATCCCCGCCGCGCTGGGCGCTAGTGAGGATGAGGTGCTGATGCTCAAGGTACGCACCGGTGCCGAGTTGCTGGAGGCTACCCGCCTCACCCAAGAAACCCGCGACAAGCTGGTTTTCATGGAGATCCTCATGAATAAGGACGACGTTCCCGCCCTGCTTGCGGACGTTGCAGCGGCGCTGACCCGCGCTAACTCCTAGCGGTTCCCACTACCCAAAGGGGGCAGGTTTTCTTGTGATGACAAGGAAACCTGCCCTTTCTTTGCTCCATTTAACCAAAAAATTTCATCATAGGTACTGCGCCCGGAAAATATCAGTAATTGCAAGTGAGAACATCCCTTTACCTTAGCGGGAAAATGAACAGAGATTTTCCCAATATGCCCACTAATGGGAAAATTGGGCAGAATTTTCCCACTAAGGGCAGAAAGTTATAGAAAGAGGAAAGCACGATGGCATGGTCCACCTTGAATACCGGGAGCATCGGTGGGTGCACCGTAACCCCACGGCATCACGCCGCTCTGCTCAGCGCAATCGGGGCACCGTCAAGGTAGCTCTGGTGCCAAAGATTGCGGGATAGAAGACGTTGCTGGCACTGCCCACTATTCTTGATGCTTTTGCCCACCGGGCAGGACGGAGGGGCTTGAGCAGGGCATAAAAGCGCACAGAAGCTTATTGGGGTTTATTCAGAAAACAACCCCTGGGGTAGGTAGAGAATCTACCTACCCCAGGGGTCAGTGGCTATGCACAGCGGTGCTTTTAGTTGGTGTCTTCGCTGGTGGCATCAGCAGGTGTAATGCTGTAAACCAACTGACCATCCCCGTACCAGCTGATATCGATTCGCGTGTCGTCCTTGGTGTAGCTACCAACGATTTGGTCGCTATACACAGTTTCATCAGAGCGCTCAAAGCCAGCAGCAAGAACATCTGCTATGAGCTTTTTAGCTCCTTCTTCAGACACACCTTCCATGGTTACACCATGAACACCATCGCTGAAACCATAAGTGTCAAGTTGACCATCTTCAGGGAAGGGGTACTCGTCAATAGGGAAAGCATCGGGCACCTGGGGTTTACCAGTGCTAGAGCTAGATGCAGCAGCGGATGAGGTGCTAGCCTCACTACTAGCTACTTCAGTGCCCCCCCCCGCACTAGCATTTACAGTGTTCCCATCGGTAGCTTCAGCAGTGGCCTCAACAGTGCCACCCTCAATGGTCTAAACAGCAATCGATGTGGGTTTTTGCTCGGCAGGCTCCTGTGATGAGACATTAATACACCCGGCAAGAGCCAGGGCAAGACCCAGCAGCCCTGCAGTAGTTACCATCTGTTTCTTCATGAGCTTTACAGCCCCCCTCTTTCTCTTTGATGTGAGCGTCATCGATGAACGTGGTGTAATGAAGGCCTCAGTGAGCATTTTATAAGAAATTTAGCTACTTCTTCTAGCATCCAATGAACCCACAACCCCTAAATCTTGCATCGCACACTCTATTTTTATGGCGGCACTCAGGTGGCTGAGAGACCCTTTTACGGGAGCCTACTTCTGCACAAAGTAGAGGCGCTTGTTCACGAATTCGTCCATGCCATAGGGGCCTAGCTCCCTGCCGTAGCCAGAGTTCTTCACCCCGCCAAAGGGAATCTCAGCCCCTTCGCCAGCGGCAGTATTAACGTTGACCATTCCCGCGTCAATCTGCTGTGCTAATTCCTTGGCGCGCGTCTCGTGCTGTGAGAAAACTGCCCCGCCCAGACCGTACTGGGTGTCGTTTGCCAGCTCGATAGCCTCCCCCTCGCTCTCTACCCGGTAGACGGTGGCAACCGGGCCAAAGAGCTCCTGATAGTAGACCTCAGAACCGACCGGCACACCGGTCAGGACGGCGGGGCTCAGGTAGGCACTTGTGTCATCAAGCAGTTGCCCACCCGCTTGCAGGGTAGCGCCTGCTGCCACGGCGGCGTCCAGTTGTTTTTTGAGCCCCTCGGCAGCGGCGCGGGATGACAGCGGGGTGAAGGTACCTTCACCGGCTTCTGCGGGTTTGGCAGGCTTGGCAGCTTCAGCAAGTTTGACCAGTTCAGCCACGAACTCATCGTAGATATCTGCCATGATAATCATGCGCTTGTTGGAGTTGCACGCCTGGCCGGTGTTGTACATGCGGAATGCCCAGGCGTCCTTGGCTGCCTGCGCCACGTCGGCGGCATCGAGCACGATGTAGGGGTCGGATCCACCCAGCTCTAGCACCGCCTTTTTGAGGTTGCGCCCGGCAATACCGGCGACGATAGCGCCAGCACGCTCTGAGCCGGTGAGTGAAACACCCTGAACATGGCGGTGGCCAATCATCTGCTCAATCTGGTCGTGGCTAGCGAAGACAGCCTTGTAAACACCCTCGGGCAGGCCTGCCTCAAGCATGATGTCTTCAATGAGCAGGGCTGATTTGGGGCAGATTTCGGCGTGCTTGAGCACAATGGTGTTGCCCAGCATGAGGTTGGGTGCTGCGAAGCGGGCTACCTGGTAGTAAGGGAAGTTCCAGGGCATAATGCCCAGTAGCACACCCAGGGGCTTGCGCTGAATGTAGGCCTCAGAGTTCTCAGTGTTTGAGGGGATGGGTTCGTCCTTGAGGTGCTCTGCTGCAATATCGGCGTAGTAGGCGAAGATGGCAGATGAGAATTCTGCTTCTTCAACACCCTCTGATAGGGGCTTGCCCATCTCTTGCGAGATGACCTCTGCCAGTTCGTTCTTACGCTCTTCAAAGAGGTCAGCAATGCGGTGGACGATGGCAGCGCGCTCCTCAACACTGGTTGACCTCCAAGCGAGGTAGGCTGCATGGGAGGTTTCAATAGCCTCCTGCGCCTGCTGGTCAGTCATGGTGTCAAAGGTTTGTAGCACTGTGCCGGTGGTGGGGTCTTCGAGACGGTAGCTCATTAGCTTCTCCCTTTCTGAGGTCAACTTTTAGGCTGCGACCTTGCGGATTTCTTCTACGAAAATATCTAGTGCCTCGCTCAGCAAGTCTTCGCTGATGGTCAGGGCGGGCAGCAGGCGCACCACGTTGCCGTAGGTGCCGCAGGTCAGGATGAGGACGCCGCGCTCAGCACAGGCTGCCGCGATCTGCTTGGCTGCGGTGGGGTGGGGGTTCTTGGAGTCAGAGTCGGCAACAAATTCGATAGCGAACATGGCGCCGCGTCCGCGGATTTCACCCACAATATCAAGCTCTTCAACCAGGGGGCCCAGCTTTTCGCGGGCGATGTCTTCGATGCGGGCGGCGCGGGCGGCAAGGTCCCATTCTTCCATGGTTTCGATGGTTGCCAGGGCTGCGGCACAGGCGACGGGGTTGCCGCCGTAGGTGCCACCCAGGCCACCGGGCTGCACCTTGGTGAAGAGTTCGGCACGGCCGGTAACAGCTGAGAGGGGCATACCGCCGGCGATACCCTTAGCGGTGGTGATCAGGTCAGGTTCAATGCCTTCGTGTTCGGAGGCAAACCACGTGCCGGTGCGGCAGAAACCTGCCTGCACTTCGTCCGCGATGAAGACGATGCCCTTTTCGCGCGCCCAGCTCACCAGTTCAGGCAGGAAGCCCTCGGCGGGCACAATGAAGCCGCCTTCACCCTGCACGGGTTCAATCAGAATGGCGGCAACGTATTCTGTACCGATCTGCTTTTCAATCATGTCGATAACCTTGGCAGCAGCTTCCTTACCGCCGGTATCACCGTCGCGGTAGGGGTAGCTCATGGGTGCACGGTAGACCTCGGGGGCAAAAGGGCCAAAGCCCTGCTTGTAGGGTGCTGCCTTGGCGGTCAGTGCCATGGTGAGGTTGGTGCGGCCGTGGTAGGCGTGGTCGAAAACAACCACAGCGTTGCGGCCGGTAGCAGCGCGCGCAATCTTGACGGCATTCTCTACTGCTTCTGCGCCGGAGTTGAAGAGCACAGTGCGCTTATCAAAGCTGCCGGGGGTCAGCTGGTTGAGCTTCTCAGCAACAGCAACATAGCCCTCGTAAGGGGTAACCATGAAACAGGTGTGGGTGAAGTGGGTGGCGGCTTCGCGCACCGCTTCAACAACTTTGGGGGCTGAGGCACCAACAGAGGTCACAGCGATACCAGAACCAAGGTCAACAAAAGAGTTACCGTCCACATCGACGATGACCCCGCCGTCCGCATCAGTGGCGTAAACGGGCAGGGTGGAGGCTACGGATGCCGGGACGTTGGCTTCACGGCGGGCGGCAAGTTCAGCTGACTTGGGGCCGGGAACCTCACCGTTGAGGTTGATTTCCTGGGGTAGACGGTAGGTAATCTCAGACATTTTTATCCTTATATTTTTCTGTAATTACAAAAGATTTGGTTTTTAGTTCTTCTTCGCAAAAGCAAGATAGCCGGGCGGAACGGGACACATACCCCGCCCGCTGGTTCCGATGAAGCATGGTTTTCCGAGCTCGCGAGGGAAGAAAAACCATGCGGAATCAGCGAAGCGTTAGCGGAGCTGGGCGTGAATCGCCTGCGATGGAGCACCGCGGGTGCGAGCACTCAAGAGCAAGCGTAATCAGCTGATCCTGCGAAGCTGGGGCGAGCCAGCGAGAGGGTCTTGCGGGCGGGTATGTGCTCGTGGAGCTCGGCGAGCACCTCTTACGAACTAGTTGGCGTAGGGGTCGCGCAGGCCGATGTACTGAATAGAGGAGTATTCGGCGATGCCTTCTGCCGCACCTTCCCTGCCCATGCCGGATTGCTTAACACCACCGAAGGGGGCTGCTGCGTTAGAGATAACCCCGGCATTGAAGCCCAGCAGGCCAAATTCTAGGTGGTCGGAGGCGCGGTAGAGGCGGTCAATACTCTCGGTGAAGACGTAGGAGGCAAGGCCGTATTCGGTGTCGTTGGCTAGGCGGTATGCCTCGTATTCGTCTCTGAAGGTGAAGATGGGGGCAACGGGGCCAAAGATTTCTTCACGCGCCACACGGGCATCTGCCGGCACGTCCACCAGCACGGTGGGCTGGTAGAAGTAGCCTGCACCTTCACCGCGCTTTCCGCCGGTCAGGGCGCAAGCACCCTTGGCGAGGGCGTCCTCAACGAGTTCTGCTACGGAGTCCTGCGCTTTCTTTTCGACCAGGGGGCCGCAGGTAACGCCGTCTTCGAGGCCGTTGCCCAGTTTGAGTTCTGCCATTTTTTGGGCGAACTTCTCTGAGAATTCTTGGGCGATTGATTCGTGCACGTAGAAGCGGTTGGCGGCGGTGCAGGCTTCACCCATGTTGCGCATTTTGGCTGCCATTGCTCCGGCGACTGCCTGGTCGAGGTTGGCGTCTTCAAAGACGATGAAGGGGGCGTTGCCGCCCAGCTCCATGGAGGTGCGCAGTACTTTTTCGCTCGCCTTGGCGAGGAGCTGTTTACCCACGGCGGTGGAGCCGGTGAAGGAGACCTTGCGCAGGCGGTCATCGCTCATGAGAGGCTCTGAGATTGCTGAGGCGGACTTTGATGAGACGACGTTGAGCACACCGGCGGGTAGACCTGCGTCCATAAGGGTCTGGGCGAAGTACTGGCTGGTGAGAGGGGTGAGACGCGCGGGCTTGAGCACCATAGTGCAGCCTGCTGCGATGGCGGGGGCCACCTTACGGGTGCCCATTGCCAAGGGGAAGTTCCAGGGGGTAATCAGCAGGCAGGGGCCAACAGGCTTGTGGCGGGTAATCATGCGCAGGGTGCCTTCTGGCATGTCGAGGGACCTGCCGTAGTGGCGGGGGGTTTCTTCTGCGAACCAGCGCAAAAATTCTGCCCCGTACTTTACTTCACCCAGGGCTTCAGCGAAGGGCTTACCCATTTCGAGAGTCATGAGGGTGGCAAATTCTTCAGCGCGTTCGGTAACGAGTTCGAAGGCGCGGCGCAGGATTTCGGCACGTTCACGCGGGGACGTGGCTACCCAGCCGTGCTCCCCTGCTTCTTTTTCTGCTGCGCAGGCGGCGTCCAGGGCAGCGAGGGCGTCCTGCTCTGTGGCTGAGGCAAGGGTTGCAATGATGTCGCCGGTGGCAGGGTTTTCAACCTCAAAGGTTTCCCCGCTAGAGGAGCTGCGCCACTGCCCGCCAATGAGCAGGCCGGTGGGCACTTTGGTCAGAAGTTCTTGAACATCTACGGTCATGGTGAAAGGTGCACCTTTCTTTAGTCTCTGGGCGTCTTTGCCGGGGTGAGATACATTCTGCCTACTGACCATCTTAAACCCGCAGGCGGGGTTGAAGGTAGCTTATCTCACAGGCTTACACCGTGCATTAGATGGGTTATGGGATATTATTCAGGCAAATCTAGCATGTGTTCAACGTCCATAGGCACCTTGCCGGTGAAAAAGTCAGGGCGCTTGAAGCGCTGGTAGGTCATCACAAGAAACCCCAGAAGTAGCAACAGCAGGGAAAGTATAAAAACCAACCCCAACCCACCGATTTCTGACCCAGAACCGTAAGCGGGGTCCATGGAGTCAAAGAAGGTTTGCGCAAAGAAGATGACTAGAATAAGCCCGCCGAGCAGGGGGAAGATGAACTTATTGAAGAGGTTCTTAGCGCCACTGGTTAGGGAGGTTTTGCGGAAGTACCAGACGCAGGCAAAAGCGGTGATGCCGTAGTAGAGGCAGACCATCAGGCTAAGGGCTGAAATGGTATCCCAGAGCACTGAGGTGGAGATAAAACGCATGACCACATAGAAAACTGTGGCAATGAGACAGGAGGCAATAGTGGCGTAGGAGGGCGCCTGGTATTTGGGTGAGAGCTGGGCGAACTTAGGGCCAAGCGCCCGGTAGTAGCCCATAGCCAGCAGGGTGCGTGCCGGCGATACAGCGGTCGATTGTAAGGAGGCCAGGGCGGCTACCATAACGGCGATAGACATGAGAATACCTAGGGATCCAAGAACAGGGCCCGAAAGAGCCGCAAAGATATTTTCTTGATTATCAGGGTTACCCAATCCCAACCCGTCCTCACCGGTACCTGCAAAAGACAGGGTACCCACAGAGAGGAAAAGATAAAGGACGACGATGGTGAGGATGGTGCCGACCGCTGCAGTGCCACTGGTGGTGTGATTACCTTCAGTTTCTTCATTCATAGTCAGCACGGCATCCCAACCCCAGTAGAGAAAGAACACCAGGGACATGGAGGCTGCCAGGGTAGAGAAGGATCCAATACCGAAGGGGTTGAACCAGTTGAAACTGAAGGCCAGGTTCGCAAAACCGGTCCCAGTGATTGCCTTGTAGAGGGCAACAGCAGAAAAAAGAGCAAGGACAAGTAACTGAAAGATGATGAGGACGGTTTGGAGTTTCTGGGTGGCATCTAAACCTCGGTAGGTGATGTAACAGCCAAAGGCCATAAAAGCGATAAAGGTGGCGATGTTGATGAGGTTATTGGCTGCCAGGTCTGCAACATCTGGGTCTCCTAGCACCTGGGAGAGAAAAAGATAGAAGAAGTCAACGGCGATACCCGCCAAATTGGAAAGCACCAGGATTTGGCAAGCAAAACAGGTGCCAGAAAGCCCCTTCTCCCGCCAGAAAGGCTTGTCATAAACAGCATGTACCTTAATGACCAGCCCCATGGACTGGTGCATGTGCATCTGGTGCTGACGGCGGTTCAAGGCAGGCACAAAATGGACGCGGGAGTAGAGGTTGGGAGGCACCGCCATAATGGCATACTTGGCGCGCACCCTCACCCCGCCGTCCGGGTTAGCGGTGCCGTTTTCACTGAAGCTCTCTGCATCAACTAAAACGGGGTAGTCACCTTCTTCTTGCCAGCGCAACACCCGAACCGGGTGACCCAGAATAATATTCTCTTCACCCACTTTTTCGGCCAGGATCAAGGAGACCTTCTGCATACCGCCTAGGACACGTTTATCCAAAATAAAGTCTTCATCAACCAGGTTCGAGAAGGAACCGGCTGAAGCTGCCATTAACAGGGCCTGCAGGGCTGAGAAGGCGTGTTCTGGTTTGGTGAGCATTGCCCCGGCAATAAAGAGGGAGATGTTATTACGGGCTTCTTCGTTATCAGTATGGGTTTTGAGCCAACTGCGGAAGCTAATGGAATCCAACTCTTTAGCTTGAGGGTGAGCCCAAGGAGCCGCCGGGTCCACCTCTGCCACTAGTTCATCCATCATTTTAATGAGGCGATCCATTTCAGCAGCGGTTGCTTCATCAACTGGGAAGGTGTCGCCACTGTAGCGCTTTACTTCACCCTCCAAAGTCTTGTAGATACGGTCACCTGTGCGGTAGCGGGAGAAGGTTTCTAGCCCCAGCTCCTCAATCAGAGCAGAAAGAGCGGTTTGGTCGGGAGAAATCCATTGGCCACCGATTTCAATAAAGGCCCCATTAATGTCTCCGTTCCAGGTGCGACCACCAACGCGGTGGCGGGCTTCAAGGACGGCAACAGAGTGCCCTGCCTTCTGTAAGCGGTAGGCGGCGGTAAGACCGGAAGGCCCGGCGCCAATAATAACAACGTCACGAGTAAGTTCTTGAGGAGCCATGAGCCTCTCCTTTTCACTGATTATCGGGACCCACCCCAATAAACGAATATCGTTCGTTTTAGCGTATCGCAGACCACACCAAATGTGAAGCTTTAGACGCCAAACACCACCAACCCAACTTTTCTTATACGGTGGTAACTATGACCAGCCACAAGACCAGCCCCTCCCGCAGCGCAGGGCGCCCACTGGCGTCCTTATTGACCCTACCTAAAATCACCCTGGCAGCCCAAGAGCTCCTCGCTAAGAACGGGGATTTCACTATGGCGAAGCTGGCTAAAAAACTGGGTGTAGCCCCCTCCTCCCTCTATAACCACGTCTCCTCCCGCGACGACGTCCTCGCCGCCCTTTCTGACCGGGTAGCTCAGGGCATCAGCACAAAAGACCTGAAGGACGCCGCTACCCAGGTTAGTGACACAAAACTTAGTAAAGAAGCACGCCGCAAGCTCTGGGTTAGCGCCACCAGCGCTTGGGCTCGATCCTACAGGCAGGCTTTTGCTCTTTCCCCGGCACTGGTCGCCGCCCTAGCGGTTACCCCCGTTAGGCAGGCACCGGCAACCCTAGCTATGTATGAAGAAGTTACCGCCGCCTTTACAGCCTTTGGCTGGAAACCCAGGCAGGCACTACTGACCGTAGAAGCAATTGAGGCTTTTTTGCTGGGGGCTGCAACAGATACCCATGCCCCGGCAGATATTTTTGACCCCGGCCGACAAGCGCCCGACCACCCAATCATGACAGCGGGGTTCAGAGAACTAGGGCAAAGCCCCCACGATGAAGCCTTTGAGCTGGGTCTTGCCGCCCTCTTGACCGGGCTGAGCCTTTCTATCTGCTGAAACATAGCGCCACAAACCTGCCAGGGAAACCACATAAGAGCCCTCAATAGCGCCAGCCTGCGACCCACCGGTGAAGCGCTAAACCGTGCAAAAATAGATGGTATGAGTTTTGATTCGCGCTCCGGTATTCCATCGCATCTTTTAGCCCTTGGTAGCCTTGCCCAGTGGCACGCTAACCAGGCATCACAGCCCCTAGAAATGCGCTTCACGGTTAACCGTACCCGTCTTAGTGACATCACCTGCGCCGTTACCGGCCAACCCAGCGCCTCAGTGCCGGCAGAATACCTGTATTCAGCAACTGTGGCTATCTACGAAATAGCTCAGAACCATCATTTTGATGGCGCTTTCACCGTGCGTATCAATGCTGCCCCCGGCGGGCAGGCAATCATTAAGCAGATTCCCTTAGCGGTTGAGGACGAGGGCGCAGTCGAGGAGGCAGCAGAGCACCAGGCAGCCCCTGTTTCTGCTAACGGCTTGCAGCTGCGTGCTGCCCTACTAGAGCGCGGGCACTCGTCAGGCTATTCGGTGGCAGAAATTGCTGCTGAAGAGAGGTGGCGTGGCTTCACCTTTACCCCCGAACTCAGGTTTTACCGTGCCCTGGTGCGCAGTGGTGTGGTGGCAGAGCGCGGTCAGCACCAGATTGTTGCATCCCCCGTGCAGGCAGATTTTGGTGCCGCAGCTATCGAGTCTTTCCCCTGGCGCGCCCCAGAAACTACCGACAGTGCGGTGCAGGCAGTGCTCAAGCACGACCACTGGGTAGAGATCGCTCATGACCCCGAGTACCTCTACGCCCTTGACCTGGCACCCGCTTCTGCCGGTGTGCCCGGTCAGGTTATTGCCCGGCGCAAGGGGGAGGCATCTGTTCCGGTGCAGGTAGCGCACTCACTCGCGCAGTTCGTTACCGGCAATTATTCTGACGGCACGGATGCTGCCCCCAGCACACCAGCAGCTGTAGGTGCATCTAAGGGGAACCAGCTAGCTCAAACTATTGCGTGGGCGGGTGAGGTAGAGCCTCTTGCCCTGCCCAACTTTTTAGGGTGGGCTCTTGCCCCGGGCAAGCAACGGTATGAGACCGTACTGGGTATTATCACCGCTGGTCAGCTAAGGGCAGAAGACCCTACTGAGGCGGTTGAGCCTAAGGTAGCTGCCCCTACTGTTCCCGCGTCCGTCACGGTGGTAGAGTCGGTGCCCGCCCCTCCGGCGCAAGAAGCCTCGCACGTAGCGGCCCAGCCTACAGTGCAGGAGGTTCGCCCCGCTCCAGCTGCCCCCGTGCTCATTCGGTCAACGACCCCCCACGCGAGCGTCGCAACCCTCTTTGCAGCTACCGGCAGCACGGCCGCTATACCGGATCCCTCTTCTGACGATAAACACCAGGCAGCCCCCGTAGCCGCCAATGAGCCTGCGCCAGAAGCTGAGCAAGAAGTCACTACCTCAATTGCCGCCCGGGCAAAAAAGATCCACCCCCAAGAGACCATCACCGCCCAGGAAGAAGAGAGCGAAAACCACCCCCTGCGCTCGGCACTGCGTAAGCTCTTTATCGGCTAGCTGGCGGCGAAATATCTGGCGAGAGTACCGGCACCAGCGTAGGCTGGTGGGGTACTGCATTGTGAGGTCAAGGAGTTACTATGGCAAAAGCTAAAGACAGCATTGGTTCAACGCCGCTTGAGGTTTTTGTGCCCGCTGCCGGGGTCAACCCTGCTGACCCGCAGGACGCTGCCCGCAACCGCTTCTTTGATGAGGCTCAGGCACTGCTCGATGAAGGGCTTGATATCGCGGTCTACTCCACCGACTCCTACCCTTCAGCTTTTACCGATTGCGAGCCGGTTGCTGACCAAATCGCCATTAACGGCACTGAGGTTCTGCCTATCTTGCTGGTGGAGGGTCAGGTCAAGGTGTCCTTTGGCTACCCAACAGCAGAGCAGCTGCGCCGCTTCTCCCACTTTGGGGAGCTGAAGCAGCCCAAGGTTTCAGCAGCTGCCACTGCCTGCGGCACAGGCGGGGCGGACGTCCCCACCCTACCCGCGGCTGAACCGGCTGGTTTTGCCGCGGTTTTGGCCGGTGTTGCTGAGCGCCCGGTGGGCGGGCCTGATATTGGCAACCGGGTGAATCTGATGGGCGGCGATTTTGGTGACGGCATACCCACTGACGGGTCTTCTGTTGCGGTTAAAAGTGGCGGGGGCTGTTGCGGGGGCGCCTGCGGTTGTGGCTCGGGTAAGTAGCTGTCTTTTGAAAGGAAAGTAGAGGTTTTTGATGATTGGTGCGCATGTAGAGCACAAGGACGAGTTTTTTATCGCGGGTTTCCGTGAGACTGTGCAGCAGGGTGCTGGCATAGGGTCGCTGTGGAAGAAGCTGACCGAGCACGCTGAGGCGCGCGGGGTGACCATGCCGGAGGTTCACTCTATGGGCGTCATTGTGGGCATGAATACCAGCGGGCAGTTTGATTACATGGCGGGTATTGTGGTTGAGAACCTTGAGACCGCTCAGGCGCTGGGTTTGAATGCCTTGAAAGTGGACGGCGGGGATTTCGCGGTCACTCATGTTGAGGGCCCGGTACCCATGAGCATCATGGCGGGTGTGGATCACCTGATGGGCACTTTCTTACCCCAGTCTGGCTTTAAGCCTAACGGCCCGGTGTTTGAGGCTTATGGCCCCGGTGACCCCACTGCCCAGGACTACCAGATGCAGATATGGGTACCGGTTATGGTCGCCAAACCCTTCACCATCTTACCTTTGCGCGTGGCAGTTTTTAGTGGTGTTTTTTCGCCTTTAAACAAAAAATAAATCCTGCCTCGCGACGTAGAGAAATAGCTTTTCTGACCTCAGCCACAATGCGTGGCACCATCTCGTTTCGGTCGCTGTCAAAAACATATTCATTGAGGTCTTTAATAGAAGCCCTAATTTCAACCCAACCCGCCTCACGAGTGCGGCGAGCACGCTCAATATCTCGAATACGCTGCTGCGCTGCGTCATGATGAGTACCTTCACATTGGATACTTATTTTGTAGAACGGCAAAGCTATATCCGGTTGAAATAGAAGGACGCCGATGGGTGAGTAAATGGGTCGGTTAAGTTCCATCCCTTTCAGACCATAATCTTCTAGTACCAGCCTGGTTTCTGTTTCCAGGGCAGAGTCAGAACCGACGCGAGCTAGTTCAAGGGCTAAACGCATCTTCTTCACTCCGCGCTCACCGGGGTGGTTACTGCAGGTTACCCTTAGTTTTTCAATGCTAGTTTGCGCTGTTTTTCCAGCGCTGTACCCTTCGGTGTGAAAGTTAATTGCACCGTCGATGACCTTAATAAGTTCTCTTAGATCAAGGTAGGTTGCTAGATCAAAGATAGTTCTTTCAACACTAGTAACCCAGCCTTCTCTCCATTTCACCACTTCATCTTGCTGTATTTTCTTGGTTCTAAACCCTTTAACACCTTTACGTTTAACGGCGCCGTTGCCGTAACCGACGTATAGAACATGGATTGCACCAGCTAGTTGCTGTGGCAAACGGTAAGAAACTCTTAGCCCGTGAATACGAGCAGCTGTTACGTGTGAGATACAGGTTGATTTACTCAGAGCACAGATGAGTTCTGCAAGTTCGGGTTCTGTTATTTCATCGCCCGATACTCTGATACCGCGTGAGTGTGTTTGAAGATTTTTGTAAATATGCCATTCACTCCACCCACTGTTCTTTAGTTGCTCGGTGAGGACCGCACCGTCCTTGTTGCATAAATCGTTCATGCACTAATGGTGACAAGGTGAAAGATAGGTTTCAAGGAACTTCCAGAATCTGTGGATAACTCCCCCATCAAAAATCGCGAGGAAGGACTTATTGGTGATTTTATGGTCAAAAACCACCAATAAGTCCTTCCTCGCGCTTATGTTACAGTGCCTAACTGACGGCGCCGCGCAGGGTGCGCAAAGCTACCTGTAGCACTGCCAGGCGGGGGCGGCCGTCCGCGCCGGGGGCGGCATCCGTGATTTCAGCGAGCATAGCGTCCACGCGTTCCATGCGCACGGGGTGAGATTCAACCCAGCGCTGTACCGCCTGGTCACCGTTTTCTGTTCCGGCGGTAACACCGTCACCCTTTTCCTGCACTACGGCGAGCGCCAGGGACGCAGCAATTTCGTAGAGGTCATCACGCAGGGACGAGCGGGCGAGGGTTTCCCAACGGTCATTGCGGGGTAGCTTGCTGATGATGGTTAGCAGCAGGTCAATGGCGAAGCGGTCGTAGACCGAGTAGTAGACCCGGGCAACCAGCTTGGCATCTAGCCCGTTGGCTTCAGCGGTGCGCACCACGTCCATGAGGGCGAAGGCCTCAAACTCGCGGATCCAGTTGACAGTGAGCTCTTCTGGTAGCCCCCACTCTTCTGCCTGGTTGCGCATGGCGCGCACGCGGGCGCGGGTTTCGTCTGAGAAATAGTCGGGCAGTGCCGGGATGAGTTCTGCTACGGGGCAGAAGCGCTCGATGAGGTCAGCAATGGGGGTGCCAACAACAACCGAGCGTTCAGCAGCGAACCAGCGAACCAGGCGGTCGAGCACGCGCTGCCAGTCGCGGATGACGGCCTGCCAGGCGTCCAGAGAAATGCCGGCAGGTAAGTCACGATGCAACCGTGCAGAGTTGCCTATGCCGAAAGTTTCACGTGAAACATAGAAGGCGCGGGCTACTGCATCAACACCGACACCGGTTTCTTCTACCGCGCGGAAGACATGGGTGATACCGGCAAGGTCCACCAGCTCATTAGCTACCCGGGTGCAGATAATCTGCTTGCGCAGCGGGTGGCTTTCCAGGTGCTGCTCGAAGCGCTCCACCAGGGCAGGGGGGAAGTAGTCGGTGAGCACATGTGCAAGGTAGGGGTCATCGGCAAGGTCGGTAGCTTCGAGCTGCTCGGTCAGGTGAATCTTCACGTAGGCAGCAAGCACCGCCAGTTCAGGGCCGTTGAGAGCTTCACCGGTGGCAGCAAAACGCTCACGGATGACCTCATCGGTGGGCAGGAATTCAACCTCGCGGTTAAGCCCGGCGTTCTTTTCCAGGTCGTGAATGAGGCGGATGTACACCTCAACGCCGGGCACAACACCGTGGCGTTCCGCCTGCAGTAGCACGTTCTGGCGGCGGTTGGCCTGCAGAACCTGCCCGCCGACGTCCTCGCGCTGGGCCTCGATGAAGGCGGCGCGCTCTTCAGCTGCCAGTTCACCGCGGGCTACCAGGCGGTCTACTAGAATCTTGATGTTGACCTCGCGGTCGGAGGTTTCAACGCCTGCTGAGTTGTCAATAGCGTCGGTGTTGATGAGCACCCCGGCGCGGGCTGCTTCAACACGCCCTAGCTGGGTGAAGCCCAGGTTGCCACCTTCACCCACGATGCGGGCGCGCAAGTCTACCCCGTTGACGCGGATGGGGTCGTTCGCCTTATCCCCTACCTCGGCATGGGATTCGGTACTGCCCTTGACGTAGGTACCGATGCCGCCGTTGTAGAGCAAATCTACCGGTGCCTTGAGGATGGCGGAGAGCAGCTCGGGCGGTGACATTTCGGTGATGCCCTCCCCTAGACCCAGTGCCTGGCCTACCTCGGGTGAGATGGGGATGGACTTTGCGCCGCGGGAGTAGACGCCGCCACCTGCGGAGATGAGCTCGCGGTTGTAGTCCTGCCAGGAGGAACGGGGCAGGTTGTAGAGGCGCACGCGCTCTTCGAAGGAGCTTGCGGCATCGGGGTTGGGGTCCAGGAAGATGTCGCGGTGGTCAAAGGCTGCGATCAGGCGGGTTGAGCGGGAGCGCATCAGACCGTTACCAAAGACATCCCCGCTCATATCGCCAACACCGACGGCGGTGAATTCCTGGCTCTGGCAGTCGATGCCCAGCTCGGCAAAGTGGCGTTTGACGGATTCCCAGGCGCCGCGGGCGGTGATACCCATTGCCTTGTGGTCGTAGCCCACTGAGCCGCCGGAGGCGAAAGCATCCCCTAGCCAGAAGCCGTATTCTTGGCTGATGGCGTTGGCGGTATCTGAGAAGGAGGCGGTGCCCTTATCGGCGGCAACCACCAGGTAGTAGTCTTCGCCATCGCGGGCAATAACGCCTTCGGGGCGTACTACGGTTTCGGTGCCGTCTGCTGCGACTGCCAGGTTGTCGGTAACGTCCAGCAGGGAGCGGATGAAGACCTTGTAGGATTCGCGGCCCTCGTTGATCCAGGCGTCGCGGTCTAGGGCGGGGTTGGGTAGCTGCTTGGGGTAGAAGCCGCCCTTAGCACCGGTAGGAATAATGACCGCATTCTTGACCATCTGCGCCTTGACCAGGCCGAGCACCTCGGTGCGGAAGTCTTCGCGGCGGTCAGACCAGCGCAGGCCACCTCGGGCAACGGAACCGAAGCGCAGGTGCACGCCCTCTACTCGGCGGGAGTAGACGAAGATTTCAAAGAGTGGGCGCGGCAGGGGCGCAAAATCAATCTGCTGGGGTGAGACCTTGAGCGCCAGGGAGTCGCGGTCTAGGTAGGCGTTGGTGCGCAGGGTTGCCTTCATGACGGTGGCAAGGGAGCGCATGAAGCGGTCGACGTCCAGGGTGGGAATTTCATCGAGAACCGCACCCAGGTCAGCCCAGACCTGCTCACGAGCCTGCTCGCGGACGTCCTGGCTGGCAAAGTTGGCGGCGGGGTCAAAGCTGACCTCAAAGTAGCGTGCCAGCAGGGCGGTTGCCGCCGGGTAGCCCAGCAGGGTATCTGCCATGAACTCGGGGGTAAATGCCAGACCCAGCTGGTTGAGGTAGTGGGTGTAGGCACGGAAGATACGCACCTGCTGCCAGGTGAGCTTTTCGGCAAGAATCAACCGGTCTAGGCTGTCTGACTCGCGTTTGCCCAGCAGGTAGGCGTTCAGCGCTGACTCGTAAAGGTCAGCCACCTCAGCTGCCACTGCGCCCTCAGGTAGGGTGACGCCAAAGTCGTAGAGCAAGAACTGGCGGCCGTCAGCGGGGGTGATGTCGTAGGGCTTCTGGTCGACAACAACCAGCCCCATGTTCTGCATGACGGGCAGCAACTCGGTGAGGGTGTGGGCAGCTGCCAGGTAGGTTTTGATGCGGGTGCGCCCGTGCACCTCAGCAAAGCGTACAGCTGCGGGCTTTGCATCGGTGAGGGACTCAAAGATAGCGATGTCCTCAACGGCTTCTTCTACCTCGTAGTCAGCGCGGTAGGTGGCGGGGGCGGCTTCTGCCCAGGCGCCGGCAACAGCCCGCCCGGCAGCGGCGCTTTCACCCTGCTCGGTCAGTGACCCTTCAAGGGCTGCGGCGGTTGCCTCGCCCCAGGAGCGGGTGGCTTTTTGCAGGCGGCGCTCAATCTCGCGGGTGTCAACCTCGGGGATGACGTTGGGGTTGCTCAGTCGCAGGCGGAAGAAGATGCGTGCCAGGGACGAGGTGGAGAGGTAGACCTCAAAGTCTAGGCTCTCGATGTCCAGGACGTCTGCAAAGACCGCTTCAAGGCGCTGGCGCACCCGCGTGTTGTAGCGGTCGCGGGGCAGAAATACGATGGCTGAGACGAAACGCCCAAAGGCGTCTGGGCGTAGGAAGAGGCGGGTGGTGCGGCGCTCTTCTAGGCCCATGATGCCGCGGAAGGTTTCGGTCAGCTCGTCCAGACCGGCGTGCAGCAGTTCTAGGCGGGGGTAGTCTTCAATGACACCGGCCAGGGTTTTATCGGAGTGAGAGCCGGGGGCGTAGCCCAGGTGGCGGCGCATAATGGCAATGCGCTCACGCACGATGGGGGTTTCTACGGCGGGCAGGGCGTAGCCCTGGCGTGAGAAGAGACCCAGAATGACGTACTCGCCCACAATGTTGCCGGAGCGGTCAAAGCGGCGCACCCCGATGTAGTCCAGGTATTCGTGGCGGTGCACGGTGGAGCGGGAGTTTGCCTTGGTGACGTAGAGGGGTTTGGGGTCGCGGGCATTTTCTAGGCCGAGACCGGTCAGGACGATGGGTTCGGCCCCTTCTGTGACGGCGAGGATACCCAGCCCACTGCCGTGACGGTCGGTGAGCAAAAGGTCACCGGAACTGCCGGTCAGGTCGCGTTCTTTGACGCCCATAAAGAGGAAGTTACCGCGGGTAAGCCAGCGCAGGAACTCCTGCACGGATTCCACGCGGGTTACCGGGTCTGCTTCTGAGTTGAGCTGACCGGTGTAGTGCTCAGCGCCGCCCAGGGTTACCCCGGACAGTTCGGTGAGCTGGTCGGCAATGTCGAGGACGCGCTCTGCCATGGCATCGGTGTCGCGGGCTGCTCTGAGCACATCGGTGAGGACGTCCTGAATTTCTTTTTCGAGGGTGGCTTCAGCGCCGCCGTCCACCCGGGTGCTCAGGCGCACCGCGATCCAGGATTCAATGGTTGCCCCTTCAGTGAGGTGGGTGTCTTTGCCGATGATGGGTAGGGCTGCGGTGTCGCCGCTGACCACGGGCTGGGGTGAGCCGGTGCCGTTGAGCTGAGTTAGCTCACCTGCGCTGTTGCGCTGGGCGAGGAAGGTGGGGTGAATCAGACCGGAGATGCCGCCCCATGTGGCGGCGATTTGGGCGGTGATGGATGAGACGAGGAAGCTGGTGTCGTCTACGACCACGTAGAGGGTGCTACCAGCGTCATCGCTGCGCACCGATACGAGGGCTTGACCGGGGGCGCGCACAGCGGCAATATCGCGGTGGGTGCGGGCAAGGGTGGTGAGCTGTTCTTCGGTCATACCTTCTAGCTCGTCTGCTGAGCTGTGGCGGTAGTATTCCTTGATCCAATCTTCGGTGCTGGACCACTGGGGTGAACGGGTGTTCGTGGGCAAGGGATTACCTTTCACTGTGTATCAATCACTTCTTTGTGACGTGTGAGCGCACGGGTGCGTGCTTCACCCCTTAATAGTAGACCGCTCCGGGGGGGTTTAGTGAACCGCAACACCAAGAAGGTGGGGTGCGTCTAGAGAGTGTCAAATGGGCGGAACTAAAACCAGTACATATCAGTAAGGCCTGTTGTGCGCTGGTGGGGCCACGGTTCCTCCGGCATGGTGTTGAGGATATGAGGCTTATTCAAAAGGGTATTTCACCGAGCTACACGAGCACACACCCGCCCGCCGACCCTCTCGCCTTGTTCGCTTCGCTCACAAGGCGATTCACGCCAGCCCCGCGCCAGCGGGCGGGCTGTGCAACTCGTTTCGCCTGGCTCATCTGACCTCTTTTGAATAAACCTCTATG
>JAUMUH010000098.1 GCA_030530765.1 Rothia sp. (in: high G+C Gram-positive bacteria)
CGCCCTGGGCGGTAAGTTCGTTGAAGCCAAGTAGTTTCTAACGCCTTGTAGCTTTGGAGAGCCGGTGGTCTTTACCTCAGTGTAGAACCACCGGTTTTTTGTGTCTGGTTGCTGCCCTTGTGCTGAAATTTGTTGGGGAAACCTGGGTTTTCAGCCAGAAAAATAAGGTTAACCTGTGTATAGTCTTACAGGTACACACACACTTGAAGGTGTTCTAGACCTAAGCGGTCCGGCTCATACAGCAGTGAGCTGTCAGAACATCCGCGCTCAGTTTCTTGGGTCTCTTTCGAGATGACGAAAGCCCCGCACTTCACACAGGTGCGGGGCTTTTGCGTTAATTCTTTAGATGCAGGTGCACCCTCTTGAGTCTCCTAATAAATAAAAAGTTGAGTCCATTTCACTCAATTCTGTTGACAGTTACTCGAAGAGGGTGCAGAATGTTAATCAAGACATCGAAGTTGAGTGCCTGCCGCTCAACTTCACTCATGTCACGAATGTAATACAACCTATAGAAGGAGTAACCACTCATGTCACGTGCAGTAGGTATTGACCTCGGTACCACCAACTCAGTCGTATCAGTTCTTGAAGGCGGCGAACCCACCGTCATCGCTAACGCAGAAGGCGCCCGCACCACCCCCTCCGTCGTTGCATTCTCAAAGGACGGCGAAGTTCTGGTAGGTGACGTTGCAAAGCGTCAGGCTGTGACCAACGTTGACCGCACCATTGCGTCCGTCAAGCGTCACATGGGCACCAGCTGGACCCAGGACATCGACGGCAAGGCTTACACCGCCCAGGAAATCTCAGCCCGCACCCTGATGAAGCTCAAGGGCGACGCTGAGGCCTACCTGAACGACAAGGTCACCGACGCAGTGATCACCGTCCCTGCTTACTTCAACGACGCTGAGCGTCAGGCAACCAAAGAAGCTGGCGAAATTGCCGGACTGAACGTCCTGCGTATCGTCAACGAACCTACCGCAGCAGCACTGGCTTACGGCCTGGATAAGGGCAACGAAGACGAACTGATTCTGGTCTTCGACCTCGGTGGTGGTACCTTTGACGTCTCCCTGCTTGAAGTTGGCAAGGACGAAGACGGCTTCTCAACCATCCAGGTGCGCGCAACCTCAGGTGACAACCGCCTGGGCGGTGACGACTGGGACCAGCGCATCGTTGACTTCCTGCTGGAGCAGGTCAAGACCAAGACCGGCGCTGACCTCTCAAAGGACAAGATTGCCCTGCAGCGTCTGCGTGAAGCAGCTGAACAGGCTAAGAAGGAACTTTCTTCAGCTACCTCAACCAACATCTCACTGCAGTACCTCTCAGTAACCCCCGAGGGCCCCATCCACCTGGATGAGAAGCTGACCCGCGCAAAGTTCCAGGACATGACCGCTGACCTGATCGAGCGCACCAAGAAGCCCTTCAACGATGTCATTGCTGAAGCGGGCGTCAAGGTTTCTGACATCGCCCACATCGTTCTGGTCGGTGGCTCAACCCGTATGCCCGCTGTGACCGAGGTTGTCAAGGAACTTTCCGGTGGTCGCGAACCCAACAAGGGTGTTAACCCCGATGAGGTTGTTGCCATGGGTGCAGCCCTGCAGGCAGGTGTGCTGAAGGGCGAGCGCAAGGACGTTCTGCTGATTGACGTCACCCCCCTCTCCCTGGGTATTGAAACCAAGGGCGGCGTGATGACCAAGCTGATTGAGCGCAACACCGCTATCCCCACCAAGCGTTCAGAGACCTTCACCACCGCTGAGGACAACCAGCCTTCAGTGTCCATCCAGGTCTTCCAGGGCGAGCGCGAGTTCACCCGCGACAACAAGAACCTGGGCACCTTCGAGCTAACCGGTATCGCGCCCGCTCCCCGCGGTATGCCTCAGATTGAGGTAACCTTCGACATCGACGCTAACGGCATTGTGCACGTTTCAGCTAAGGACAAGGGCACCGGCACCGAGCAGTCCATGACCATCACCGGTGGTACCTCCCTATCTAAGGAAGACATCGACCGCATGGTCAAGGACGCTGAGGCTCACGCTGAGCAGGACAAGGCTCGCCGCGAAGCAGCTGAGACCCGCAACCAGGCTGAGAACGCGGCTTACTCCGTTGACAAGCTGATTAAGGAAAATGGCGAGAAGCTGCCCGAGGACGTCAAGACCGAGGTTCAGGCTGACGTGGATGCCCTCAAGGCCGCCCTGGAAGGCGAGGACGACGAGGCTGTAAAGACCGCCTTTGAGAAGCTACAGGCTTCACAGACCAAGCTGGGTGAGGCACTCTACGCCCAGGCGCAGGCTGAGGCTGCTAACGCTGAAGCCGGTGCTAAGGCTGATGAAGACGATGTAGTAGACGCCGAAGTTATCGACGAAGACGAGAAGAAGTAAATCATGGCTGAGAACACCAACGAGCCCCAGGACGCGGCAGCCGACCCGCTAGAAGAGGCCTTCAAGGCCCCCGCGGCTGAAGGTCACCCCGAGGCAACCGAAGGTGTAGCTGAGCAGGGTGCGGCAGATTCTGAAGAGTCTGCCGCCCCGGCGGAATCAGAAGAGACTGTTTCTGCTGATGCCGCTCTTGCCGCTGAACGCCTTGAGGACCTACGCCGCCTGCAGGCTGAGTTCCAGAACTTCAAGAACCGCACAGTCAAGGAAAAAGAACAGCTGCGCGACTTCGTCGTGGGCGATTTGATTGCTTCCCTGCTGCCGGTCTTTGACGATCTGGACGCTGCCCGCAAGCACGGTGACCTTGAAGAGGGCCCCTTCGCCGCTATTGCCAAGAAGCTCGAAGAAACCCTTGAGAAGCAGGGTCTGACCCGTTTCGGTGAGGTAGGGGAGGCTTTTGACCCCCAGGTGCATGAGGCAGTGCTTCAGCAGCCTACCGGCGAGGTTGAGCCTGACCATGTGTCCATGGTGTTGCGCTATGGCTACCGCGTGAATGACCGGGTGGTACGTACCGCCCAGGTAGCGGTTGCAGTAGCTGAATAACACAGATAGAGGCTTACTTGCTAAGGCTGGCGTCGCTCTGTACTGCCGAAATGCTCAAGCTCAAACAGTTTCTCGCTTCGCTCGAAAAACTCGCAGTCGCATTTGACAGTACGCGCTTCGCCAGCTGTGGCGGGTAAGCCTCTTCTGTTTACCTAAATATTAAAAGATTGAAGACCTACCCGGGAAGGAGAGGTAATGGCCAGCGAGAATTGGCTGACAACAGATTTTTATAAGGTGCTAGGAGTAGCTGAGAGCTCCAGCGAGGCAGATATCAAGAAGGCCTACCGCAAGCTGGCACGTAAGTACCACCCCGACCAGAACCCCGGGGACGCTGCCGCTGAAAAGAAGTTCAAGGAAGTCTCAGAGGCAAACGATGTGCTCTCTGACCCCAAGCAGCGCGCCGAATACGACCAGATCCGCAAGTACGGTGCAGCTGGCTTTAACGGTGCTGGCGGTGGTTTCCCCGGTGGCGCTGGCGGTTTCGGTGGAGGCTTCCCCGGCGGCGGTGGCATCAATATTGAAGACCTGCTGGGTGGCATGTTCGGTGGCGGTCATAGCTCAGCCGGCTTTGGCGGCTCCGGGTTCCCCGGCGGTATGGGCGGCTTCCAGCAGGCAGCACCCAAGGGGGAGGACGCCACCACCAGCGCCCGCATCAGCATCAAGCAGGCATACGAGGGCGCTGAGGTTCAGGTCTTCCGCCCCGGCGGCTCCCAGACCACTGCTCGCTTGCCCCAGGGTGTCAAGGACGGCCAGAAGGTGCGCCTGCGCGGTAAGGGGCACCCCGGTCACGGCGGGGCAGGTGACCTCATTGTGACCGTGCGAGTGGACGCCCACCCCGTCTTCGAGCGCGAAGGCGATAACCTGCTGGTTCGGGTTCCTGTCACTTTAGAGGAAGCCATGAAGGGCACTGTCCTTGAAGTGCCTACCCTGGAGGGCAAGACCGTCAAACTGCGCCTGGCGGCAGGCTCCCCGGCAGGGCGTAAGATGCGCGCTAAGGGCAGGGGCTTTATCACCAAGAAGGGCACCGGTGACCTGCTGGTGCTACCTGAAATTCAGTTGCCCACCAATTTGAGCGAGCAGGCGCAAGAAGCCCTTGACACTTTCTTGAGCCTGGCGCCCCAGGGGAACCCCCGCGCTGATCTGCTCGCTAAGGCCGGTGTCTAATCATGGCCTTTGCTTCTGACCGCCCGGTTTTTGTCATCTCGGTTGCCGCTGAGCTGGCGGGCATGCACCCCCAAACCCTGCGCCAGTATGACCGGCTGGGGCTGGTGCAGCCCTCCCGCGCCCCGGGTAAGGCGCGCCGCTATTCGGAGCGGGATGTACAGAAGCTTCAAGAGATTCAGGAGCTATCCCAGTCCGGCGTGTCCTTAGAGGGCATTAAGCGCATGATGCAGTTGGAGCATCAGGTGGAGGCCCTCAAAGCGCGTAATGCCGAGTTGCAGGCTGAGAATGAGGCGCTGCGCACTCGCCTGCAGGAGGGGTCGCGGGTTTTCGCTGCCGGAGTGGCCGGCGATATTGTGCATCTGAGCCGGGGTAAGCGTCCAGCCGCCCGCCCCCGCTCCCAGGCTGTGGTGCTCTACCGCCCGCGTGGCCTGGGATAAAACCTAAGGTACATAAAGTACACAAGGGTACACAAGGTACACACAAGTACATAGGGGAGGTAAACTGGCAGCAGAAGAAAACTCGCGAGACAGGACGA
>JAUMUH010000006.1 GCA_030530765.1 Rothia sp. (in: high G+C Gram-positive bacteria)
TTTCATTGTTCTTTCTCTCGCATCTTAGTAGTAGTACCAGAGCATGTTCATGCGCTGAACCATGATCACCAGCACCGGCCCGGTCAGCCCCAGCACCAGGGTTGACCAGCGGCTGCGTTCCATCAGTGACCAGATAAAGGTACCTACGGGAATAACCATAGCGGTGAGCAGATAGCCGTAGTATTCAAGCCAGTCACCAGAGGGGCCGTCGGTGACAGCTTGCATGATGATGGAACCCACCAGGTAGATCATGAGGAAGGCTTCAAGCACCAGCACAGAGCCTTGGCTGTAGTCATCGGGGGCGAACCCGCGTAGAAATTGGGTGAGGCAGATGGCAAAAGAAAGGGTAGATAGCACAAGGCATACCCAAAACCAGAGGTCAAGGCCGGCGATCATCATGGGGTTCTCCTAGAAGGTTTTGCCTGATTCGAAGACCAGGATGGGGGCGGCAACGTTTTTGCCTTTGAAGCGGGTGTTCTCAGTCAGGGCAACCAGGGTTCCGCCCGGGGCAAAGGCTGCGCTGATACCTGCGGTGGTTGGTTTGTTGTTGCCGCCTGCGCTTGCCGTAGTTTTTTGCCTGCCGGTATCGCCCTGGTTTTCTGGTGTTTGGGTGGACGCCGGGCTGGGGTTGATGCGCCGCCCGTTGGATAGGTCGGTGGCTTCGCTACCGGTGAGTTGGCGAACAGTGAAGAGGCGGCGGGCTGCTTCTTCAATGGGCAGTAGGGGTGCAGGCTGTTCGGCTTCTCGCCCCGCTACCAGCTCTTCAAGGCTGTGGGCGTCCTCTACTGAGATTTCGCCGATTGTGGTGCGGCGTAGGGCTGTGAGGTGGGCACCGGTTCCCAGTGCTGCGCCCAAGTCACGGGCAAGAGCCCGGATGTAGGTGCCCGCTGAGCAGGTGACGGTGACCTCCAGGTCAAGGACGCTGGCAGTTAGTTTCTCGCGCTCTAATTCAGTTTCAAGATTTTCAGCGCCTTCGTGCACGCGCTCTACATCAACAGAACGTGCAGTCACCGAGTGCAGGTCGAAGCTGTGCACGGTGATGGGGCGGGCATCAAGTTCAACCGTTTCACCGCTGCGTACCCGGGCGTAAGAACGCACGCCGTTGACCTTAATGGCAGAGACAGCAGAGGGCATCTGCATGATATCGCCGGTGAGCTTGGCAATCTCTTCAGTGATTGCTTGCTCGCTCACTGCCTCAACTGTTGCAGGGGCAGCGACCCGGGTGATGTCCCCGTCTGCGTCATCGGTGATGGTTGAGAGCCCTAAGCGGATAGTTGCCGTGTAGGTTTTGCTCTCCCCTACCACCCAGGTCAGCAGTTTGGTTGCCTTGTTGACACCCAAAATGAGCACACCGGTTGCCATGGGGTCTAGGGTGCCTGCGTGGCCGACCTTGCGGGTACCTGCAATCCAGCGCATTTTTGATACGACGTCGTGGCTGGTCATGCCTGCCGGCTTATCCACAACAATCAGACCGGAAGGGCCCTCTGCACTCTTCTTTGCCATGGGTGCTTACGCTTGTTCCTCGTCTTCGGTCTCTTCAGTCTTGTAGGCATCTGCCCCACCGGCATATTCGGCGTTCTGGGAGGCGGCAGCAATTTCAGCGTCACGTTCCTTGGTTTTGCGTAGCAGGTCCTCGATGTGGGCAGCGTTGACCGGCACCTCATCGGGCACAAAGGTGAGGGAGGGAGTCAAACGGGCAGTAATGTTCTTGCCCACCTCAGAACGCAGAATACCCTTAGCTGATTCGAGGGCGGCAGCGGTTGCTTTTTGTTCTTCAGCATCACCAAAGACCGTGTAGTAGATGGTGGCGTGCTGCAGATCGTTGGTGACGCGGGCGTCAGTGACGGTGATAAAGCCGAGGCGGGGGTCTTTGATTCGGCGCTCAAGTGCCTTAGCAACAATGACCTTGATTCGGTCGGCGAGGCGGGCGGCGCGGGCGGCATCAGCCATGAGGTGTTGTCCTTTCGTGACAGCTGGCAGGACACACAGTCCTTTGGGTAAAGATTGTGAGCTTCCGGGAAAACACGCGGGGGTGTACCCCTTCGGTCGCCTTGGGGGCTCCCTCAGACGGAGCCCCCGCTTTATTTTCCCGGCAAGCCCACCTTGGTAAAGGCAAGTTTGTGTGTCTTTAGCAGCTAGTTCAATAGTGAGTTTCTAGTTAATTTTAGTGGTTGGGTTGGCCTATTACAGCAGGTTATGTAGATAGCTGGAAAAATTTCAAAAGGACGCCGGGTTCAGCGTGTAGCCGAACCCGGCGTCCCTCTTAACTTCTAGCCTGCACTAGGGTGCTGTGGCTTAGACGCGGGGCTTTTCCTGCATCTCCCAGGTTTCAATGACATCGCCTTCCTTGATGTCGTTGAAGGAGCCCAGGCCGATACCACATTCGAAGCCTTCGCGCACTTCGGTGGCGTCGTCCTTGAAGCGGCGGAGGGATTCGATGGTGAGGTTATCTGCCACAACAGCGCCGTCGCGTACCAGGCGTGCCTTGGAGTTGCGCTTGATGATGCCGGACTTGACGATGGAACCTGCGATGTTGCCCCACTTGGATGAGCGGAAGACCTCGCGGATTTCAGCGGTACCGAGTTCGACTTCTTCGTATTCGGGCTTGAGCATACCCTTGACGGCTGCTTCAACCTCTTCAATGGCGCGGTAGATGACGGAGTAGAACTTCATTTCTACGCCTTCACGCTCTGCCAGTTCAGCCACACGCTCTGCGGGGCGAACGTTGAAGCCGATGATCACCGCGTTATCGACGGTTGCCAGGTTGACGTCGTTCTGGGTGATAGCACCAACGCCGCGGTGGATGACGCGCAGCTGTACTTCGTCACCGCCAGCTTCAATCTTCATCAGTGATTCTTCTAGGGCTTCAACAGCACCAGAGACGTCGCCCTTGATGATGAGGTTGAGGGTGTCCATCTTGCCTTCTGCCACTGCGGCATCGAAAGATTCGAGGGTGACGCGCTTGCGGCGCTTGGCTAGCTGGGCGTTGCGGTCAGCGGCTTCACGCTTTTCAGCGATCTGGCGGGCGGTGCGCTCTTCTTCGGTGGCCAGGAAGGTGTCACCTGCGCGGGGCACGGCGGAGAGGCCGAGTACCTGCACGGGGCGGGAGGGTCCCGCTTCTTCTACGTTGTTGCCGTTTTCATCGAACATGGCACGCACACGGCCGTGGGCTGCACCGGCGACGATAGCGTCCCCCACGTGCAGGGTGCCGGACTGAACCAGGACGGTTGCCACGGCACCGCGTCCCTTGTCCAGGTTGGCTTCGATGGCTACGCCGCGGGCTTCCTTGTTGGGGTTAGCCTTGAGCTCTAGCGCGCCGTCTGCGGTGAGGCAGACAGCTTCGAGCAGATCCTGGATGTTCAGGCCCTGGCGGGCTGAGACATCCACGAACATGGTCTCGCCGCCGTATTCTTCGGGCACCAGACCGTATTCGGTGAGCTGACCGCGGATCTTGTCGGGGTTAGCACCTTCTTTATCGATTTTGTTGACGGCGACCACGATCGGCACCTCTGCTGCCTGGGCGTGGTTGAGTGCTTCAACGGTCTGGGGCATCACACCGTCATCGGCTGCAACAACCAGGATGGCGATGTCGGTAACCTTGGCACCGCGGGCACGCATAGCAGTAAAGGCTTCGTGACCGGGGGTGTCGATGAAGGTCAGGGCGCGGTCTTCGCCGTCTACCTCGGTGTGAATCTGGTATGCACCGATGTGCTGGGTAATGCCGCCTGCTTCACCGTCAATGACGTTGGTGTTGCGGATGGCATCCAGCAGGCGGGTCTTACCGTGGTCAACGTGACCCATGACGGTGACAACTGGCGGGCGGAATTCGAGCACGTCGTCGTTTTCTGCTTCTGCTTCAGCGTCGAGGTTGATGTCGAAGGATTCGAGCAGTTCGCGTTCTTCGTCTTCGGGGGACACGATCTTGATAACGTAGCCCAGTTCAGCACCCAGCAGTTCGAAGGTTTCTTCGTCCAGGGACTGGGTCTGGGTTGCCATTTCACCCAGGTGAATGAGCACGGTGACCAGGGCTGCGGCGTTTGCGCCAATCTTCTCAGCGAAGTCCATGAGGGAGGCGCCACGGCGCATACGGATCTCGGTGGTACCGTCGCCGTGGGGTACGGCTACGCCACCGATGGTAGGCTGCCTTAGCTGCTCCTCGCGGCGCATTGCTGACTTGGTCTTGCCTTTTTTCTTCTTGCCGCCACCGCGGCCGAAGGCACCTTGGGCGTTTCCGCGGCCGCCACCGGAGCCACCGCGACCGGGGCCACGGTTGAAGCCGCCGCCTGAGCCGCCGCGACCGCCACCACCGGGGCGGGGACCGTTGCCACCGCCTGCGGGTGCGCCGACGTTGCCGCTCATCTTGGTGGGCATCATGTTAGGTGAGGGACGGTTGCTACCTGCGCCACCGCCTGCGGGGCGGGGTGCACGGTTTTCGTTACCTGCGTTTGTACCGCGGGCGTTCCTGCCACCTGCGGGGCGAGGAGCAGCAGAACCTGCACCGGTACCGGGGCGGGGGCCATTGCCGCCACGGGCGTTTCTGCCACCTGCGGGGCGGGGGCCACCACGGTTCTCGCCGCGGTCATTGCGTTCGCCGCGCTTGCCCATGCCCTGTGATGTTGAGAAGGGGTTGTTGCCGGGGCGAGGGCCGGGCTTGGCACCGGGCTTTGGTGCAGCGGGGCGGGGGGCAGCTGGTTTGGGGGCTGCCATGCCCTGTGATGTTGAGAAGGGGTTGTTGCCGGGGCGGGGGCCTGCGGGCTTAGCAGGTTCTGCTTTCTCAGCTGCGGGCTTAGGGGCAGCAGGTGCGGCAGCTGGCTTGGGCTCAGCAGCAGGCTTTTTAGCCTCAGTAGATTTTGCGGCGCCGGGTTTAGGCGCAGCAGGTTTAGTAGCGCTTGGCTTTGCTGCGGACGGCTTTGCTGCTGGTTTTGCAGGCTTGGCTGAAACGTCTTCTGCAGGCTTGGCATTGGGGAAGGCAGCGCGCAGTTTTTTAACTACTGGCGGCTCTAGGGTTGAAGAAGCACCCTTGACGAATTCGCCAAGTTCCTGCAGTTTAGCAACTGCTTCTTTAGAGGGGATTCCGAGTTCTTTTGCGATCTCGTGAACGCGGGGCTTAGCCACTTTTCTCCTGTTCTGGTTCGCACCAGAACAGGCGCGAACCTTCAGTTTTTCTCTGTTTGCAACGTTTGTGGTGTTGCTGTGTTGCCGGGTGCTGAGCACAGGGTAGTACTCATAGTGCGGCACTCATCGGGTTTCCATCAGTTTTCTGACTCGCTTTCTAACAAGGTAAGCCGTCAAACTCGTTTGACTTATTGGTTCGCCGGGTAGGCTACTGAACCGGTGTGCAGACCTATGCTGTGATCACCAGTTCGGTTGGTTGCACCCGGGTACGAAAGGCCCTGCTCAAGACATTTTTTTGTGTTGCTTGGCTGAGGCACTTTGGGTCGCGGTGCATCCAGGCTCCGCGCCCCGGGTAAGTTTTTGCTATATCGACGATGGCCTGTGGGGGCTCACCGTTCTGTAGAGCAATTCTTATGAGGTCACTCTGCGGTGCTACCTTGCGGCAGCCTATGCAGGTGCGAAGAGGGGTGTGCATGTCTGCGTTCTCCTTTTCGCCTGTTACAGGTGCGCCAGTTACCACCGCCCACTCATGTGGGCAGGTGATGAACAGGCAGGTGCACTGCCCTTGTAATAACCTATAAACCAGTGTAGCCCCCTTTCGGGGGCTAACAGCAACTATGTTAGTTAGCTCTCTTATTCAGAGTCTTCTACGGTGGCTTCTGCCGCCGCCATAGCAGCCTGGTATTTAGACTCTGCAATGATATCGATACGCCAGCCGGTGAGCTTAGCTGCAAGGCGGGCATTCTGCCCCTCCTTACCGATAGCCAGTGAAAGCTGGTCATCGGGCACAATAGCACGAGCCGAGAAAGTCTTACGGTCTGTCACGGTCACTTCACTGACTTTTGAGGGCGAAAGTGCAGCAGTAATAAATTCTTCCGGTGAGTCCGAATAATCAACAATGTCAATCTTCTCGTTATTCAACTCCCCCATCACCGCACGTACGCGCGAGCCCATCTCACCGATGCAGGAACCTTTAGGGTTAATACCTGCCTTGGTGGCTCGCACCGCCATTTTGGTGCGATGCCCGGCTTCACGAGCAATTGCCATAATATCCACTAAACCGTCCTGAATCTCAGGTACTTCATGTTCAAAGAGACGGCGCACCAGGTTGGGGTGAGAGCGAGACAGGGTGATTGAAGGCCCCTTAGGCCCACGCTTAGCTTCAAGCACGTATGCGCGGATACGGGTGTTATGGGTGTAGCGCTCACCCGGCACCTGCTCCTGGGCAGGCAACACCGCTTCAAGGGAGCCAAGGTCAACATGAATCATGCGGGGGTTGGGCCCCTGCTGAATCACACCCGAAACCAGCTGCCCCTCACGATCCTTAAACTCACCCAAAACCTGTGAATCTTGGGCATCTCGCAGGCGCTGGTAGATAATCTGACGGGCAGTAGAAGCTGCAATACGCCCAAAGTTATTAGGGGTATCGTCAAACTCGCCAATCCGCTCATCGTTCTCATCAAGCTCGGGCGCCCAAATAGTCACCAGACCGGTAGAGCGGTCAATCTCTGCGCGAGAGCCACGGATTGCGCCGGGCTGCTTCTGGTATGCCAGCAAAAGGGCACTTTCGATCATCGGGATCAGGTCGTCGATCGAGATATCGCGCTCTTTTTCAAGCAAGCGAAGGTTACTCAAATCAATATCCATGGCGGGCCCTTCTATGTAGCACGGGCCCGGAGCGTGTACGCCCCGGCCCCGCTAAGTTCTATGTGCACCACACCGGTGCAACCTAAAGAGGTATTTGTCTTTCTGTGGCTATTCTACCGACTAGTTGCTAACGGTTGAACTCAATTTCTACCTTTGCCGCAGAAATTGCCCCCCAGCCCAGGGTTCCTGTCTCACGGTAGGATTCCGGCTGCCCCTTTTTGGTTTCCTTTTTACGGCGCACCACAGGCCCCTCATCCGTTACAGCGTCCAGGCGGGCAAGGTAACGTTCGCCGCTGGTTTCAGTGATATCAATCAAACGACCCAGCGAGCGTTTCCAATGCCGAATTTCCGTCAGCGGGCTGGTGACACCGCGTGAGGAGACTTCAAGCAAATAGGGGGATTCCCCGTCATCCGCCGTATCGAGCGCACCCGATACCGCCTGTGAGACCTCGGCAATAGTATCGAGTGACAGCGCATCGGTGCGGTCATCTGGGTAGTCAACAATAATTTCGAGGGTGCGGTTTGCACCACTGCCCTTGGCGGTTAGTTTTTCGAGCACCAGCTTGAACTCGTCAACAACAACTTTTGTGATGGCTTCTTGGACGTCCTCTAACCGCAAGAAACTACCTGCAGGTGAAGCGGGTTGAGAGATGCCTTCAGCTGCTCGAGCTGCAGCGCGGCGCTCGCGTGCATTGGGGGCATCCTTTTTAGCAGATTTTGAGCCACTGACCATGATTCATCACCTTTCTCGGTTTTTCTTCTGCTGTCTACCCTAACCGAAATACCTCAGCTGCAGGGCTTCTCTAACCGATAACCGCCCTGTAGTCTCTTTCTGGCACAATAAGAACATCCCCCTACCCATCACATGAAGGTTTTTATGGCTCGCTCCCTTCCTAGATTTCTTGCCCTATGTGCACTCTTACTTTTAGTTGCTCTTCTATACCTGGGTTTCTGGTCCCGGCACCGGGCATCAGAGGTTCGGGCAGAGCTAGCTTCGCAGGTCGCTATTGCTCAGAACCTACAAACCCTTCAAAAATCTCTGGCTGCTAGTGAGACCTCTGCACCGGCACTTTCTGAGGCGCTTGATACTGTGTTGGGCGAGTTAGCGCCTGCCGCCCGTGACCTCGCAGAAGAGCAGGAGGCAGGTGATGTGCCCGAGCAACTAGCAGATTCGCTCGATAGTCTTTTGTACGAAGGTCTTGCGGCTACCGATGCGGCTGATCGCGGGCGAGCTTTGAGCGGTTTCATTGCCCTGTGGCAGGCAGCTCAGCAGGACCATCTTGCCCAGGGAGCTTACCCTCAACCGCTAGAACAGAAGCTAGAGGGTCTTGCAGGCTTTACCTGCCAGCAGAAAGCTGACCGGGGCAGCACGGCAGCGCCAGCGGCGCTTAACCTTCAGGGGGAACTGGCACAACTGGGTTATGTGTCAGAGGTTATTGCCGCCCGCCAGGAATACAGCGCCGTGCAAGCACAGGCTCAAGGAACTGCTGGCCTCGCTGCTTCATCCCGGGCAGAGCTAGAGCCTCTGCTCTCTTGCTGGGGGCTTAGTGTGGCCCCGGAACCCTTCTACCCGGTACCCGCCCCTGACGGGGCAGAACAGGAGCTCACAAACCTGCTGGGGCAGGTGGGCAGTAGTGCTCAGCTAGCCCTAGCAGAACCAGAGCTACCGGTTACTGCTGATGAGCTAGAGCTACTACTGGTCAAGGTTGCACTGGATGCTAGTTCTGCTCAGGCAACCTTATAGCTGTAGGTGTTGCTCAAGGTCTATATCACTTCAGATTAAAAAGTGAGGGGCAGGCTTCTCAAGCCTGCCCCTCTCAACGTTTTTATTGGAATACCATGGTGCCCCACGGGCTTGACTTGGTCAAGACGGTTGAGCCGTTCACAGTGATGGTCTGCTCATAATGAACTTCGCCGCTACGGAGCCTAGAGACACTCTGGCAGCTAGAGAGGAAGGCGAATTTCTGATTAGTGGGTAGGGTCCAGGTGCTGCCGGTGACGGTGATGGGGCAGGTGAAGGTGGACTTGAAGGAGTAGAAGGTAATCCCGTTACGCACAACGTCCTTGTAGGAGCGAACCGGCACAGTCCAACAGGTAGAGGGCTTGACCGTGCTGGTATCGGCGCTTGTGCCGGTGGTAGCGGTGGTGGGGATAGTCCAGGTGGTGTTGGCATCCACGGCCAGCCAGAACTCCATGGTCAGGTTGCTCAGCTTAGCATTAGCAGGCAAATTATTGACAGTAATATAAGACGATGGTCGCGTATTGTAAATCTCCGCTTGGGTTGCCCCGTTACAGTTATAGTGAGGGAGGGCGTCACCCCTCCTATCTGCACGCGCCTGACTGGTTGAGCTGACCAGGGTAGGCGGAATCTTTGATGCTGCATAGGCGGGCACAGCTGCGGTTGCTACGACCGCAGGTACAGCCCAGGCTGCACCCTGGGCAACAGAACGGCGCGAGATGTGTTGATTTTTCATGGTTTCCCTAATTTGTGACGAGCGAGTGCGGTAAAAAAACTTACCGAAAATAATGGTGCGTAGCCTCGTATTGCACGGTCTATCTACCGCCGCTCGCCAAGAGGGCGCGCTAGCGGCATGACCGTATAGATACAGGGCTGGTTCAGAGGGGTCACGATGAGTACTAGATAGTTTGGATCACTGTTTTTGGAGGTGCTGGCCTCCTCAAATAAGCATTCCCCCACACGCTAGACCCAACCAAGATACTCTTTGCCTTTAAAAGTAGCACAGCTTTTATGTGGAACTGAAAGTTTTCTATTGTCACCCCCGTAATCTTAATAACAGGTTAATAGCGGGCAACAGGGATGGGGGCTTCTTAAAAGAAAAGTGAGGCCTTACCCCTAGAGTTGAGACCCCACAATCCTCTGAAAGAAAACTTAGGCGGTAACTGCCCAGGGGCTGGTCCTAGTCAGCACGGTAGAGCCGTTGACCGTAATTTTCTGCTCGGTGCGCACGCGGGGGTCGCGGAGCTTGTAAACGCTCTGGCAGCTAGAGAGGAAGGCAAATTCCTGGGTGGTGGGTAGGGTCCAGCTACTACCGGTGACGGTAATGGGGCAGTTAAAGGTGGACTTGAAGGAGTAGAAAGTGATACCGTCCTGCACAACATCGTTGTAGGAGCGCACCGGAACAGACCAGCAGGTAGAAGGCTTCACTGTGTCGAAGGCAGAAGAGGTACCGGTGGTGGCGGTGGTGGGGATGGTCCAGGTGGTGTTAGCGTCCACTGCAGCCCAGAACTCCATGGTCAGGTTGCTCAGCTTCGCGTTAGCGGGCAGGCTGTTCACGCTGATGTACTGGGCGGCACGGGTGTTGTAGACCTCTACCTGGGTGTTACCGTTGCAGTTATAGTGGGGTACCGAGTTACCACGGACATTAGCCTTAGCGATAGTGGTAGAGCTAGCCAAGACTGCGGTCATGGTAGAAGCAGCGTAGGCGGGGATGGCGGCTGTAGCAAGAACTGCAGGGGCAGCCCAAGCAGCCCCCTTGGCCACGGTGCGGCGTGGTAGATTCTGCGAAGTCATGAGTTTGTTTTCCTCTTATTTCCCTAAAACACCCCGATTAAAGGGCGCCCCGCTCAAGAGTTGAGCAGTAATGTTGAAACTCACTCTCAATGCTACAGAACTGTTAGTCCCTATAACAGTGGAAGAATTTTATGTTTGGTCACATCACGCCCTTCACATAAGACTGCCCGCCTCTTTGTGCAGCTACCGAGGTAGCTGCACAAAGAGGCGGGCAGAGAGAAATATTTTTATCTGCCAACCTCCGCCAGGATCTCATCAAGCGCACTGGCAACAGCCACCTCGCGAGCTTCACCGCTGCGGCGGTCCTTGATTTCAATCTTGCCCTCGGCAAAGCCTCGACCCACCACAACAATGGTTGGCACACCCAGCAGCTCAGCATCACCGAACTTTACCCCGGGGGACGCCTTGGGGCGGTCATCCAGCATAACGTCCAGCCCCGCTGTCTCTAACTCAGCTGCCAGGGCTTCTGCGCCGTCTAGAGTTTCGGTGCCCTTGCCGGTTACTACTATGTGCACATCAGCCGGGGCAAGGTTGCGGGGCCAGATGAGGCCGCGGTCATCGTGGTTGCCTTCAGCAACGGCAGCCAGGGCGCGGGTTACACCCACACCGTAAGAACCCATGGTCACGGTCTGTAGCTTGCCGTTCTGGTCAAGTACTTTTAGACCCAGCGCTTCGGCGTACTTAGTGCCCAGGGCAAAGATATGCCCCATCTCGATACCGCGGGCAGCAACCAGCGGGCCAGAGCCGTCCGGTGCAGGGTCGCCCTCGCGCACCTCACACGCCTCGATTGCACCGTCTGCCTCAAAATCTCTACCAGCGACCAGGTTGTAGACGTGCTTCTGCTCTTCATTGGCACCGGTAATCCAAGCAGAACCGGGCACCACACGCGGGTCTAGGTAGTAGGGAATACCGGTTTCTGATTCTTCGCCCAGCACTTTGGCATCAAGAGACAAGCCGGGGCCAATGTAGCCCTTGACCAGCTGAGGGAACTTCTTAAAGTCCTCTTCAGCGGCGGCTTCAACCTCAATTTCACCGCCAACACCCAGCAGGGTGCCAATATTGACCTCAACACGCCCCATGTCTACGGCGCGATCGCCGGGCACACCGATGGCAGCCAGTTGGCGGGTGCCATCTGGCAAGATGGCAGCAACCAGCACGTTCTTGAGAGTATCAGCGGCAGTCCACTGCCCTTCAGCCTTGGGGTGCAGGGCGTTAGACTGCTCAACCAGGCTCTCGATAGTTGGTGAGTCGGGGGTATCAAGCACAGTGGCAGCTGGGGTGCCGCTGGCGTCCACCGGCTCAGGTACCACGGTGGTCACCGCCTCAACGTTAGCGGCATAGCCACCGGCTGAGCGCACGAAGGTGTCCTCGCCAATGGGGGTGGGGTGCAAGAACTCTTCAGAACGGGATCCACCCATAGCGCCCGACTGCGCCTGCACAATAGCAATTTCAAGCCCCAGGCGCTCAAAAATCTTAATGTAGGCAGCACGGTGCGCCTGGTATGCCCCTTCAAGGCCAGCTTCATCAATATTGAAAGAGTAGGAATCCTTCATGACGAACTCGCGGCCGCGTAGCAAACCAGCACGCGGGCGGGCCTCATCACGGTACTTGGTCTGAATCTGGTAGAGATATACCGGCAGATCCTTGTAAGAGCTGTAGAGGTCTTTTACCAGTAGGGTAAACATCTCTTCATGGGTAGGCGCCAGTAGCATGTCGGTGCCCTTGCGGTCCTTGAGGCGGAAGAGGTTATCACCGTATTCTTCCCACCGGTTGGTTGCCTCATAGGGCTCGCGGGGCAGCAGTGCCGGGAAGTGCACCTCTTGGGCGCCGATAGCGTTCATTTCTTCACGCACAATGCTCTCGACCTTACCCAAGACCTTCAGCCCCAGAGGTAGCCAGGTGTATACGCCGGGGGCGGCGCGCCGGATGTACCCGGCGCGCACTAGCAGCTTGTGGCTAGCAACTTCAGCATCAACAGGGTCTTCACGCAGGGTGCGCAGGAACAGGTTAGAAAGGCGCTGTACCAAGATACTTTTCTTCCGTTTCACATGATCGGTGGGCGGCGGTAGCCTTAAGGCAACCGGCGCATAGATTGACACTATTTTACCGCTTAGAACCAGGCGAGGCACACCATCTGCCGGTCATCAGATAAGAAAGGACGCCGGGGCTCCCCTACCCTGCTTCAGCCTGGTAGAGCCGCCCCGGCGCCCTTCAAAGGTAGACCGTGCTTAGATACCCAGTGAGTTGTACCAGGTGAGCTTAGCTTTGCCTAGGTCATTGAGGTCAGCCCTCATGATGGCGGTTCCCTTGACCCACACCAGGGTGCCACCTTCAAACTTCTGGGTCACCAGGGTGCTGCCATCATCGGCGTTTTCTTCAGTAGCTGGCTCCAGCGGAGCACCCAGCATGGTGATATCGCTCCAGATGTTCCAGTTACCACCGTAGGCCCAGTCATTGTATGACGAGAAGCGGTTACGGTCGGTCAGGTTCTTGGCCTCGGTCAGTGCTGAGGATTCAACGGGGCTAGCACCTGCCAGGGGCTTACCGGTGGCATCAGCCTTGATGTAAACAACCTTGTTGGCGTCAACGCGCAACTCTAGCACCTGCTGAATCGGCAGGTAGGTGGCAGCTGACCAGTCGTAGGTAGTGTCAACCTGGGTGCCTTGAGCCGTGCGATCCATGAGACCGGGGCCCCAGCTCACGGGTGAAGCAGCAATCTGGTTATTCCAGTTGATGCAGGTACCGTAGTCATCGTACTGAGTAAAGTACTGCGAGATTACGGTATCTTCTGCTACGTTTGTGAAGAGGGCGTAGCCGTGGTCATCCCAGCTTTCAGGGGCTGAACAATTCTGGGCTGCTGAGCTGTAGAAAAGAGCACGCAGTTCACGGGTACCGGTGCTTGTATTGGTGATGAATTCGTTCTGGTAGAGGTAGCTACCGTACTTGGTGCTATCTGAAACATAAACGTCAATTGCGTTGGTGTTGATCATCAGTGCCCGGTTCTGGCTGATGCTGTAAAGACCAGAGATGTTATCGCTAAAGTCCTGAGCCACAAGGTCATCGGTGACCTTGCGCAACTCGCCGCTTGCCTCAGCCACGGTGAAGCCGTTTGACAGAGCCTGTGCGCGGGCCTCTGCAATCTTATTGGCAGCGTCCCCATAGGTTGCCTCAGCATTGGGCTGGGGGGCGGGGGTCTCGGCTTCAACGGGAACCTCTGGGATGGCAGTTGCCGCGTTGTTGGGGAAGCAAGCCCCGCTCTGGCCACGCTCAGCACGCCACTGCTGAGCAGCTGCGCTATTGAGGTCAATATATGAGCCAGGCTGAGTCTTTTCGTCTAGAACAACCATCCAACGGGTCTTGCCGTCATGGGTGGTTACAGACGTACCGCAGAAGCTGTTGTTCCAGGGGGCTGATTCAGCGTTGCCAAATTTTTCAACGCCACCGGCTTTTACAAAGGCTTCGCCAGCAGCACCCGTCAGCGCTTGAACGCCGCCCCATTTGCCGTTGGTAACAACGCCATTCTCAAAACGCTGCTCACTAGCGCCGTTGGCATAAGTAACCTCTTGGCTTACGGCAGCACCCAGGGTGCCCTGGTGTGCTGCCCAGTAGGTGCCAATAGCGGAATCAGTATTAACATTGATGTTTTCAGCGGCATGGGCACCGGTAGGCACCATACCCAGCGAGAGGCTAGCACAAACAATGAGTCCAATAGAAAAACGATGGTTCTTCAAGAGAAATCCCTAAATTGTAGATGAGTGGTCCCTCTGCGGTATGAACCTTTGGGATGAGATTCAGCGCAACCGCAGAAGAGCGTGCATATCTAACGTACCTCTCTTCTCACCCGTGCCCCAACATACGTTTAGGGGACAAATCCCCTTGTCTAGAGCAGAATACTGGCAAAAGTATCTACATGCTGCCACCCTGTGCGCCGGTAGAGAGCTCTTGCCACGGTGTTGTAGTCATTCACGTATAGAGAGAGCCGGGGAAAGCGGGCGCGAATGAGCTCTGATGCCTGAGCCAGTAAGGTAGGTGCAAGCCCCAAACCGCGGTATGCAGGGTGTAGCCAGACCCCCTGCAACTGACAGATATCACCGTGTGCCAAGCCAACATCGGTCTTGAACACAACCACACCTTCAGCGTTAACAGCAACCAGAGTGCGCCCAGTCCTGGTGAGCTCGTCGATGCGGCGGGCATAACCTGCCGGGTCACTGCCCATAGGGTCATACCCCACCTCTTCGGTAAACATTGCCACCGATGCCTGCAGCAGGCTTTGCCGGTCTGACGTACGCGCCCACCGCACGCCGTCCGTTATTTGAGGCACAGAAAGCTGATCTCTGTTCAAGGGGCGCAAGGCCAATTCTTCAAGACCAAAGCCAGAGGGCAGCTCTAAGAGGGGCTGACTCTCGCGTATGTCAAAGGGGGCGGGCATCCGGTGGGCAAGATGTTCCCACAACCCCATCACTACCGCCTGATGACCAAAAATGGAGCCGATTTTACGGTGGTGCTTGTAGATATAGGTAGCTGTCTGCTTCTGGTATTGTTCGGGAACAGCCAGCGGAACACAGTTAGCTCCTAGCCAGAGGGCACCCACCATGACATACGAAGAGCCACTTGCTGTAGGGGCAGGCATCTCTGCATACCCCGGCACAGAACCTGTCCCCACAAGAGTCGGCGTATCAGATTGATAAAAACCAGCAGGTGAGACGCCTAAAGCCGATGATTTACGCAGAGCACTCTGCACCATACCCCGCATACGCCTCGGCAGGCTTTCACCTGCAGGCGCAGAGAGAGCAGGCAACGCATCTTTTGGGGTGTGCTCAACGGGCATAAGAGCGCGAGGAGCAAAAATACCAATAAAACCACGCGGGGTTTTAAGCGCCGCAAGGGTGCTGGGCGTGGGTAAGCCAAAAAGATGCAGGTGTTCAGCCGCATAGAGAAAACCCACCGGGTCCGTGCTAATCAGTGCCTCCAGGCTCCCCCTATCATCGAGGGTAAGCGGGCGAATAATTGCTTGGCTGTCGCTACGCTGGAGTTTTTTTGAGAAGACGGGCACGGCGGGCTTCTTGCGGGTTCTTACTTGCTGACCGTAACGGTGGGCTCACCAGAAAGGTCAATTTCGCCGCGTTCTTCCATCTCGCGGGCGATACGGTTTGCCTCTTCAATGAGGGTTTCTACGATGTCCTCTTCGGGCACGGTCTTAATAACCTCACCCTTAACAAAAATCTGCCCCTTGCCGTTGCCCGAGGCAACGCCCAAATCTGCTTCGCGGGCTTCGCCGGGGCCGTTAACGACGCAGCCCATAACCGCTACGCGCAGAGGCACCTTCATACCCTCAAGCCCCTTGGTCACGTTTTCTGCCAGCTCCCACACGTTAACCTGGGCGCGGCCACAGGAGGGGCAGGAGACGATGTCCAGCTTACGGGGGCGCAGATTGAGGGATTCAAGGATTTGGGAGCCGACCTTAACCTCTTCAACAGGGGGCGCTGAGAGGGAGACACGGATGGTATCGCCGATGCCCTCTGAAAGCAGGGCGCCAAAGGCGGTAGCTGACTTGATAGTGCCTTGGAAGGCAGGGCCAGCTTCGGTAACACCTAAGTGCAGGGGCCAGTCGCCGGCTGCTGCCAGCTGGCGGTAGGCTTCAACCATAATGACCGGGTCATTGTGCTTAACAGAGATTTTAAAATCGTGGAAGCCGTGCTCTTCAAAGAGGGAGGCCTCCCAGACAGCTGACTCAACCAGTGCTTCGGGGGTTGCCTTGCCATACTTTTCCAGCAGGCGCTTATCCAGTGAACCGGCGTTGACGCCGATGCGGATGGAGGTGCCGTGATCCTTAGCTGCAGCAGCAATCTCCTTCACCTGGTCGTCAAACTTACGGATGTTGCCGGGGTTCACACGCACAGCGCCGCAGCCAGCTTCGATGGCGGCAAAGACGTACTTGGGCTGGAAGTGGATGTCGGCAATCACCGGGATTTGGGACTGCTTGGCAATGATGGGGAGCGCCTCAGCGTCCTTGTCGGTGGGGCAGGCTACACGCACAATATCGCAACCGGCGGCAGTAAGCTCAGCAATTTGCTGTAGGGTAGCGCCGATGTCGTGGGTTTTGGTGGTGGTCATGGACTGCACCGATACCGGTGAGTCCGAGCCAACGCCTACAGACCCAACCTTAAACTGGCGGGTCTTACGCCGGGGAGCCAGTACGGGCAGCGGTGCAGCGGGCATACCGAGGGCAACCGAGGTCAAGATAATCCTCCAAAAGAAATAAGGGCGTGCCTATATCGACGCTTTGTAGTTCAACTATATATTGTGCCACGGCAGGTGGGTACCGGCAGAAGAGTTAGACCATAGGCAAATACCTAGTAGGTCACACCTCTTCAGACCACCTGCCTTGTTTTAGACTGGCACTATGACTTCTACCCAGCCTCCCACCGTACTATCAACGAACCGTGCCACTCCGTTGCCCTCCCCCGCAGGCGGGCAGGGCTTGACCGGTATTCATAAGGTGGCCCACCCGGCGATAGAGATTTTTTGCGCCGGGGCCCCACTACGGGGATGGCTCGGGGGTTGCCGGTGATTTCGTGGGAGACTCTAAACACCACGGAGGGGCAGACAAGTCAGTTTATGCTTTTGCCCGTGAAGAGTTAGATTTTTGGGGCACGCAGTTGGGTGAGCACTTTGCCAACGGTCACTTCGGTGAGAACCTCACCACCTTTGGCGTTGACTGGTCGGCAGTCCCCCTACTGCAGCGCATCACGGTGGGCTCTGCGGTGTTGGAGGTCAGCGTGCCTCGTTCCCCCTGCCGAACCTTTGCCAGCTGGTTAGATCAGCGCGGCTGGGTCAAAACTTTTACCGAGCACGGGGACGCCGGGGCCTACCTGCGCGTCCTACAGCCAGGCACTATTCACCCCGGCGATTCTCTGCAATTCGCCCCAGCCCCACAGCACGGGGTGAGCATGGGTGAAGCCTTTGCCGCGGTGATGGGCAACAAGGAGGCAGCCCGTAAAGTAGCCGCTGCCCGCGTGCTGCCTGGCCACCACCACACCAAGGTTGAGAAAATCGCGGGCTTTGCTGCTTCTTAGAAGACCGAAATAGGTTTGAAGATATCTGCTGCAACCAGAATCACGGTCGTCAGCAGAAAAGCTCCGGTAACTAGGTAGCAGGTGAAAAGCTACCTTAACTTCTTGTTTTCCGCTCCTCCATAGTATAGAGTTCTAAGTGCGGATCCCCTCTCCCGTACGTGGAGAATCAGGGGATCTAGCTGTTTAAGAAAAGGCGCCTCATAGGAGCATTGGCGAGCGACGCGGGTCTCTAACAGCCAGGTAGTCCTGATACCAGCTCCACGCAAATTTCTGGCTGGGATGCCGGTTAACCGTGCTGTATGCGCTCCAAGCTACCAGGTCAGCCATTTGTATCAGCTGAGAATCCTTTGAGCTCAACATCACCGGGTCCTCAATAATAGCCCGCTCTTGAAGTTTCAGTTCCCTGTGAACATGACGGTAAGCATCGTCTTCGCCGTCCATATAGATTAGTGCTTGCATGTTATCGGCTTCTAAACGCCCATTCAAATCTTTAATGAGTTCCCGGTAGAGCTCAGTTCTTGTCTGCCCCAAGGCTTCTGGTTGCGACTGGCGAAACACAGCACCCACACGCACCCCCTGGATACTGGCAATTTGTGTCAAACAGAGACGGGCAATGTGCTGGCCAAAGTCTTTCTTGTAGGGGGTACCGTCTGATGACCTAAATTCGTCAGGAAAATTCTTAGAGAGATCCCCACGCCCATTTGCAAATTCGGTGGTGTGCAGTTCCTTATCTACGGGTATCCGATAGCGTTTCCAGAGATCCTTACGGAAATCCAACCACGCTTTCATTACATTTAGCCAGTTAGTTAGGGAAAACTCAACAAACCCGTAGACAACCAGACCAGACTGAGGGCGCCCTGAGTCGTCGATATAAATCATCTTCGTATCCACGACAAGACTCAAGGTAGCTCCTCAGAAAATTTCTCGGCAATGTCCCACCACTATATATTAGAACATATATTCGAAAAATTTTACCCGCCTTAGAAGACCGAAATGGGCTTGAAGATGTCAGCTGCCACCAGAATCAAGGTCATCAGCAAGAAGGCGCCGGCAACCAGGTAGGTCAGGGGCAGCAGCTTGACCGGGTCAAAGGGGCCGGGGTCTTTTCTGTCAAGCAATTTAGCGGTCTTACGGCGCAGAGCCTCCCAGAGCGCCCCGAGCACGTGCCCGCCATCCAGCGGCAGCAGGGGGATGAGGTTGAAGACAAAGAGCATAAGGTTCATCTGGGCAATCAAAGACACCAGAGAAGCCGCCTTATCGCGCAGGTTAATCTCATCGTGAGAAGCAATTTCACCAGCGATACGCCCCACGCCCACCACAGAAACCGGGCTGTTGATATCACGCTCACCGTTGGTGATAAGGGTTTGGGCGACCCCGTAGACTCGGGCAGGTAGCTTGATGAGGGTTGCCCCAATACGTTCAAGTGACTGACCAACGGTGGGTAGCACCTCCCCCACCGCCCCCTGGGTCAGAGCAGTGGTGGGGCTGATACCAATGAAGCCAACGTCCACGGTTTGTAGATTGCCGTTGCTATCGAGCTTGTAGGTGCCGGTGAGGTCGTCATAAACCGGGCGTACGGTCAGCATGGGGGTAATTTCTAGGTTAAGCTCTTGACCGTTACGGCTTACGGTCAGCGGGACGGTTTCTTCAGCCTTATCACGAATGAGTTCGCTCAGCTGATCCCAGCTGGTGACGCTCTGCCCGGCAAAGCTGGTAATAGTATCACCCGGTTGCAGGCCAGCAGCGCTCGCCGGGGACACCGGGTCGCTACTTGAACATTCAGTGGCATTAGCACTATTTGTATCGGTTGCCGTCACCTGGTGGACGCAGGCTGACACTGAGTTCACGGTAGAGGTTGGCTGATAGGAGCCAAAGCCCAGCACCAAAATAGCGGTGCAGACCAGGCCGATGAGCAGGTTCATGGCGGGGCCGCCCAGCATAATAATCATGCGTTTATACACAGGTAGCTGGTAGAAGAGCCTGCCTTCATCGCCCGGCTGCAGGCGCTCAGCGGCCGCCTCACGGGCGTCCCGAGCTAGCTGCTGCAGGGAGCTGGTACCACCGGCGCGCACCTTCCCGCCCTCTTTTTCGGGCGGGTACATGCCAATCATTGAGATATAGCCACCCAAGGGTAGCGCCTTAAAGCCGTACTCCGTTTCCCCTCTCTTAAAAGAGAAAATGGTTTTACCAAAACCAATCATGTACTGAGGCACCCGAACCCCAGACTTTTTGGCAGGTAGCAGGTGCCCTAGTTCATGCAGGGCTATAGAAAAGGCGATGGCAAGTGCCATCAGGGCTACACCGATGATGAAAAGTAGGACGGTCACGGAGCTTTTTTCTCTTTCTGCGCTTTGAGGCGCTGAGGGTACTAGCCAAGCCTAGACCAGAAAGCTGAGGTAATGCTGAGCTTAAGGGTGTTTTCAACCCTTACATTTGGGTCATTTTTGCTTTAACGTCATAAAAGGTTAAAGAAGCCTTTTTTACGGGTTCCCCCTATCACTCAGCACCCCAAATGATTGTCTCAACAGCCCAAAATATAACTTCTGGCTAGTAGAAACGAAAAATCATACAGAAAGACATATTTTAAGCATTTTCTATACCTATTTTGTTTTATGTCATCACCTAGGCACAATAGAAGTGAAAGTGCGCCATCTCAAGAAGGGCGCCCACCCACGTACGCTTCTAAGGAGAAGTTCACCATGACCGCTCAGGTTCAGGCAGCAGCCCAAGCCACCGGTGTCTTTGTCAATGAACAGTCAGCTAAGGCTTGGGAGGGCTTTACCCCCGGCCTCTGGCAGAACGAAATCGACGTGCGCGGCTTCGTCCTTGCCAACTTCACCCCCTACGAAGGGGACGCTGCCTTCCTCGCTGGCCCCACCGATAAGACCCTGCGCGTCTGGGACACCCTTGAGAAGAACTACCTCTCAGTTGAACGCAAGCAGCGTGTCTACGACGTCGATACCAAGACCCCCGCAGAGATTGATGCCTTCCCCGCAGGCTACATTTCAGATGACGATAATGTCATCGTTGGTCTGCAGACCGATGTTCCGCTCAAGCGCGCCATGATGCCCAATGGCGGCTGGCGCATGGTTGAAACCGCTATTCGTGAAGCCGGTAAAGAGCCCGATGAGAACATCAAGAAAATCTTTACCGAATACCGCAAGACCCACAACGACGCAGTCTTCGATATTTACACCCCCCGCATCCGTGCGGCACGCTCCTCCCACATCATCACCGGTCTGCCCGATGCCTATGGCCGCGGCCGTATCATCGGCGACTACCGCCGTGTAGCCCTCTACGGTGTCGATAACCTGATCGCCGATAAGGAGCGCGCTAAGCACGCCGTTGGCGACCAGGGCTTCAGCGAGCACTGGGCACGCTACCGCGAAGAACACTCAGAGCAGATTAAGGCACTCAAGCGCCTGAAGAAGATGGCAGAGAAGTACGGCTTTGATATCTCAGGCCCCGCAACCACCGCCAAGGAAGCTGTGCAGTGGACCTACTTCGCTTACCTGGCCTCGGTTAAGTCCCAGGACGGCGCGGCCATGTCTATTGGCCGTCTCTCAGGCTTCCTGGACGTCTACTTCGAACGTGACCTTGCAGCCGGTATCATCACCGAGTCTGAAGCCCAGGAAATGATTGATGCCCTAGTTATCAAGCTGCGCATCGTGCGCTTCCTACGCACCATCGACTACGATCAGATCTTCTCAGGCGACCCCTACTGGGCAACCTGGTCAGACGGTGGCTTCGCAGCCGACGGCCGTACCCTGGTCACCAAGACCTCCTTCCGCCTGCTGCAGACCCTTCGCAACCTGGGCCCCGCCCCTGAACCCAACATCACCATCTTCTGGGACGAAAACCTGCCCGCAGGCTACAAGGAATTCTGCTCAGCTATCTCCATTGAGACCTCCTCCATCCAGTACGAATCTGACCCCCAGATTCGCGAGCAGTGGGGCGATGACGTAGCAATTGCCTGCTGCGTCTCCCCCATGAAGATTGGCAAGCAGATGCAGTTCTTTGGCGCCCGCGTCAACGCCGCTAAGGCGCTGCTCTATGCTATCAACGGCGGTCGTGACGAAATGACCGGCAAGCAGATTGTTGAAGGCTACGAACCTATCAAGGGTGACGGGCCACTAGACTTCGATGAGGTCTGGCTCAAGTATGAAGAAATGCTGGACTGGGTCATTGCCACCTACGTTGAGGCGCTGAACATCATCCACTACAGCCACGATAAGTACGCCTACGAGTCCATCGAAATGGCGCTCCATGATTCTGACATCATTCGCGCCATGGGCTGCGGCATCGCAGGTCTGTCCATCGTGGCCGACTCCCTGGCAGCCATCAAGTACGCCAAGGTCACCCCCGTCCGCGACGAAACCGGCCTGGTCGTTGACTACATCACCGAAGGTGACTTCCCCGCCTACGGTAACGATGATGACCGCGCCGACGACATCGCAGCTACCATCGTCCACACCGTTATGGAGAAGATTAAGGCAATCCCGCTCTACCGCGACGCCATCCCCACCCAGTCGGTGCTGACCATTACTTCCAATGTGGTCTACGGCAAGGCAACCGGTAACTTCCCCTCCGGTCACCGCGCAGGCACCCCCTTCTCCCCCGGTGCGAACCCAGAAAACGGTAAGGATACCCACGGCATGGTTGCCTCCATGCTCTCGGTAGGCAAGCTGGACTACGAGGACGCCCTTGACGGCATCTCGCTGACCAACACCATCACCCCCACCGCCCTGGGACGCACCAAGGACGAGCAGGTCAAGAACCTGGTCGGCATCCTGGACGCAGGCTTCATCCCCGAGGACGAAGACCTCTAAACTCCAAAACCCCGGTGTTCCGGGCAACCCGTCCGGCTCACCGCCCCCCCTTCTCACCTAATACCGCAAGGAGAAAACAATGGCAGTCAAAACCTTTGAAGAGCGCCTCGCTTCCATGAAGGCTAACCGCGCAACCAAGACCGCACCCAAGGGTCTCTATCACGCCAACATCAACGTTCTCAACCGCGAAACCCTCGAGGACGCCATGGAGAACCCTGACAAGTACCCCAACCTGACCGTGCGCGTCTCAGGCTACGCCGTCAACTTTGTGCGCCTGACCCGCGAACAGCAGCTGGATGTGCTGTCCCGCACCTTCCACCACGGGGCATAAAACCCCATGTCTCTTGATGTCTCTCAGGAGATTACCGATACCGCCGGCGAGCTAACCTTTGCTCCGCCGGCGGACCGGCATTCCGGGGCCGGCACCTGGGGTCTGGGTGAACTGACCGGCCTAGAACGCACCGAGCAGATTAAGCTCATGCGTGAAGGTCAGTTGGGTTCTGTGCACTCCTGGGAGCTGGTCACCGCCGTGGACGGGCCCGGCACCCGCATGACTATCTTCATGAACGGTTGCCCCCTGCGCTGTCTCTACTGCCACAACCCCGACACCTTCAAGATGAAGGACGGGCAGCCAGTCATGGCCGCTGACCTCATCAAGAAGATTAAGCGCATGCGCAAGGTCTTCAAGTCCACCGGTGGCGGTATCACTATCAGCGGCGGTGAGGTGCTCATGCAACGCCCCTTTGCTGAGAACATCTTGATGAGCGCTAAATCTCTGGGTATTCATACCTGTATTGACACCTCAGGGTTCTTGGGCGCCCATGCCTCCGATGAGTTCCTAGACAATGTTGACCTGGTACTACTGGATGTCAAATCCGGTTCTGAAGAGGTCTACCAGAAACTGACCGGAAGACAATTACAGCCCACCATTGATTTCGGCGACCGGCTCTCAGCACTGGGCATTAAGACCTGGATTCGCTTTGTGCTGGTCCCCGGTTACACCGATGACCCACAGAACATTGAGCAGGTGGCGGATATTGTCTGCCGCTGGCGCAATATCGTGGAGCGGGTTGAGGTGCTACCCTTTCACCAGATGGGCACCGACAAGTGGGAGTCTTTGGGGCTGGATTACCAGCTGGCGGACGTACACCCGCCGTCCAAGGAAGCCACCGAAGCTGCCCGCGACATCTTCCGTACCAGAGGTCTATCGGTCTACTAAGTTCCCCCCTTGCACCGAGCAGAAAACCCGCAGAGCCCAAAGCCTGCGGGTTTTCTCATCTCTCGGTTGGCTCTTATCTGCCCAGAATCTGGTTGGCGCGCACTCGCGCCCAGCGCTCAGCCTCTAGCACAGCGTCCAGGCTCAGGTTACCCTGCTCTGCTAGGGCAACCGATGAGGCGTGCTCGCCCAGCACCTTTTCGGTGGTTTCAATCATGTCGGTAAAACGAATAGCCCCAGCATGGAAAGCTTCCACTGCCTCTTCGTTAGCAGCGTTGAAAACAGCCGGGAAGGTGCCCCCGCGCTGACCTGCCTGCTTAATGAGTTCAACAGCGGGGAAGGCTTGGTGATCGAGAGGTTCAAAGGTCCACTCACTGGCAGTAGACCAGTCGCAGGGGGCAGCGATACAGGGGATGCGGTGAGGCCAGGTCAGCCCCAGGGCGATGGGCAGCAACATAGTGGGTGGGGACGCCTGCGCCAACGTGGAGCCGTCCACAAACTGCACCATAGAGTGCACTATTGATTGACGGTGCACCGTCACATCAATACGGTCAAGGTCGATACCAAAAAGATGGTGCGCCTCAAGTACCTCTAGCGCCTTATTGACCATTGATGCAGAGTTGGTTGTGACGACCAGCCCCATATCCCAGGTGGGGTGTGCCAGCGCCTGAGCTGGGGTAACGTTCTGTAGCTGCTCGTAGTTCATCCCGCGGAAGGGCCCGCCGCTGGCGGTCAGCACCAGCCGATCAATCTCACGGTCACTACCAGCAGAAAGCGCCTGTGCCAGGGCAGAATGTTCAGAGTCTACCGGCACCATGGGCTGCTCTAGCGGTGAAGCGTCAACGGCTGCACGCACCAGCTCACCACCGGCAATGAGGGATTCCTTATTGGCAAGAGCCACCTGACTACCGGTTTCTAGCGCAGCCAAGGTGGGGCGCAGACCTATAGAGCCGGTAATGCCGTTGAGCACCACGTCAGCCCCGCAGGCGGCAACCTGCACCGCAGCGTCCTGCCCGTGAACAATCTCAGGCTGATAGTTGCTGAGCCCAGCCTCAGTAGCAGCTTCACCGATTAGCTCTGCCAGCTGGGCAGCATCGTCTGCACTGCCACTGGTCGCCACAAGCTTAACCCGCAATTTGACCGCCTGGGCAGCCAGCAGGGGCAGCGAGCGCGCACCGGCAGACAATGCCACCACCTGCAGGGGTGCCGAGCTGTCGCCGGAGGTAGTACCGGCAAGGGAGTTGAGGTGAGCGATGACCTCAATGCCCTGGGTGCCAATAGAGCCGGTGGAACCCAGCAGGGCTACCGTTCGCCCCGTGCCCAGAAAGTCGGTGAGCGCTTCGGTCATGCGGTCCGTGACGGGGGTGTGAGTCTGTGTTGAGCCAAATCGCATGACCCTATTTTCTCACATGCTTTGGGCTCCCCTGCTTTCTGACGACCCAGGTAGCTTTCTGGTGCCCTAATGGTTAGCTAGTAGGCGCTGGACGGCGGGGCGGGCAGGCCCCAGCAGAATGAGCCAGCTCTTCTCTGCGACAGGAGCCTGAACATATCGCTTACCCCAAAAGAGCAGGTGAGCAAGGGTGGCTAGGGCAAAAATTTGAGTCAGTGGTTTCATTCCTCTAGTCTGCCAGGGCAACTGTCTGCCTGGCGGTCTTTAGCCAACGATGTCGAAGTTTTTGAGCATCTTTTTCGATGCCTTACCGCCCTCGGTTTGTAAGCCCAGAAGCTCAGCGTAAATACCACCAGAGGCAGCCAGCTCAGCAGGGGTACCGACTTCATCAATACACCCGTCCTTGAGGGTAACAATCCTATCGACAGAAGCAATAGTTGAGAGACGGTGAGCAATAATCATGGAGGTGCGCCCCTCCATCAGCTCTTCCAGCCCCTTCTGCACGGCACGCTCTGCCTTGGTATCCAGCGCACTGGTTGCCTCATCCAGAATCAAGATGGGGGCATCTTTCAAAATGGCGCGGGCAACGGCAACCCGCTGTTTCTGACCGCCTGAGAGTTTAAGGCCGCGCTCGCCAATCAGTGAATCATAGCCGTCTGCGAACTTAGAGATGAACTCGTGGGCGTTGGCCTTCTTGGCTGCCTCGATAATCTGCTCGCGGCTGGCGTCCGGGTTGCCGTAGGCGATGTTCTCGGCGATGGTGCCAGAGAAGAGGGAGGCGTCCTGAAAGACCATGCCGATGAGAGAGCGCACGGTTTCAAGGTCGCTACCGGCAATGTTCATACCATCTACGGTCACTGAGCCGCCACGGGCGTCGTACAAGCCCTCAAGCAGGGCCATAAGGGTGGACTTACCGCCGCCGGATTCACCCACAAAGGCAACGCGCTCACCGCGCTTAATCGCCAGGTCAATGCCGTGCAGCACGTCCTTCTCCCCCTCATAGCCGAAGGTCACCTGATTAAAACGCACCAGCTCAGCGCCGGGTGCAGCGCTGATGACGTGGGGCTGACGGGGTGCATCGCTACCTGCGGTAATGGCTAGGGCGCGGGGGTCAGAGGCGCGTTCTATCACCTCGAAGTAATCTTTTGAGCCTGTGATAGCGCGCTGGGAGGCGTCAACAATCCAGGACAGGGAGTTAATGGGGGCTACCGCCATGGACAGCAACTGAATCAGCAGCACCATGTCGCCAATAGAGAAGTTACCGGCCAGGGTCTGCAAGAAAATCATCAGGTAGAGGCCAAAGAAGATGAGGTTCAGAAAGGAGAGGCGGGCAACGTCCATAGAGTGCCAGAACTTTGACTGCTCTCGGGTGAGCCCGATGGTCTTGCCAAAGTGGGTGCGGAACAGCCCAAGTTCACGGCGCTCAGCCCCAAAAGACTTCACCACACGAATCTGCCCAATCACCTCATTGAACCTACCCGAGGCAATATCAATGTGCTGGTTCTTCTCACCTTCCCAGACCTGCCACCTAGCGCTGGTCTTGCTGGTGAGCCAGAAGTAAACCGGGAAAATAATAATCAGCAGCAGCCCCAGGGGCCAGTAGTAGATAGAGCTAATAACAATGACCGATACCGTGGTGATAATGAGCGAGATAAAAGTATTGCTCATAATCTTAACGAAGTTGGTCACCTCAGTAATTGACCTGTTGAGCCGGGAAATAATGGTGCCGGTCAGTTCGGTATCAAAATAGCTCAGCGGCAGCGACAGCAGCTTCTCAAAGTAGCGGGTTGAGAGCAGGGTACGCATCTTCTGGCTCATCACATCACCCAGGTAGCCGCCAACATTGGTCAGTAGCACATTGAAAAGCTGGGAGCCCAGGTAGGCTAGAGCAAACCAAAAAATGGTGGTGCCTGTTGCAGGGGTGCTACCGTTTACGTGGTTCACCACGGTATCGGCTGCCCCAGAAATAATAAAGGGAGCCAGCAGGGAGGTGGCGCTGGTCAGCACCGCGCAGATAATAATCCCCACAAAATAAGGGGTTAGCTCCCTGGAAGCTGCCAATATTTTGCCGATACTTTTCACGCTGATACTACCTCTCTGCTACTTTTCTGCGCCCAATAACCCTACCCCCGCCGTCCTAATATATTGGGCAGGGGCAGGTGTTCCCTTGCCCACGCAGCAGTGCTTGAGGCAGGGGTATAGGCATAAAAATACCGCGGGCACCCTGACCATTTCAGGACGCCTGCGGTAGGTTAGCTTGGCTTATGAAGCTTAGCTTATGCCTTCTTCTTGGTAACTGCACCGTAGATCCACAGAACGATCAGTGAACCGATAACAGCGGTGAGGAGGGTGCCGAAGCTAATCTTATCGATACCGTCTGACAGACCGGGGATATAAGAGCCGATGAAGCCACCCAGCATTGCGCCAACAATACCCAGCACCATAGTGACGATAATGCCGCCACCCTGCTTGCCGGGCATAATGAGCTTTGCCAGCGCACCGGCAATAAGACCGAGAATAATCCAACCAAAGATTGACACAGTATGCCTTCTTTCTAGATAACCGAGGTAAGTATAGAAAACTTACAAAAAAAATTTAGTGCCCTTTGAGTATAGACCAATTCCGCATTAATAATAAGTAAGCTACACGTGTGCTGGCTTACTGGCCTCTCAACACGGGTGGGTGCCCCCCATACATGGGGGCACCCACCCGTCACAGGCTTACTCTTTAGTGGCTAATGGCGCCTTCAGCACCAACACCGGTCAACGAACGAACCTCCATTTCTGACTGCTTTTCACGGCTTTCTTCTTTACCGCCCAGCGAACCCAAGAAGCCCAGCAGGAAGGCGGCCGGAATAGAGACAATACCGGGGTTGGTCAGCGGGAACCAGGCAAAATCTACACCCTGAATCATAGAGGTTTCAGCCCCTGACATCACCGGGGAGAAAATGATGAGCAGAACTGATAGCCCAAGACCGCCGTACATAGACCACAGTGCCCCGCGGGTTTTGAAACCCTTCCAGAAGAGGGAGTACACGATAGTTGGCAGGTTAGCTGAAGCAGCAACAGCAAATGCCAGTGCTACCAGGAATGCCACATTCTGCCCCTGAGCACCGATACCGCCTGCAATTGACAGAATCCCAATAACAACCACGGTAGTTTTTGCTACACGGATTTCCTTAGCCGGGTCTGACTTACCCTTGCAGATAACGGAGGTATAAATGTCGTGGGCAAAGGAGGCTGAAGCTGTGATAGCCAGCCCCGCCACCACCGCCAGGATGGTTGCAAAGGCAACGGCTGCAATAACACCCATCAACAAAGACCCACCCAGTTCAAAGGCCAGCAGCGGGGCAGCTGAATTCACGCCACCGGGCGCTGCCTTGATAGCGTCCGCACCAACGATGGCAGCAGCACCGAAACCCAGCACCAGGGTGAAGAGGTAGAAAAGGCCGATGAGGACAATCGCCCATACCACAGACTTACGTGCCTCTTTTGCAGTGGGCACGGTGTAAAAACGCATGAGCACGTGGGGCAAACCGGCGGCACCAAAAACCAGTGCCAGCGAGAGGGAGATGAAGTCAAGTTTGGTGGTCTCGTTCAGCCCGTACTTAAGACCTGGCTCTAACAGTTTGGGGTTACCCGAGGTTTCTACGGCAGCCCCCATGAGGGTAGAGAGGTTGAAACCATAGAGACCCAGAATCCAGACCGTCATGATGCCTACCCCTGCCAGCAGCAGACATGCCTTGATGATCTGTACCCAGGTGGTACCTTTCATACCGCCGATGAGTACGTACACAATCATCAGCACACCCACGATGATAATGATAAGAGACTGCCCCGCCCGCGAGCTGATCCCCATCAAAAGGGAGACGAGGGCGCCAGCGCCCGCCATCTGTGCCAGCAAGTAGAACAGCGTGACGGCAAGGGTTGAGATGCAAGCGGCAATGCGTACCGGGCGTTGCTGCAACCTGAACGAGAGCACATCTGCCATAGTAAATTTGCCAGTGTTGCGTAGTAGCTCAGCTACCAAAAGCAGCGCCACCAGCCAGGCAACCAAAAAGCCGATGGAGTAGAGGAAGCCGTCATACCCCTGCATGGCAATAGCACCCACGATTCCCAAGAAGGAGGCTGCCGAAAGGTAGTCACCAGCAATCGCTAGACCATTTTGGGTTCCACTGAAGGAGCGACCACCCGCATAGTAGTCGGCTGCTGTCTGGTTATTCTTTGATGCGCGTAACACCACCACCATGGTGACTAGCACAAAGGCACCAAAGATTGCCATGTTAACCCAGGGGGTGCCTACGGTCTGGCTAGCAGAGTCTGCAGCCTGCACAGAGGCTGCCGAAAGTACACTTGTATTCATAGTTCTATCCCCTACTTCCCTGCACCGTGGGCATATGCTCCGCCCTCAATATCTGCCCGCAGTTTTGAGGCGCGCGGGTCAAGTTTTTTATTAGCAAAGGCTACGTACCAGCCGGTAATTCCAAAGGTCGTCACAAACTGCAGCAGACCAAAGATGACCCCAACATTAATATTTCCCAGCACCTTGTGCGCCATAAATGAGGGGGCATAAACGGCAAGGATGACGTAAAGCAGGTACCACACCAAAAAGGCGAGGGTCATGGGGAAAACAAATGAGCGGTGGGTCTTACGAAGCTCTTTAAAGTCTTCACTGTGCTGCGCCTTGGCGAAATCTACGTGTTCCGCGTCAACGGGTACAGCTGTGGGTTCAGGTGATGCGTGTGACATCAACAACCTCCTATATGTGTAATTGAGAACACAATAGTATGTATTTTGCACCACTTCAAGGAGGCTGGGGTGAAAAAATATGGGTTCCCAGGCAAAAACCCTGAGAACCCATAGAAAATCTACCCCTTGGGGCAGGAGTTATAGCGTGTCGGTTAAATACTCAATAGCACGATTCATGAAGGCATCCACCTGTGTTTCATCGTAACTACCACGGCCTATAGCGCTGCGGAAGACAACCCGGCGCAGCTCCCCCGGCAACACGGTGCTGCCCTGGGTGATAGCCACCTGCAAACGGTCGCAGAGCTGGTCTACATCTTTCGCCAGGTACCCTTTGGTCAGGCGGTGACCGGGGCGGCGAAACCGCTCACCACTGGGGCGTTCTAACCGGCCCAGCAAAAGGGTGCGTAGCTCTTTGACGGCTTCTTGCCACACGGCGTCCCCGTACCGCTGGATGTAAAGACGGCGTTCAGCCTCTGCAAAGCGATCTTCAACAGCATCGAGGGCACGGTCTACGTCTTCAGGTAGGTAACCACCTGCTTCAGGTTCGAAGGCGGCTTCTCTAATAGTGCGGGAGGTGTGAGCAACAGGTGAGTACTCGTTTCCGCTTAACAGCAGTTCGTAGTCATCGGCTAGGGCAGTAAAAAATCGATTTACCTGACGCACTCTATAGCCAGGCTGCTTGCCGGTAGCCCGGCGAAATTTGCTGGCAGATGCTGTTTGTTGTGCCATGTTTCCCCTTTTTATCGAGTTTCTCACTAGAAGATAGCTGCCAGTACCGCGAAAATAACGTACCCAATTGCAATAGCAAAAACGATTGAGTCTAGCCGGTCCATGACTCCACCGTGACCGGGCAAAATATTGGACATATCTTTAATCCCAATTTCACGTTTCACCATAGATTCCCCTAGGTCACCGGCGGTTGAGGCAATGACCAAAAAGACTGCCACAATGATCCCGTACCACCAGGGGTCCCCGATGAAAATGGAGCAGATGACACCGACAATGATGGAACCTACCATCGACCCGGCAAAACCTTCCCAGGTCTTTTTGGGCGAGATTTTTGGTGCCATGGGGTGCTTGCCCCAGAGCACACCGGCGATATACCCCCAGGTGTCATTACCAATAGCCATCAGCAGAATCATGAGCACCTTGCCCGCGCCAGATTCTTCGCGGTAGAGCAAGAGCGCCAGGGAGATCATGAAGGGGACCCAGGACATCACGAAAATGGAGCCCATAATTGACATAATCATACCGTCGCGTCTGCCAACAACGCGCCAGCCAATGAGCACCAGAATTGATGCGACGACGGTAACAATAAGCCATTGCCCGCCCCCGTAGTAGGCGGCAAAGGGTAGCAAAAAGGCGGTGGCTACGGCGGGTAGGGCGGGGATGCCCATCCCCCGTTTCTGGTTGAGCCCTTGGCAGACTTCCCACGTTCCAACGGCAACCGCTGCGGCGGCAAGGAGCACAAGAACAGCGGGCAGTAAAAATAGACCCACCGCCAACACACCGCCGAGTATGACCCCGACGGTGATGGCGGCGGGTAGGTTCCTGCCAGCTTTGGACGCCTTTTTGGGCTGTTCGGTGGGCTGAGCAGTCATGAGTTTAGACCTCGGTCAGCTCTGCTTCCTTGGCTTTGAGCAGGGCATCTACCTGGTCGATGTGCTTCTTGGTGAGGGCATCCAGTTCTTTTTCTGCACGGGTGCCTTCATCTTCACCGATTTCGCCGTCTTTGACGAGCTTGTCGATGGTGGTTTTGGCGTGGCGGCGGCTGTTGCGCACTGCTACGCGGCCGTCTTCTGCTTTTGCACCTGCCATTTTGACGTATTCGCGGCGGCGCTCTTCTGTCATTTCGGGCATGACCACGCGAATAACATTGCCGTCGTTGGCAGGGTTGGCGCCCAGGTCTGAGTCGCGGATGGCTTTTTCTACGGCTCCCAGGGCTGACTTGTCGTAGGGGGTGATGAGGATGGTGCGCGCTTCGGGGGTCTGGAAGGAGGCGAGCTGCTGCAGCGGGGTGGGTGCGCCGTAGTAGTCTGCGGTGAGGTTTGCGAAGAGTGAAGGGTTGGCGCGGCCGGTGCGGATGTTTGCAAATTCGTTTTTGAGCGCTTCGATGGACTTGTCCATCTTTTCGCCAGCTTCTAGGAGGGTCTCTTCAACCATCGGTCTCGTCCTTTGGGTGTTAGCCCGCAGTTGCGGGCGCTTGTACAGTCTCTACCAGTCTACTGGGTGAGGGCGGGGAGGCACTAATCACCGCCCCGTGTGGAGCGGTGATGAGTGGGTAGGTTACCAAGGCTTACCTGCAGAAGACACATATGGCCGGGCGAAATCGGACGCATACCGCCCGCTGGCTACAGGGCTGGCGTGAATCACCTCGCGATGCGAAGCGAGCCAGGTGAGAGGGTCTTGCGGGCGGGTATGCGTTCGTGCAGCCCGGCAAATAATTCTTAGGCGGTAACTAGGGTACCAATTTCTTCGCCGAATGGAGTGTGCGGGAGCGAGCAAGCGAGCTCGCAAGAGCACACGGAATCATCCGAGGCGTACCTTATGCAGTAACCAGAGTACCGATTTCTTCGCCGAGGATGGCTCGTGCCACGTTTCCTTCGCCTTGCATACCGAATACGCGCATGGTGACGTTGTTGTCGCGGCAGAGGGAGAAGGCGGTTTGGTCCATGACGCGGATGTTGCGTTGCATTGCCTCGTCGTAGGTGAGGTGGTAGAGGCGCTTGGCGTCTGGGTCTTTGTTGGGGTCTGAGGTGTAGATGCCGTCTACGCCGTTTTTAGCAACGAGCACTTCGTCGGCGTGGATTTCCAGGGCGCGCTGGGCTGAGACGGTGTCGGTTGAGAAGTAGGGCAGGCCTGCGCCTGCGCCGAAGATAACGACGCGGTCTTTTTGCATGTGGCGGATGGCACGGCGGGGGATATAGTTTTCGGCGACCTGCTGCATGGAGATGGCGGATTGGACGCGGGTGTCGATGCCTGCCTGCTCGAGGAAGTCTTGCAGGGCGAGGGAGTTCATGACGGTGCCGAGCATGCCGATGTTATCGGCGCGGGAGCGGTCCATACCTGCTTCTGAGAGTTCTGCGCCGCGGAAGAAGTTGCCACCACCAACGACGACCGCGACTTCTACTTTGCCAACGGTTGAGGCGATTTGTTCTGCGATGCCGCGGACGACCTCGGTTGAGATGCCTACCTGACCTCCACCGAATACTTCGCCGGAGAGCTTGAGTAGGACGCGGCGGCGGCCGGTGTCGTCTTTGTGGATGGGGGTGATGGTCATATGCCCTCCTGGAAAAAGTCAAAATTTTTTTGCGGTTGCCGGTGCCGGCGTCCGCTTTTGGTTTCTAGCATACGACAAAGGGGAGCCCCGAGTGCCGGGGTTCCCCTTTGCATTAGCGTTTTCTGTGCTTTATCACAGTGCTTGAGAAGCTAGCTGCTTATGCGCCTACGCGGAAACGCTCGAATGCGGTTGCGGTTGCACCGTTTTCTTCAAGGACTGCTGCAACTGACTTTGATGAGTCCTTTGCGAAGTCCTGGTCGAGCAGGGTGTTTTCCTTGTAGAAAGCCTTGAGCTTGCCTTCAACAATCTTGGGGATGATCTGTTCAGGCTTGCCTTCGCCGCGTGCGGTTTCTTCTGCAACGCGCTTTTCGGCTTCGATGTCCTCAGCTGAGATGGAGTCTGAGTTGAGGTACTTGGGGCTCATTGCTGCGATGTGTACTGCTACGTCGTGGGCAACTTCGGCGGTGTTTTCGCCTGCAACTGCCAGAAGGACGCCTACCTGTGCGGGCAGGTCCTTGGAGGTCTTGTGCAGGTAAACAGCTACGTTTTCACCTTCAACGCGGGCTACACGGCGAACAACAATCTTTTCGCCCAGCAGTGCGCCTGCTTCGGTGGTGAGTTCTTCTACGGTCTTGCCGTCAACGGTTGCTGCGGTGAGCTCTTCGATAGTGGATGCGTTAGCTGCGATAGCTGCTTCAAGAACGTCGTTACCGAACTTGATGAAGGGGTCTGACTTAGCAACGAAGTCGGTTTCTGAGTTAACTTCAACCATGAAGCCAACGCCGTTTTCAACGCGTGCAGCGATCAAGCCTTCTGCGGTTGCACGGCCTTCGCGCTTGGTGACGCCCTTGAGGCCTTTAACGCGGATGATTTCCATTGCTTTTTGCTGGTCGCCATTGGCCTCATCCAGCGCCTTCTTGACGTCGAGCATGCCAGCGCCGGTCTTTTCGCGCAGTGCCTTGATGTCTGCTGCGGTGTAGTTCGCCATTGTGAACTCCTTGATGGTTTATGAACAGATTGAAAACATCTATGAGCACCCTTAGCGGGTGCGGTGAGAGATAAGGCACCCACCTATTGTGGGCGGGTGCCTTATCTCGTTCTAAGCCTTACTTAGCTTCTTCAGCGGGTGCTTCTGCCTTGGCAGCTTCGTGCTGCTCGAGCAGTTCGCGTTCCCATTCAGCCATGGGCTCTTCAGAAGCGGTTGCGCTCTTGCCGGTCTTCTTGTTTTCGCGTTCCAGCAGACCTTCAGCTACTGCATCCGCGATGACGCGGGTGAGCAGGTTGACGGAGCGGATTGCGTCGTCGTTACCGGGGATGGGGAAGGACACTTCGTCGGGGTCGCAGTTGGTGTCGAGGATAGCAACTACGGGGATGCCCAGCTTCTGTGCTTCGTCAACAGCCAGGTGTTCTTTCTTGGTGTCAACAACCCAGATTAGGGAGGGGGCCTTGGTCAGGTTGCGAATACCGCCGAGGGTCTTCTCCAGCTTCTCGTGCTCGCGGCGCAGAAGCAGCAGTTCCTTCTTGGTGAACTGTGAGCCTGCTACGTCGTCAAAATCGATCTGCTCGAGTTCCTTCATACGCTCGATGCGCTTTGAAACGGTCTGGAAGTTGGTGAGCATACCACCGAGCCAGCGGTGGTTAACGTAGGGCATGTTCACGCGGGTAGCCTGTTCAGCGATGGCTTCCTGAGCCTGCTTCTTGGTACCTACGAACAGTACGGTGCCGCCGTGAGCAACGGTTGCCTTAACAGCTTCATATGCCTGGTCAATGAAGGCCAGTGACTGCTGCAGGTCGATGATGTAGATGCCGTTGCGTTCGGTGAAGATGAAGCGCTTCATCTTGGGGTTCCAGCGGCGGGTCTGGTG
>JAUMUH010000099.1 GCA_030530765.1 Rothia sp. (in: high G+C Gram-positive bacteria)
CAACATAAATAACCGTGGATGGAGCCAATTCAGCTATCTGCTCTATCACGGCTTTGCCAGCGCCCTCTCGTGAGGGGTCAAGAATCACCACGTCGGGGGCAGGAAACTGCCCCGAGGCAATTTCAGGGACAAGAGAAGAGAGCACCTGCCCCACGTCTCCACGTTCGACCCGCACGGTTGTGCGCTCTGATCGGTGGGTTCGAGCAGCCCCGTCAGTAGCAAAATTGGTGGCGGCGTTGCCGCTGGTGACCGGTGAGCCCTCAACCGATAGAACAGTGCCTCTTGCTCCTACCGCGTCGGCGACTATAGCGGTGAAGAAACCGGCACCGGCGTAGAGGTCATAGACGGCCTGCCCCTTACGTAAGCGTGCCATCTCAAGCACCGCATTGCCCAGTACTTCAGGTGCTGACCGGTGAATCTGCCAGAAGCCGCTCGCAGCGACCTCCCAGTAGTAGTCCTGGGCAAAAACGGTAGCTGTTTCAAGCAGGTCAGCGTTACCGGCGCCTACCACTACGTCGGCCGGTTTAGCCCCGCGCCGGCGTCCGCCTTGCTTCTCAGCGGTGAAAACCAGGGTGATCAGGTGCTCTTCTAAACTGCCCCAAGCCTCCCTGCAGGTTGCCTCAATGGCAGGGGCAACCTCAGCCGGGGTCAGCGCAGCAGGCACAGTGAAAATAAGGGCAATCATATCGGTGGCGGTTACTGCCACGTCCAGACGCTTGACGCCCTCAAAACGTAGCTGCCCCAGGTTTAGCGCCTCAAGGCGGGCATCCATAAGAGGGAAACTCTCTACCGGTACCGGCTGGTGAGAGCTTTGCGGGTACATGGCAATACGCCCGGTTTCCCGGTCAATGGCAAAGTGTGACCGTGTACGCCAGTTCATTCCCTCAGCACAAGCTCCGGGGGCATCAGGGAGTGTGTGCACAGGTAGGTCGGTCAGCATAGGGTGAGACTCGGGCATACCACCAAGGCGGGTGAGCTGCTCAACCACTATCTGCTTTTTGTACCGGCGCTGACTTTCAGGGGTAAGGTGCCCGTACTCCATTCCGCCAAGAGGGTGACGGTGCGCTAAGGCATCTGCTGGTTGCCAGGGGTGGGGGCGGCGGTCAGCTGACGGGGCTTTAACACCAATAACATCTGCAAAGAAGAACCGCCCCTTAGGACCCTTGCCGGTTACCTGCGCCGTAGCGGTTTCCCCTGTTACGGCATGGCGTACAAAAAATACTCTCCCACCAACGCGTGCCACAAAGCTTCCGCCGTGTGCGGGGCGTTCCGGGGTGACCTCAATAAGTTGCCCTATTTCGATATCCGGCTGAATGTGGTCGCGTTTGTGATGGTTCACGGTATCTCACTTATTCTTTGGTTTGCACTGGGTAAGTTTAGGGTTCACACAGTCTACAGTGTGCAGGTGTTCACCTGGCTATGCGCTTTACTAACCCTTGCCGCCGATCGCCCAGGGCACAGAAGCAACGACTACCCCTGGCTCATATTTCAATGCAGTTTTGAGCCGGTGCACGGTGCGGCGGTGGAAGATGCGCTGCCACCTGCTGGTCAGCACGTATTCAGGGAGGTAAACCACCAGTACATCATGGGGGGATTTCTGCCGCCTGCGGTGTACGTATTCAAGGAGCGCCTCTTGCGGGTTACGGTAGGGGGCATCAAGCACCGTCAGGTCAACGGGTAGACCTAGCTTTTGCCAAGCATCAATATTTGCCTGTGTGTGCCCCTCATCAAGATTGACAAGCACAGCTTCGATAGATGACGGGCGGCTAGCGCGTGCATAAGATAGCGCCCGCAAGGCTGGCTTGCGCACCCGTTCAACGTAAATGAGGGCATGGACGCGTGAGGGCAGGGCACGAGCTTCAGCAAGGTCTTTTTCTGTTTCAGGGAGTGCCAGTTCTCGGTCAATGCGGCGGTAATGTTTGTTAATTTTCATCATGAATCCCGCTAACAGGAGGATAAGTAAGGTAGAGACCCAAGCCCCGTGAGTAAATTTGGTTAAAAGGACGACCAAAAGAATCGTTCCCGACGCCAGAACGCCAACAGCGGTGATACATACGTCCCGCCAGATGGTGCGGCGCTGTTTAAGGTTCAGGGTAAGGCGTTGGATGCGCCAACGACTCCTAAAAACTGCTATCTGTGTGAGTAAGAATGAGGTAAATACACCCACAATGTACATCTGTACCAGAGCGTGCACATCTGGGCCAACCAAAGCGGTAAGTACCATAGATACCAGACCTAGCAGCAGCACCCCGTTGGCATAAAGAGAGGCCGAACTGCGAGCTGATAGGTAGATTGGCAGGTACTGCCGCTGGGCTAATGCGGTAACAAGCAGGGGAAAGCCGGTAAAAGCTGTCATAGATGCCACCACTAAAATACAGATAGTAGCTGCCCCCAGTAAGACGGTAACCCAGGTAAAGGGGAAAATAGCCTCGGATATTTGCAGAAGAACCGGTGTCTGATACAAATCAGCAGGGGCCGGCTGCCCGTCAATGATAAGGTTCTCTGCCGGGTCAAGCACGAACACAGCCCCGGTGCGCCAGGTCAGATAAAGAACTGTTAAGAGCAAAGCAGAGGCAATACCGCCCATCACCATCAAAGTGAAAGCAGCATTACCCTGGCGCGGTGGGGCAAATGCTCTGGTGGAGTTGCTGATAGTGTTCACACCGGTCAAAGCTACCGATCCTGAAGCAAATACTCGTAGCATCAGTACCATCAGGCCAAGGTCGGTTGCTAACCCTGCCGGGGAAGCAGACTGTGCCACTTCGTACCCGGCTGACCCTGCCTGCCCTAGAGTACCAGCTGCATCAGCTATCAGACCGCACACCAGCGTCCCGCCCAAAAGAGCGAGGAAAATATAGGTGGGATAGTGGGCAACCCGGAACATGAATTTCACACCGCGCAAGCATAGAAAAGTAACCAGGGCAATCATGATGCAAACGGTAAGACGCTGATGCTGGTGCAGCCCGGGTGCTAGAGATTCTAAATACTGGGTTGCAGAAGCTAAAGAAACTGAAACCGTCAGCATGAAATCAACCATCATAGCTGCCCCCAGCAATACGGCGTAGCGGGCACCTAAGTTTTTGTACACCAGGGCAAAATCGCCGTGCTCACCCACGTGCTGGATGTTGTAACGGTAGGTTCCGATGACCAGCAGCAGCATCACGGCTATGCTAACTCCCACCCAGGGGGAATATTGTAAAGCGGTCTGCCCAGCAATAAGCAAGGTCAGGATTATCTCATCAGGGGCGTAGGCTACGGACGAAACACCGTCAGCACCAAACAGGGGGAAGGCGCGGCGTTTAGGCAGGTTACCGGTTTTAGCCTGCCTACTTGATATGGGCGCACCAAATACCAGTGATCGCGCGGTGCTCCTGATACTCTTCACAGGCTCTAACCGTAGTCGCCTCTGACACTAAAGGACAACCAAACACACCGTGTACTCCCCTGTTCTGTCTCACGTCTACCCGCAGAAACGAGTGCTCCTTCTGCCCGAGGGGGCGTACACTAGGGTCAGGGCGCTTTGCCCCGTATCATTTTTCTTCTGACGCACAAGGAGCGCACGTGCCCCACTTTGTCATTATGGGTGCCGGTAGAGTCGGCGTTATGCTAGCCCATACGCTAGAGGACGCCGGGCATACAGTTGCTGTTATCGACCAGGACGACCGCTCTTTTAGGCGTCTTCGCAAAGAGTTTTCTGGTCAGAAGGTAACCGGTGTGGGCTTTGATAGAGAAACCCTCAAACGGGCAGGTATTGAACAGGCATATGCTTTTGCGGCGGTTTCGTCCGGGGATAACTCTAATATCATTGCCTCTCGTGTGGCGCGTGAGACCTTCAAAGTGCAGAACGTTGTGGCTCGTATTTATGACCCGAACAGGGCAGAGTTCTACCAGCGTCTGGGGATTCCAACGGTGGCGGCGGTGCGCTGGTCCACTGACCAGGTACTACGCAGACTTTTACCTGAGCAGGCAATGGCAGGTGATTTTAGGGAAGCTTCGGGGCGTCTGATGCTGGGTGAATTGCAGTTGCATGCCGGTTGGGCTGGTTGTGCGATTAGCAGTATTGAGCAGGCCGCCGGAGTGCGGGTCGCCTATATTACGCGGTTTGGGGAAGGCATGCTCCCCGCTGCAGATACCTCATATCAGCAAGGTGATACCGTGCACGCTATGATGCGCACCGAGGATATTAACGACATTACCCGGGTTCTTTCCCAGCCTCCTGCCACCGATTCAGAAAGTGATTTTTCATGGAAGTAATTATTATCGGTGCCGGTTCTGTAGGGTCCTCAAGTGCCCGCGAACTTCTCTCGCACGGTCACGGGGTGACCATCATTGACCTGAAGCCTGAGACCATTGCTCGCAGTGGCATAGAAGAAGCCCACTGGATTATTGGGGACGCCTGCGAGCTATCGGTCTTGAGACAGGCCAAACCTGAAAACGCCGATGTTGTTGTGGCTGCTTCTGGCGACGATAAAACGAACCTGGTTGTGTCTCTTCTGGTCCGCAGCGAATTTGGTGTGCCCCGTACCGTTGCCCGTGTCAACAACCCCAAAAATGAGTGGCTCTTTGATGATTCCTGGGGTATTGATGTTGCTGTTTCGACCCCGCGTCTTATGACT
>JAUMUH010000100.1 GCA_030530765.1 Rothia sp. (in: high G+C Gram-positive bacteria)
AGTGGCGCTCGCCGCTGTTGAAGCCTTCCTCGGTGGCGGTCAGAAGGAGCTCTCCCAAGAGCTGGTCAAGCAGGCATTCGGTGAAGTTGCATCCCCCGGACGCCTAGAGCTAGTTGGCGATGAACCGCCCGTCCTGCTGGACGCCGCCCACAACCCCCACGGTGTAGCCGCCTCAGCTGCAGCTTTCAAGGAAGTCTATGCGGTAGAAGAACTACACCTGATACTGGGAATCCTGGGTGAAAAGGACGCCGAGCAAATGCTCCAACTCCTCTGGGAAGAATACGTTCAGGGCACCGAAAGCCGCGTCTACCTGCACCTGACCCGTTCAGAGTCACCGCGCGCCATCGACCCCGAACAACTCCAGGAACTAGCGCTCGACGCCGGCTTCGACGCAGACCAACTCGCCACCTACGAGTTCATCCCCGACGCCCTCAACGCAGCCCTCACCGCCGCCGCAGACGTCCCCAACCTCAACTCAGCAGTGCTCATCACCGGCTCCATCACAATCGTCGGTGAAGCCCGCACCCTGCTGGGTCTCTAGGAGCACCATGGCACGAATGACAAAAGCCCAACGCGAATGGCGCCCCGGCCAAAAGAAACCGGTCAGATCCATCAAGGTCATGTTCACCTCCACGGTGCTCTCCCTTGAGGCACTGGTCGCTTTCTTCTCTACCCTCGCCATCTTTGGGCACAACTTTAACGAACCAACCAGCACCAAAATTATTATCTGGGTGCTGGGGCTGCTTCTTGTCGCAGCTTTCATTACCGCCCCTGCCTTCCTTAAGAAAAGTTGGGGCTACACCTGGGGGTACGCCCTGCAAGTTATCTTGATTCTGGTTGGTTTTGCCCTGACCTCTATGTTCTTTGTCGGTGCGGCTTTCGCCGTTGCCTACTGGTTTGGGGTTACCCGCGGCGCCCGCCTAGACGCCGAAAACAAGGTGCGCGCCCGCGAACAAGAAGAATGGGAAAAGGCAAACCCGCTTTAGGGTTTCCTGTAAAGTTGAGTGACAGATACCTCACCGATTTTCATAGGAGAAAACAATGACTGAACGCACCCTCATCCTGGTCAAGCCTGACGCCGTTGAGCGCAACCTGACCGGCACCATTCTGGCTCGCTTTGAAACCAAGGGTTACAAGATCACCGCCCTCAACTACCTGCAAGCCAGCCAAGAGCAGCTAGCAGCCCACTACGCTGAGCATCAGGGCAAGCCTTTCTACCAGCCTCTGCTGGACTTCATGAGCTCCGGGCCCATCGTTGCTGCAATCTTTGAAGGTCACAGCGTCATCGAGGGGGCTCGCACCATTATGGGCCCCTCAGACCCTACTACCGCACCTGCAGGCACTATTCGTGGTGACCTGGGGCGCGACTGGGGTGAAAAGGTGCAGAAGAACCTGGTGCACGGCTCAGATTCAGCTGGTTCTGCAGAACGTGAGATTGGAATCTGGTTCCCTCAGGTATAAATAAACCAGCAAGCCACAGCCTATAAAATTTTCCCAGCTGTCCCATTTTTTATGGGACAGCTGGGAAATTTTATAGGCTGCACATCCGGGCTTTAGAACATGCTCATGATGACATCAAAGAAGCGAATGAAGATGATGCCAAAGAGCAAGATATAAATCAGCACAATGGTGAACCATGCCCAGTTAGGGGCCGCTTCGCGTGCCCGCTGAGAAACCGGGAATACGCCGGCATTGAGGTTACGGGCAGTAACTTTCACAAATATGGCGGTCTGCATTATCCATACGATCATGCAGAAAAGACACAAAGCGTTAATCTCAAAAGTAGTTTGGTACCAGAGCCAGAGCACAAAGACCATTGCTAGGGTGTGCCCGATATTCATGGCAATCCAATACCAGCGGCTAAACTGAGCACCGGCGAGGAGGGCAGTAGCAATGGTGAGCACCACGGCATAACCTGCTATGCCGATGAAGGGGTTAGGGAAGCCAAAAAGTTCAGCTTGAGCGGTGCGCATGACGGTGCCGCAGTTAAGCAGAGCATTGACATCACAAATTGACTTATGGCCTGCATCCATAAAAATCTGCAGGCGCTCGTAGACGAGCATGGAGGCTGCCCCAAAGGCAATCAGACCTGCAAACAGAGTAAACCAGCCCAGGCGGCGGTCTGAGCGGGCTAGTAGCTCATTGGTTTCGGGTGTCTCTGAAAAGGCTGTAGAAGACACAGAACATCCTTAGACTAAATAGATTTTTCTTCTCTATGGTACGTCCAAGGTGGTTGCACCTTGAGGCTACGCGCCAGTAACCCCCTTTTCTTTAGCTATTCTCACAGATAACGTACAGGCAGAATCTGTGGTCAAACAAACTGCATCGGCTGTTAGAGCTGTAGGGCTAAGAAAAGTCCTGCGTTTGCCGGTGCGGGGCAGGTGTGAAAACTTGTGCACTGTGAGAGAATAGGAGGCGGTAGTGTACCGCCCGCACGCGGTAACGCTACCCAGTGCCTACCTCGAAACGGGTTTTGTGCCGCCGAAATCTGTACATCGGTGAAGAAACACCCAACGATTAAGACCGGCTCACAGCAAGCTGGCTCGGGTGGGGTGCTGGCCCGGCACCATCGGTATGGAGCACAGAAGCCTAGACCTACCGATACACTCGCCTAGAAGCTTGAGAAGAGCCGGGTAGCAAGGTTTTCGGTGACCGCTGTGCTCGAGCAGGGGATTATCGACGTGAAGAACCAGCCCGCGGTGCGGCTAGCGGCACGCTAAAAGGAGAAGCCACAGACGATGACGAGCGAAAAGACTGAGGGCGTAGTAAGCCCTGACAATAAAGAGGAGCAGCTAGGGGCAACCCCAGAAGAAACCTCAACGGTAGATACGCTACAGGGGGAAGGCTCTACTGCTGAAACTCAGGTTGATTCAACCGCCGCTGCAAAGCAGGGTGAACATAATACCCAGCTCACCGCTCAGAATAGCGAAGAGCAGGAGGGCACAACTGAGCCACAGGTAGATGAGGAAGAAGCACAAGAAACCCCTGCCCAAAAGACTCAGCGCGAACTGCTTGAAGAGGAACTTGCCCAGCTCACTAAAGCTGCCAGCACCTCGTCCTTACTCTTTCATGCCCCAGATATTGAAGAGATTATGGAAAAGGCGCGCGCCGAGCGTGAGGCTCGCCGTGAAGCAGAAGAAGCTGCCCGCCGCGAGCGCCGCCTAGCTGATCTTGACCCTGAAATTACATCCCACCGCCGGCGGCGCCGCCGCCGTGGCGATGCTGACCTGGAATTTGAAGGCGGTGCCGAAGGCGACCCTGAGGACACCGTTGTTAAGGTGCGCGCCCCGCGTCTCTCTGACTCCCACGGCACCAACCGGGTCACCGGTGTGCGAGGCTCCACCCGTCTTGAAGCTAAGCGTATCCGCCGCCGCGAAACCCGTGCCACGGGCCGCCGCAGGCAGGGTATTACAGAGGCTGAATTTCTAGCCCGCCGTGAGTCTGTAGACCGCCAGATGCTGGTGCGCCAGAAAGATGATCGCATCCAAATCGGTGTTCTAGAGGACGGTGTGCTGGCCGAGCATTTTGTGTCTAAAACTCAGCAAGATTCTCTCATTGGCAATGTTTACCTGGGCAAGGTGCAGAATGTTCTACCGTCTATGGAAGCTGCCTTTGTTGATATTGGGCGGGGTCGTAACGCCGTGCTGTATGCCGGTGAGGTCAACTGGGATGCTAGCGGTTTGGATGGTGCCCCCCGCAAAATTGAGAACGCCCTTAAAGCGGGCGATTCTGTGCTGGTGCAGGTTACCAAAGACCCTGTTGGGCATAAGGGTGCCCGCCTGACCAGCCAGGTGTCTTTGCCCGGGCGTTACCTGGTCTATGTGCCCGGTGGTTCTATGACAGGTATTTCCCGTAAGTTGCCGGATGTCGAGCGTTTGCGTCTGAAGAAGATTTTGAAGGATAAGCTGCCCGATGATGCCGGTGTGATTGTGCGTACCGCCGCTGAGGGCGCTAGTGAAGAAGAGCTGTCCAACGATATTAACCGCCTGCGGGCACAGTGGGAGGAAATCAGGGAGAAAAGTGAGAGCCGTAAGGTTCTTGCCCCTGAACTTCTCTACCAGGAGCCGGATCTGACCGTTAAGACTGTGCGTGATGTCTTCAATGAGGACTTTACGTCTATGATGGTGCAGGGTAAAGATGCCTGGGACAATATTGAGGCTTATGTTACCTATGTTGCCCCTGATCTGCTAGACCGTTTGAAGAAGTGGGAAGAAGATGATGATATCTTTGACCACTACCGTATTGAAGAGCAACTGGCGAAGGCACTAGACCGCAAGGTCTACTTGCCATCTGGCGGTTCGCTAGTGATTGACCGCACCGAGGCTATGACCGTGGTGGACGTTAATACCGGTAAGTTCACCGGTAGTGGCGGCAACCTAGAAGAAACGGTGACCAAGAACAACCTGGAAGCTGCCGAGGAGATTGTGCGCCAGTTACGACTGCGCGATATTGGCGGCATTATCGTGGTTGACTTCATCGACATGGTGCTTGAGTCTAACCGTGAACTGGTATTGCGCCGCCTGGTGGAGTGCCTGGGGCGCGACCGCACCAAGCACCAGGTAGCAGAAGTAACCTCCCTAGGGTTGGTGCAGATGACCCGTAAG
>JAUMUH010000101.1 GCA_030530765.1 Rothia sp. (in: high G+C Gram-positive bacteria)
GGGATACCTCAACGCGGGATCCGGGGGGCAGCTCCCGCGTTCTGCGCCCGTCACACCAGAGCACCCCTTCTGCCCCGTTGGTTGGCAGAAGTTCTACCGCCATCATGGAGGTTGGTGCGGTCACCAGGGGCCGGGCAAAGAGGGCGTGGGCTGACAGCGGCACCATGAGCATGGCTTCAACACTGGGCCAGATGATGGGCCCGCCGCCTGAGAAGGCGTAGGCGGTTGAGCCGGTGGGGGTTGAGAGCACTACCCCGTCGCAGCCAAAGCTTGAGAGCGGACGGCGATCAACCTCGATGACCACCTCAATCATTTTTTGGCGGTTTCCCTTTTCAACGCTGGCTTCATTCAAAGCCCAGGTTTCTAGAATCTTCTGCCCCCCGTTCCACACCTTCACGTCAATTGCCATGCGCTCTTCAACGGTGTAGTCGCCTGAAACCACTCGTTCTACGGTTTCGGTCAGGTCAAATTCTTCTGCTTCGGCAAGGAAGCCAACGTGCCCCAGGTTTACGCCCACCAGGGGAATCTGGGTGTGCCGGATCATCTCGGCAGCCCTCAGAATGGAGCCGTCCCCGCCCAGCACCATGCCCAGCTCTATATCTTTGAGCGCCACGCTTTCGTGTGCCACGGCAACGGGCACAGGGTTTTCCCATTTTTCCATGAGCGCTTCAAGGTCGGCACGGTTCATCACCGGCACCAGCCCTGCTGCGTGTAGTTGGGCGCAGGTGGTGCGGGCAGCGTTGCGGGCTTCTAGTCGCCCGGTGTGGGCAAAGACCAGGATCTTGCGGGGCTTCGCTTCTGCAGCCGGTGTGGACGGCGGGGTTTGAGTTTGCTTCACAGTTTTAGGCTAGCTGAAAGTCGCTCTTTTTTCTTTCTCATTCCAGCAAAATGACCAATATTTTCGAACACTTATTCGAAAATATTGGTCTTTTTGTCTATTCAGGCTTGTGGCACCAGATAAAGTACTCTATGTTCCCGTCCGCTCCGGGTAGGCGGCTTTCCTTCTCACCACAGACAATAAGCCCATTTTCTTCAGCGCAGTTACGCAAGCTAGCTACGGCCTCTGCTCGTGCCTGTGGGTCTGTGACAACGCCACCCTTACCGATACGGGCACTGCCCACCTCAAACTGGGGTTTGACCATGAGCACTAAGTCCCCGCCTGCTACTGTAGCTGCGGCAAGGGGCTCGATGACCTTAGTCAAAGAAATAAAGGAGAGATCACTGACCGTCAGATCAACCTGCCCGCCAATATCTTCAGGTTTGAGGTGGCGCACATTCAGCCCCTCATAAACATCAACTCGCCGGTGCTTGCGAAGTTCGGGTACTAACTGGCTGTGCCCAACGTCCACGGCGGCAACCAGAGTTGCACCGCGGCGCAGTAGCACATCGGTAAAACCGCCGGTAGAAGCCCCAGCATCCAGGCAACGCTTACCCTCCACGCTAATCTCGGTAAAAGCGTCTAGCGCACCGGCAAGTTTATGCCCGGCACGGCTGACATACTCGGTAAGTTCGCTGCGGGTAACGCTCACTTTGTCACCCTCGCGTAGCTTCTGCCCCGCCTTGGTCGCAGGCCTCCCATTGACACGCACCAGTTGGGTGTCAATCATTTTGATGGCAAGGGTTCGGGAGCGAGCAATCCCCGCTTGCACCATATAGTGGTCGAGTCTCATACCTTCCCTGCTTCCCTGTCTTTACTGTTCAAGGCTCTCTTGTAGTTGCTGTGCCAGCTGCTCGAACCGGGTGATACGTTCGGTAGGTTCAAGAGCCAGGGCAGCTTCTAGAGCTGCCTCGAATTCGGGGTCAAGCTCTACCGGCACCTCTTCTTTAGACACGGTTCAAGACCTCGGGTGCTAAAGGAGCCTCATGGACGGCGGGGTTGGCTGCCCACCAAGCTGCACAGGCAACTCTCCAGCTATCAATTTCTGCCCCTGTACCGCTCACAGTTAGGCATGACCCCTCAGCGGTAGCGGTAAAGCCAGCGCCGCGGGCACGTGCCCCAGATGCGGTAACGTCCACAGCGATATCGGGGTAGGGTTCAAAGAAGCCGCCCAGGGTCTCGATGATGTAGGTGGGCCTTTCGATGCTAATAGCAGCAAGTACGCTCTGGTAGGTATCTACACCGGTCATGACCATAGCGGTAGCCATGTGTGCGCGGTTGCCACCCTGAATATCGGTATCCAAACGATCACCAACCACGACGGGTCTTTTTGCTCCCAATTTCTGTGCAGCTGTCACAAAAATGGGTGACTCCGGCTTACCAGCAACGAGAGGTTTTCTGCCGGTTGCGGTGGCAACAGCCCCCACCAGAGTTCCGTTGCCCGGTGCAATTCCGCGTTCTTTAGGGATGGTGAAGTCGGTGTTAGATGCTACCCAGAGCACCTTCTCATCGGCAAGAGTGTAAGCTGCCTCAGCCAGCTCTTCCCATACCATTTTGGGGTTAAAGCCCTGGGCGACAGCTACCGGCGCATCTGCCTGGGAGCGCACGGGAGTCAGACCGGCTGCTACCACGCAGTCAGATAGTGCCTGTGCTCCGGTAATCAAAACCTTAGCGCCTGCAGGTAGCTGATCTGCCAGCAGCTGTGCAGCTGCCTGGGCTGAGCTAATCACGTGCTCAGCATCGGTCTTCACGCCCAGATCTACCAGGTGCTCAGCAACGGTCTGGACGCTGCGTGAAGCGTTGTTAGTGACAAAGGCTACCTGCACCCCGGTTTCTTGCGCCCGGTTTAGGGCAGCAGGAGCGCCTTCGATGGCGTAGGGGCCCGCGTACACCACGCCATCTAAGTCAGAGAGAATAGCATCGTGGGCTTCGAGCAGGGTCTTAGGCACGGTGCTCGCCTTCCTCTAGCTGAGTTGCCGTCTCTTCTTTACTGTCGATGCCGCTGGTTGTGTCAGTTGTTTCTCCCAGTAGCTCAGCTACTTCTGCTTCAACTGACATTTCTTCTGTAGCTTCAGCTACCTCAGCTGTTTCAGCGTTTTCTTGCTCAAGAATCGCCTCAGCGTCAACTGCGGGTTCTTCCGCTTCAAATAGGTCTTCTTCGGTGAAAATGTCAAAAATTTCGGGATCTGCAAATGCTCCTTGCCCCAGGGCTGCCTCGGTGACAAGGGCTAGTCGTGCCCAGCGGCGGGCTTCTGCAGTCTGCCCGTCAGCCTTCAGCAACTCGGCATAGGTGCTAAAGAGACGGGGCGAGTAGTCAAAACCGCGTTTGGGGTTTAATTCGGGAATCTGCAAGGCAGCAAGAGCCTTTTTAGTGTTGCCGGCATCCTGATGGATGCCAGAGACAACGATAGCTACCTCTGAGCGGACGGCGGGGGCAACGTCCTCGCCTTTGGCTTCTTCTGCCAAAGTCAGTGCCTTCTCAATACGCCCCAGGGCACGCTCACAGTCCACAAGCAGCGCCAGATGCTCATTAGAACCAGAGATACGGCGGTGGGTGCGTAGCTCGCGCAGGGCTAGCTCGAAATCTTCAGCGGCATAGGCGGCAATACCGACAACCTCACGCACCAAACCGATGCGACCAGCACGTTTGGAGGCCGCCAGGGCATGCTCCAATGCGAAAGCTGGGTCCAGCTCAAGGTAACGACCTACCATCACCAGGTGTTTAGCAACGGTTTCAGCATTTTGTGATTCTAGCTGGCGCAGTGCCCGCAAGGTCCAGTTTTCAAGCTCTTTACCGGTGACGTCTGTATCAATCTCGGGTGCAGATTTTGAGGGCCTGTAGCCGCCTGCCGGGTTCTGAGTCTTTTCGCGGGAAAAATCTTTGTCTTTTTGCGGGCCTCTAGCGACACCGCGGTTATCACGGGTAAAACCTTTGCCTTTGCGGTCATTTGCGGCACGATCTTTGCGATTACCCGCAAAGGTGGAACGGTCACCACGGTTGTTATTGCGGTCGGTCCTGTCGTTATTGCGGCGCTTACCGAAACCACCTTGGTAGTCACGCTCATCTACCCGCTCTTCGCGATTTTCGTAGTTGCGTTCCCTGGTATCTCTGCTATTACTGTAATTTCTGCCAGCATGCCCATCGCGGTTGCTGCGGTTGCCAAAGGATCGCTTACCTCTAGAAGATGCACCGTCTTTATTCTTCTTGTAGCCGTCCTTGTGATTATCCGAGTGGTTACGTGAGTGTTCAGCCAAATGTGCTCCTCTATAGGTTTTATGTATGGGGTGCCTACGGGGGGCACCTTGTTGACGCTGTTTTCTAGTTTATCGGTCTGTCTGTATCTTGCGTAGTGAGTTTGCTGCTTTTAGATGCGTTTTCAGGCACACCAGAGGGCGGAGGGAGACTAACTGCACAGGGGTAAACAAGAAAAGCCCCTATCCTGCCGGTAGGAGCTTTCTTTCAAATATAATTGCGGCGGTGACTTACTCTCCCACACCGTCGCCAGTGCAGTACCATCAGCGCAAAGAGCCTTAACTTCCGGGTTCGGGATGGAACCGGGTGTTTCCCTCTTGCTATAACCACCGTAAACTTACGATGCCTAAAACTCTTTATCAGAAGAGTCTCAGAATAATCAACCTAACAGGTTGTTATCTCAAAACCATACAGTGGACACAAACACAAACCAAACCAGCCAACACC
>JAUMUH010000102.1 GCA_030530765.1 Rothia sp. (in: high G+C Gram-positive bacteria)
CCACCCAGGGGATGCACAACATGTTCCGGGCGTCCTCTCTTGCCTCCCTTGAAGGGCAGCTGTATAAGCCCCGTATGGACCGTGAACTGCTGCAAACCTACGGTAAGGGCATCATTGCAACCACCGGCTGCCCCTCCGGTGAAGTGCAGACCCGCCTGCGCCTGGGCCAGTACCAAGAGGCTCTGCAGGCAGCTAGCGACTTCCGCGACATCTTTGGTAAAGAAAACTTCTACTGCGAGATTATGGACCACGGGCTCTCGATCGAGAAGAACGTGATGGCAGACCTGATCAAACTCTCTAAAGACTTGGGGCTGCCCCTGGTAGCTACCAACGATTTGCACTACACCCATGCAGAAGACGCCAAGGCACACGCAGCGCTGCTGTGTGTGCAGTCAGGCTCAACCCTGCAGGACCCCAAGCGCTTCAAATTTGATGCCGATGACTTCTACCTAAAATCCCCGGCAGAAATGCGCCAGCTCTTCCGCGACTACCCAGAAGCCTGCGATAACACCATGGAAATCGCAGAGCGCTGCCATGTAGAGTTCAACACCAAGGCTAACTACATGCCTAACTTCCCCGTACCCGAGGGAGAGAACGAGGAATCCTGGTTTGTCAAAGAGGTGGAGCGCGGCCTGCATTACCGCTTCCCCAAGGGTGTTCCCGATGAGGTGCGCAAGCAGGCAGAGTACGAGGTGGGCATCATCTCGCAGATGGGCTTCCCCGGTTACTTCCTGGTCGTGGCAGACTTTATCAACTGGGCCAAGAAGAACGGTATTCGCGTGGGACCGGGCCGCGGCTCCGGTGCAGGCTCTATGGTGGCTTACGCTATGCGCATCACCGACCTGAACCCACTAGAACACGACCTCATTTTCGAGCGCTTCCTCAACCCTGACCGCGTCTCTATGCCCGACTTCGATGTGGACTTCGACGATCGCCGCCGCTCCGAGGTCATTCACTATGTGACCGAGAAGTACGGCGAAGACAAGGTGGCAATGATTGTCACCTACGGCACCATTAAGGCCAAGCAGGCACTCAAGGACTCATCCCGCGTGCTGGGCTACCCCTTCTCAACCGGTGAGCGCCTGACCAAGGCTATGCCTGAGGACGTTATGGGTAAGAATATTGCTTTGGCGAATGTTTATAACCCGGACGATAAGCGCTATAACGATGCCCAGGAGCTGCGCGATCTGATTGAGACTGATACTGATGCGGCTAAGGTTTTCGAGACGGCTAAGGGCCTTGAGGGGCTGAAGCGTCAGTGGGGCGTGCATGCGGCGGGTGTTATTATGTCGAGCCATGACCTGATTGACGTTATTCCCATTATGCGCCGTGAGCAGGACGGGCAGGTTATTACCCAGTTTGATTACCCCACTTGTGAGGGGCTGGGTCTGATTAAGATGGACTTCTTGGGTCTGCGTAACCTGACCATCATTTCTGATGCAATCGAGAACATTAAGGCTAACCGTGGTGAAGAGCTTGACCTTGAGACCCTTGAGATTGACGATGCAGAATCATATAAACTACTAGCTCGCGGTGATACCCTGGGGGTTTTCCAGCTGGATGGCGGGCCCATGCGTCAGCTGCTTAAGCTCATGCAACCTGACCATTTTGAGCATATTTCTGCGGTGCTGGCGCTGTATCGCCCCGGCCCTATGGGTGCTAACTCGCACACTAACTATGCTCTGCGTAAGAACGGTTTGCAGGAAGTCACCCCCATTCACCCGGAGCTTGAAGAGCCCCTTGCTGAGATTCTTGATACCACCTACGGTCTGATTGTCTACCAGGAGCAGGTTATGGCGATCGCTCAGAAGGTTGCCGGTTACTCTCTGGGTGAGGCAGATATTTTGCGCCGCGCTATGGGTAAGAAGAAAAAGGAAGAGCTGGACCGCCAGTACGCTACCTTCCACCAGGGCATGATCGATAATGGATATTCTGAAGGGGCCGTCAAAGCACTTTGGGACATTCTGCTGCCCTTCTCTGACTATGCTTTTAACAAGGCGCACACCGCTGCCTATGGGCTGGTGTCCTACTGGACTGCCTATCTGAAGGCGCACTACCCCCAGGAGTATATGGCTGCGCTGCTGACTAGTGTGGGCGATGATAAGGATAAACTGGCGCTTTACCTTAACGAGTGTCGGCACATGAAGATTACGGTGCTGCCGCCGGATGTCAACGAGTCTGCCCTGAACTTCACCCCTGTGGGGGATGATATTCGCTTCGGTATGGGGGCGATTCGTAATGTGGGTGCCAACGTGGTTGCCGCTATGGTTGAGGCTCGCGATGAGAAAGGTCGCTATGAGTCCTTCCACGACTTCTTGGTTAAGGTGCCGGTGGTGGTCTGTAACAAGCGCACCGTAGACTCCTTGATTAAGGCTGGTGCCTTTGACTCATTAGGTCACGCCCGCCGTCCTTTGTCAATGATTCATGAAGAAGCTATTGACGCAACCGTTTCGGTCAAGCGTCAGGAAGCTGCCGGGCAGTTTGATCTCTTCGGCGGTCTGGGTGGTGCGGACGATGACCCGGTGGGGGACTTGGCGGTAGCTATTCCGGACGTCCCGGAGTGGGAGAAGCGCGATAAACTCAACTTTGAGCGTGAAATGCTGGGTTTGTATGTCTCTGACCACCCGCTGCGCGGCCTTGAAGAGGCGCTAGATGCCCTCTCTGACTTAACCATTCAGGGGCTTTTGTCTGAAGATTCGGTAAAACCGGATGGAGCTATTGTGACCGTGGCTGGCATGATTACCAGTGTTTCTCGCCGTATCGCTAAGTCGTCGGGTAACCCCTATGCCCGTATTGAGCTTGAAGATCGAACCGGCTCTATTGAGGTCATGTTCTTTGGGCGCGCCTATGAGCCTATTGCCGGGGTTCTTGCTGATGATCTGATCTGTACTATCAAGGGGCGCTTGCAGCGCCGTGATGATGGCTCGGTGACCATTAGTGCCCAGGAGCTGCACATCCCTGAAATTTCAGCCGATGGTGGCGGCGGGCCGGTCACCATTGCTATTCCCGAGTACAAGGCAACCGAAGAAACCCTAGGGCAGCTGCGTGATATTCTGCGCAACCACCGCGGTGAATCTGAAGTGCGTATCGCTATGACCACTCGCACCAAGCGGCTGCTGATACGCCTTGCCCCCGATTTGCGGGTCAACCCCAACCCGGCGCTCTACGGGGATCTGAAGGTTCTACTGGGCCCTGCCTGCCTGGACCTCTAGCGGTAGGCGGCTGGGGTGTCCTGACCCGTATGACGTAAGCTGGTGCAGTTTTTCGAGAATGGTGTAGAAAATCTGCACCCGAGCCGAAAAACTGCACCAGCTCTTCTTTGGTAGGACGCCGGGACGCCCCCTGCGGGGCAAGGGTAGTTAGTTGCGGGCAACGTCCTCAAGCACCGCTACAGTTTTGCCGGGGCCAACCTTCTTTTTGCCTAACTGCTCTAGTTCTTCACGCAGGTTCTCAAAGGGGAAAGTATGGCCAACCAGGGGCTTGATAGTACCAGCGTCAACTGCTGAGGCGATGCGAGCCAGCTGTGCGCCGTCCGCCCGCATGAAGAGGAACTTATAGGTTACGCCGTGACGCTTTGCAGCAGCGCGTTCTTTGCGGCTGAGCAGATGCATAACCGGTTTGAGCAGGGGCTTACCTAGCTCTACTGCTAGGTCAGCATCGGGCTTACCAATAACGCTGACTATGGTGCCGCCCCTGCGCAGCACTTTCATGGAACACTCAATTTCAGCACCGCCCAAGGTATCGAGCACCACGTCAAAGTCGCTGACGAAATCTTCATAGCGCTGGGTGCGGTAGTCCACCACAATGTCAGCGCCCAGTTCTTTGGCAAGCTCAGTGTCTTTGGTGCCCACGGTGGTCGCAACGGTAGCACCCAGCATCTTGGCTATCTGCACGGCGGCAGACCCCAGACCACCAGCGCCACCCTGAATGAAGACCTTGGTGCCTTGCCCCACCTGGGTTTTTTCGGTAAAGGCCTGAAGGGCGGTCAAAGTTACCAGGGGCAAGGAGGCTGCTTCTGCCATGCTCAGCCCGGCGGGCTTGATCGCCAAATCGGCGGCATCAACCACAGCATATTCGGCAAAAGCACCCAAGTTCTTCATGGAGGGGCGGGCAAAAACCTCATCACCCACCGAGAAAACAGTAACACCTTCGCCGATTTCGGTGATAACGCCTGCTAAGTCATTACCAACGATCTGGGGCAGCTTATAAGAGTAAAGCGCTTTGATTTCGCCGCGCTGGATCATTCCATCTAAGGGGTTGAGGCTAACTGCCTGCACCTGAACAAGCACCTGGCCGGGGGCGGGAATGGGTTTGGGGGTTTCTACCCACTGGAGGGGCTGCTTGTAGGCGGTGAGGGTAAGGGCTTTCATAGTGCTCTCTTCATGCTAGGATAGGTTTATAAATTAAACCTAGCCTAATGATGGGAAGTAAGTCAATGCAGAGCACACCACAGCAGACCTGCCCTATCGCCAGCACCTTAGAGATAGTCGGCGAAAAGTGGAGCCTGCTCATTCTGCGTGACATCTTCAGAGGTCTGCATAAGTTCAGCGAGCTTCACCAGAATCTGGGCTGC
>JAUMUH010000103.1 GCA_030530765.1 Rothia sp. (in: high G+C Gram-positive bacteria)
CGAGCAGGAACGGGTGATGGCTGCCTTGGATGAGCGGGCACGTATTGCCCGGGAGATGCACGATATCGTAGCTCATTCGCTCTCTACGATTATTGCCCAGGCGGACGGTGCACAGTATGCGGCTTTAGCGAGCACTGGGAGCACTGATGAGCGGGTTGAGGTTACTGCTCTTTCTACGATTTCGCAGGCTGCACGGTCATCTTTGGAGCAGATGCGGGCCTTGCTGGGGGTGCTTCGTACTGATGAGGTTGAAACCTTTGAACCGCTACCGGCCCTGCACAACGTGCCCCAGTTGATTGACGGGCTGCGCAGGGTGGGCATCCCGGTTGAGTTCACGGCTGTTGAGGGGGTTGAAGCGAGACTTCCGCAGGGGGCTGAGCTAACGGTTTACCGTATTGTGCAAGAAGCGCTGACTAACGTTACCAAGCATTGCCCCGGCACTCCCCTGGTAACGGTAAATATTAGTGAAGGTAAAGATAGTCTGATGATTGACGTTCTTAACCGCCCCCAGAGCAGCCCTAGCCCCTCTATTCCGGGGGCACGGCGTGGTTTGCTGGGTATGCGGGAGCGCATTGATATGTACGGTGGCTCTTTGCAGTATGGCACGCTTGATGATGGTTCTTTTAGGGTTTTTGCCCAGATTCCCTTTGCCCGTTAGGAGGTAGTAAGAAATGATACGGGTGCTTCTTGCCGATGACCAGCAACTGGTGCGCAGCGGTCTAGCTATGCTGATTAATTCTCAGCCTGATCTTGAGGTGGTGGGTCAGGCTGCGGACGGTGCACAGGCGCTTGCTGAGGTTGAGCGGCTGGCAGCTGGTTCTGCCCCGGATGTGGTGCTCATGGATGTGCGCATGCCGGTCATGGACGGGATCGAGGCAACCGGGCACATTATTAGTGCTCACCCTGAGGTGAAGATTATTATGCTAACCACCTTTGATATTGATGATTATGTGTATGCGGCGGTGCAGCAGGGCGCTAATGGTTTTTTGCTCAAGGACGCCCCTCCTGAGGAACTCTTAGGGGCTATTCGCACGGTCTACCGGGGGGACGCCGTCATCGCACCCAGCGCAACTAAGCGCCTGTTGGAGCGCTTTATTCCTGCTGCCGGTAGCGCCCAGCAAGCCGATAGCGGGCAGGACGGCGGGGAGCCACGCCCCCACCAAGCAAAGATAGATGCCCTCACCGCCCGGGAGCACGAGCTACTCTTACTGATTGCTCAGGGGCTAAGTAACGGTGAAATGACGCAGAGGCTCTTTCTTTCTGAGGCCACGGTTAAGACCCATGTCTCGCATATTCTTGCCAAGTTAGGGGCGCGTGATCGGGTGCAGGCGGTCATCATTGCCTATGAGGCGGGGCTAATGGGCTAGGGGGCTCATACTTCAGTATGAGCCCACCCGCACTATCTTTCAGACCCCAGCAGGATGTGGCAGAGTTTATGGCTTGACATGATAGAAGCATGATGACTACAGCACACACTCCTGTTCCGGCAGTTACCGCCCGGAACCTTTCAAAAACATATGGCCAAAAAGGTAGCACTGTTGCAGCACTCCGAGGCGTAAACCTTCAGTTTGAGCGCGGTAAGTTCACCGCGATTATGGGCCCTTCAGGCTCGGGTAAGTCTACGCTGCTGCACTGTTTGGCCACTCTTGATAGCCCCGATCAGCGCCCTGATACTTCGGTACAGATTGCCGGGGTTGAGACCTTGGGCTTGCGGGACGCCGAATTAGCAGAGTTCCGCGCCAAAAATATCGGCTTTATTTTTCAGTCCTTTAACCTGGTACCCACACTGACTGCATCACAAAATATTGACCTGCCCCTGGGTCTTGCAGGTATCAAGCCCGATACAATTTGGCGGGATGAACTGGTGCGGACGCTGGGCTTGGGCGAACGTCTAGACCACCGGCCAGGTCAGCTCTCAGGTGGGCAGCAGCAAAGGGCTGCTATTGCCAGGGCGCTGCTACCGCGCCCTGCCGTCATCTTTGCTGATGAGCCTACTGGTAACTTGGATTCTGCAAGCAGCACTGAGGTGCTTTCGCTCTTACAGTCTGCATCGCGGGAGCAGGGGCAAACCATTGTGATGGTCACCCATGACCCGGTGGCTGCCTCCTACGCTGACCGAGTAGTGCTCTTTAAGGACGGGCAGTTTGCCGGTGAGATTCAGGCCCCTACCCGCGAAACCGTGCTAGTGGCACTAGCTGGGTTGGGGGAATAGCTGTGGTTACTACTCTACGCACGGTTGCACGCTCCCAGCTGCGCACGCAGAAACTGCGTTTTGCCCTGACATCTGTTGGCATTGCGATTGCAGCTTTCTTTGTATCAGCAGTTCTTGTGCTGGGTAATTCTTTATACACATCAACTAAGAACTCTGTATCTGATTTTTATGCCACAACGGACGCAGTGGTGCAGTCTCCCTCTTCCTTTGAGGCTGCCTTTGGGCAAGGTCTGCCCCTGCAGCAGAAGTACCTCGATAAGGTACTTTCCTCCGACCTCATCAAGAGCGCCTGGCCCCTGGTGCAGAACCACGACTACCTGAGCTGGGATAGTGAACCGAACCAGAACACTGGCTACCCCAGCTTCCGCTACGATATGCCCACCGACACCTCGCTCTTTCCGTATCACCTTACTGAGGGCGAATTTCCAACCGGTGACTACCAGGTATTGGTGTCGTCTGCAGATGCTCAAGAATACGGGCTGAAAGTTGGTCAGAAAGTAAAATTGACCGACTATACAGCAGCTACCGCTGAAAACATTCAGAGTGGCTCTATCCCAACCGCTGATTTTACAGTGAGTGGCATCTACGGGGTTGAGCCCGGTTCAAAGATGCAAGGGGCCACTTTCACCGGTGGTGATACGGGAGCACAGTACATCAAGCTGGTCAGAGAAACCTGGGGTGAGAACCAGGGTAAAGGTGAGGCGACGACCGGCAGGGTACTGGTGACTTTCAAAGATCCAAACACCACCGTAGCTGAACTACAAGCAAGTTTAGGCTACCCACCGGCAGATCAGGTTAAGGTAGCCACTGTTACTGAGCAGATTGACAAGGACATTGACACCAAGATTAGGGGCTCCTTCTTCCTCTTCTATGCTCTGCTGGGCTTCGCAGCCCTCGCCCTACTCATGGCAGCCTTCCTCATTTCAAACACCCTGCAGATTATTGCCCAGCAGCGCACCCGTGAACTGGCACTACTGCGAGTTCTGGGTGCCACCAAGGCAGGGCTAAGCCGCATGATGCTGGCAGAAGCAGCCCTACTGGGGCTAACGTCCTCCCTAGCAGGTGCAGTAACTGCCTACTTACTGGTCTTTATCATTGACCGCTGGGGTGGCTTTGGTGATACCTATATCAAGGTCTCTTACTCTCTGCTCCCTGCCCTACTGGCGATTCTAGTCTGCACCCTGACCACTACCTTTGCTGCTCTGTTGCCGGCGCTGCGCGCCTACCGCACCTCACCGCTAGAGGCTCTACGCTCACCCCAATTAGAACAGCAAACCAGGTCTCGCGCAGGTCTTTACGTGGTACTGGCGCTCATGCTGGTACTGGGTGGTTGGGTCTTCTTGCTCGGCGTTGTATGGAAGGATGAGGTAGTTTTCTTCTTCGTCTCTACCTTTGCCCTAGCTACCCTGGCAGTTACCCTGCTCCCCCTCGTTCTGCGCCCCCTGCTGGTATTGCTGGTGAAGGTAACCCGTCCTTTCACCCCGGCGTCCTTCGCCCTTGCCAGTGCCCAGCGCTCGCGGGTTCAAACGGCAAGCACCGGGCGTATGCTCTTTACCTGCGCAGCCCTGGTTGCTGCGGTGTTGACCGGCTATTCAACGGTTAAGACCACCACGCTAAATCAGCTAGAGCAGGACTACCCCTACGATATTCAGACAACCCTTGAGGTCGGTTACTCTGATGCACTTGCCCTAGAAAAATCGCTGGCAGATGTCAGCGAACTGGCAGCAGCTACTGTGCTACTGCCCCAGGGCACAAGCCAGGACGTGAAGGGTAGCGGTATGTATATTACCTACAGTTCGGTTGACCCCCAGGCTCTAACAACCTTGCTGCCTCAGGTCGATGAGTTTAAAGACGATGAGTTACTGGTTGAAGCAGATTATGCACAGCAGCTGAATCTGACAGAAGGCGATACCCTGCTTGCAGAAGGTACAGATGGCAAGAAGACGCTGAAGGTACATACCGTTGATACTAAAAATGCTATACCCCAAGGCGCTTTTATCACCCGCCAGACGGGAGAAGCGCTCAGCGGTCACAACCTACTTGAGGGCGACCTTATTACCTTAGTAACAGATTTCAAACCCGGTCTGAGCAAATCAGAACAGAATCAAGCTATCAGCAATATCGCTTCTGTTATGGGGGTAGAACCAAAGCTACTTTACGGGCTATTACCTGCACAACAAGACGCTGAGGAGACTCTAAATGTCGCCCTAATTTCTGTGCTTATCCTCCTGGGCATAACGGTACTGATTTCCTTCATCGGCATTATCAATACCCAGGTGCTCAACGGTCAGCAACGGGCTAGGGAGTACGCTCTGCTACGTGCCATG
>JAUMUH010000104.1 GCA_030530765.1 Rothia sp. (in: high G+C Gram-positive bacteria)
TCAGTAAGGACGAGCGTGTTTTAGTCATAGTTACCTCTCAATAAGTCGGTTGTAATCAGCTACCACCAACAAAAAAGTCGTTGATAGGGAAGACCTGCGATCAATGAGGGAGCGTTGTATAGCTTCATCGAGTAGGAGAGCTAGAGTATTTCCAAGAAGTCGTGCTTCCTCGGAGCTTAGGTGTGGGTGACGTTGCCCTACCGTTTGAGCGAGAAATGCCCTGGTTGATTCTTGCCTTTGAGAAAGTGCCCGCATCAGTTTTGGTTCCTGCTGGGCAAGGGCGAAACTATCTGTAATTAGCTGGGTTTCTTCGACCGTTGGGATGACGTGCGTGAGCACCTCATTAATAAGGTGAACTCCGTCCTCATAAGGGGAGGGCACAGGTGGTGTGGTTTGCCAAACCTGCTGAATGAGAGCGTCCAGGGTTTGGTCTTCAGTGCCGAGTACTGCCGATACCTTGTCTTTGGTGTAGTTGAAGAGGGAGCTGCGGCTGATGCCAACTTCTTGGGCTAGATCCTTCATGGTGAAGCCATCAAAACCGTGAATGGTGGCGAGGTTGATTGCAGCTTTCTGAATGGTGCGGCGTAGCTGCTGTTGATGTTCTTTGGCCATCTTGAACTTTCTTTGGACTATTTGCCAGTATAGTCCAGGTTTGGACTTATTTGCCTAAAAGTCCAAAAGTGTGGTGCTTGTCTCTGATGTTGGGGAGGTGTCGGTTGAATGCATTAGGAGTCTAGCCCACGGGCGGCTAAGGCATCCCCGGTCTCCTGAGCGTAAGAAACAGCTGAAACCACCAGCGGAATAAAGAGCCTGAAAGAGCCTACCTTAATACCACGGGCACTAGCTGCAGTAGTCAAAGCCTGCCAGTTATCGAGCAATACCGGGATAGAGCGCACCATCAGCGCCAGTGCTAGACCAATTTTCTCAGGGCTACCACCAACCAGATGCAGCGGGGAACACAACCAGATAAAACCGTCAGCAATCACCGGCATGGGTGTGCACCAGAGCAACACCCTAGACGCAAAAACCATGGTGATTAGTGTCAAAAGCACATCAGAACCGCTTGCCAGCTGTCCGCTCGCCGCATAGTAGACACCCAAAATCAGCAGCAAGAAGCCCAAAGACTTCACCGAAATCCACCAGTGTGACAAGGGTATGCGGGCGATTGCCCCCAAGACCAGCACCAGACACAGGGTGCACACCCCCACTAGCCAGTGATGGGTAATAGCTAACAGCAAAGCCAGTAGAAAAATAAAGCTCGCCTTATAGACCAGTGCAAGACGGTGCAAGGGGGTAGCCAGGGGAACAAAAGAGCCCAGCAGAGCATTACCCGAGGTCATGAGGAAAACCTTCTGCGCACCAATACTTATAGCTCTCAATCACCTCAGCAGAGGCACCTTCACACAGTAACCTGCCCTCATGAATCACCACGGCACGCTCGCACCGAGCCGCCAACTCCAGATCATGTGTAGAAATCACCTTCTGCTGCGGCAACTCATCCAGAAGGGAAAACAGCCTCAACCTATTCCTCAGGTCTAATAAAGTGGTAGGTTCATCCAATAGTAGAACCTTGGGTTTAACCGCCAACACCGCAGCCAAGGCCACTAACTGCTTCTCACCCCCAGAGAGACTAAAGACAGAATCAAAAGCCCGGTGCTCCAATCCCCGCGCTCGCAGAGCTTCTAAAGCAGCGGTGCGGCGGGCGTCCTTGTCGCTGATGTGCTTGAGGGAAAGCTCAACATCTTCAATGGCGGTGGGCATGATGAGCTGGGCAGCTGGGTCTGAAAAAAGAAGACCAACCCGGCGGCGTACTGCAGCCAGGTTCTCATAGACACCAACCCCGTCTACGCTTACCTCACCGCTCGTCAGTAGGCTTAGACCATTGAAGAGGCGCAAAAAGGTTGATTTACCTGAACCATTGAGCCCCAGCACAGCAGTGGACTGGGCGGTAAGTTCTAGGGTGACCTCTTTGAGTAGGGTGCGTTTTTCACCTCCGGTATCAACGGTGACTGTAGCTTGGCGGGTAGCTAGGACGCCGCCGGTTGGGAAGTCAACCTGTGGCGTCCTGGGCTTGGTTTTGCGAAAGAGCAAGAGGTATTTACCTATCGTGTGAGCTGCGGGAAGGCGCGGTGAACCGCTAGTGCCACCATAACAGCTGCAGCGCATTTGATGAGGTCACCAGGAATGTAGAGGGCTGCGGCACTCGCGGCAGCGCCAAAGGAAAGACTGGCGTTGACCATCATGCCGCCGATGCCAAAGATCTGGATGACGGCGAAACCTGCTAGCGCTGCGAGCGCCTGCCACAGCCACTGTTTGCCGGATGCTGAGCGCTTGCGCCAGAAACTGTAGGAGAGAGAGCCTGCTAAGAGGGCGCCGGGAATAAAGCCAAGGAGGTATCCGAAGGAAGGGGTTGCTATGACCCCAAAGCCTGCCCCGCCACGGGCAAAAACAGGTAGCCCCAGCAGGCCAGCTACCAGGTAGAGGGTAACAGCCAGGGTTGCGCGCCGTCCGCCCAGAATCAGGGCTGCGGTGTAGATAGCCAGAGTTTGTAGGGTAATGGGTACACCCAGGGGGCCAACGGGAATGGCGGGGAGCAGAGCGCAGACGGCGATGAAAGCGGCAAAAACTGCGATAAGCGCTAGGTCGCGGCCAGTGTTCTTGGTGGCTGCGGGGGTGGTTGAAGTTGTCATGGTCACTACTATAAACCAGGTTTTGAACGGTGTTCAAAAAGTTGTGCTATCCCAAGGCTTGCACCCATCAGTTTGTAAGGACGCCGGGGTGTGAGGGCATAGATAAGAAGGCTCGGGTGCGCCACCGCAAACTTAGCTCTAAAATGGATACTTAGCCCTCATTGGCTTAACCGTTCTCTCAACCTTCTAAGGATACCTTTGCTGACCGTTTCTCATCTTGAATTGCGTGCTGGTGCCCGCCTGCTCATGGAAGATGTTAACTTCCGTATTGATAAGGGAGATAAGGTCGGTTTGGTGGGGCGCAACGGTGCCGGTAAGACCACGATGACTAAGGTTCTAGCCGGTTTGGCTCTGCCTGCGGACGGAACGGTATCTCGTAATGGAACCATTGGCTACCTGCCGCAGGACCCCAAGGTTGATGATATGAGCCAGCTGGCTAAGGATCGCATTTTTTCTGCCCGCGGTCTGGATGGGGTGGCGCGTAAGATGCGTCAGGCGCAGGAAATGATGGCGTCGGTTGACCCGGCTGAGCATGCTAAGGGTATGCGCCGCTATGACCGGCTTGAGGCTGAGTTTATTGCCGGCGGTGGCTATGCTGCTGAGTCTGAAGCTGCCACGATTACCGCTAACCTTGGCCTACCTGAGCGCGTGCTCAATCAACCCCTGTCTACTCTTTCTGGTGGTCAGCGTCGCCGTGTGGAGCTGGCGCGTATTCTGTTTGCTAACGCTGATACCATGTTGCTCGATGAGCCCACCAACCACCTTGATGCTGACTCTGTGGTGTGGCTGCGAGACTTCTTGAAGAATTACCAGGGCTGTGTTCTGGTGATTTCTCACGATGTTGAGCTGATGGAGCTGGTAGTGAATAAGGTTTTCTACCTGGATGCTAACCGCTGCGTTATCGATATCTACAACATGGGGTGGAAGAACTACCTGCTGCAGCGTGAACAGGATGAGGCGCGCCGTAAGCGTGAGCGTGCTAATGCGCAGAAGAAGGCATCTGCTCTGATGGAGCAGGCCAACAAAATGCGTGCTAAGGCGACCAAGGCTGTTGCTGCCCAGCAGATGATTAAGCGCGCTGAGAAGCTGATGCGCGGGCTTGAAGAGGAGCGGCAGGTTGATAAGGTGGCGGCTATCCGCTTCCCTGACCCTGCTCCTTGCGGTAAAACTCCGCTGTCTGCCTCGGGGCTGTCTAAGTCTTATGGTTCGCTTGAGATTTTTACCGATGTTGATTTGGCTATTGACCGCGGTTCGCGCGTTGTGGTGTTGGGTTTTAACGGTGCCGGTAAGACTACTCTCTTGCGCATGCTGGCCAAGTCAACGGCGCCCGATACAGGTGAGGTGGTCTATGGGCACGGGGCTAAAGTGGGTTACTTCGCCCAGGAGCATGAAATTTTGGATGGCGAGCGCACGGTCTTTGAGAATATGAAGTCCGCCGCCCCCGACCTGGATGATACTCGTGTACGCACTATTTTGGGTTCCTTCCTTTTCTCGGATGATGATGTCGATAAGCCTGCCGGGGTGCTTTCTGGCGGTGAGAAGACCCGCCTGTCGTTGGCGACCCTGGTAGCTTCTTCTGCCAATGTTCTACTGCTTGATGAGCCAACCAACAACCTTGACCCTGCCTCCCGCGAGGAGATTCTTAATGCCCTGAAGAACTACCAGGGTGCTATTGTGATGGTTTCCCACGATGAGGGTGCGGTTGAGGCGCTTAATCCTGAGCGGGTACTGCTGCTGCCCGATGCAGTTGAGGATCTGTGGAACAAGGAGTATCAGGATCTGATTTCTCTGGCATAAGAACATT
>JAUMUH010000105.1 GCA_030530765.1 Rothia sp. (in: high G+C Gram-positive bacteria)
TGGGCAAAGGCACTATAGCGGCCGTTAGGGTGGGCTGTGAGATTGAGGGGTAAGCCATAGGTTTGACTAATGTTGTCTTGAGTGATGACGGCGTCAATGGGGCCAGCTGCCACGGTATGCCCCTCGCGCAGAAGGAGGGCATGGGTGAAACCTGCAGGGATTTCTTCAAGGTGGTGAGTGACAAGGATGGTGGCTGGTGCCGCGGGGTCAAGGGCTAGGGCAGCGAGGCGTTTCACAAGGTCTTCTCGCCCTGCAATATCCATACCAGCACCTGGTTCGTCAAGAATGATGAGTTCGGGGTCGGTCATGAGAGCTCGGGCGATCAGGGTGCGTTTCTTTTCGCCCTCGGACAGGGAGCCAAAGGCGCGGTGAGCTAGGTGACCTACGCCCCAGTTCTGGAGCAGGGCACTACCCTGGGAGGTATCAAAGGAATCGTATTCCTCTTTCCAGCGCCCAGCAACCCCGTAGGCTGCGGTTATGACAGTGTCAAGGACGGTTTCTCTAGCCGGGATTTGGGCAGCAGCGGGGGCTGATGCGAGACCTATACGGGGGCGGAGTTCGAAGACATCGGTGGCTCCGAGAATTTCATCGAGGATATCAACCTCGCCACTGGTTGGGTGCAGGCGGGCTGCTGCAATGGAAAGAAGGGTAGTTTTCCCTGCACCGTTAGGGCCTAGCACGACCCAGCGCTCCCCTTCTTGAACGGTCCAGGTGATGTCAGTGAGGAGGTTTTTGGTGCCGCGGGTAACGGTGACGTTTTTAAGGTCGAGTACTGATGCCATGGTGGTTAGTTTAGTCTTTTTTGTGGCACGGATGTAGCTGGGGTGGCGATAGTCAGGTTTTTTCTTAGGATACGGCGGGCACGCCCCGCTGTTAGGTGAGGTACAGACCGTAGAATGGTGTGTATGTCTACTTCTGTGAAAATTGTTGCTGTTTCTCGCGCAGATGCTCCTGTCGTGGCTGATGAAGAGCAGATTTTTGAGTTGCTCTCTGCCGTCCCTGGCCTAGAAATTTCTGCCGGTCTACTCATGGAAGCACCCGAGATTTCTGTAGTTGGTGAAGTGCAGGGGCCTGCTTACCAGGTCTATACAGCAGCAGCTGAGTATACGCGGGGATCGATCGAGGATGCCCGCGGCGCGGTTGCGCTCCTGAACGGGCAGCACACTTTAGGCTTCGATGTGAGCCTTGTTCCTGCTGAATTGGCCTCTGATGAGAAAAAACTATTAATTATGGATGTTGACTCAACCCTGGTTCAGGCTGAGGTAATTGATGAACTGGCCACAGTTGCCGGTTCCGGTGAGCAGGTTTCTAGCATCACTGCCCGGGCAATGGCTGGGGAACTTGATTTTGAAGAATCGTTACGCGAACGTGTTGCAACGCTTAAAGGTTTGAATGAGTCAGTGCTGGGTGAAGTTGCTGGCCGTCTACTGTTATCTGCCGGAGCGCAGAAGCTAGTAGAGATTTTTTTGGCTGCTGGGCATGAGGTATGCGTTGTATCTGGCGGTTTTGTGCAGGTCTTATCCCCCATTGCAGAGCGTCTGAATTTGTCAAAGGCTCGGGCTAATCTCTTGGAGGTTGAAGGCGACCTGCTCACCGGTAGGGTGTCTGGCCGGGTAGTTACGGCTCACGTAAAGCGTGATTCGCTCAGGGAGTGGGCCAAGGAATTTGGGGTCAAGAAACAGCAGGTTATTGCCGTGGGTGATGGTGCTAATGATATTTTGATGCTGAGTGAGGCAGCCTTGGGCATTGCTTTTAACGCCAAACCCGCCTTAGCTGATGTGGCAGATACCGAGTTGAATCTGATGCGCCTTGATGCGGTGCGACATTTTGTGGGGCTCTAGCCCAGTAATTTTTCGCCCACCAATTTGCGCAAAAAGAGCGCCGCCCCACACGGGGTGGCGCTCTTTTATTAGCTCATAAGCAGATTTATTTAATGAAGCCGCCTGCACCGCCGACCAGTTCGATGTGACCGGTTTCTACATCTGCGGTGACCATCTTTGCAACCTCCTGGGCAAATTCGCCAACCGTGTAAAGCTTGCCTGCTTCCTCACGACGGGCCTCAATGGCGCCGGGGTGAAGACGGTTGAGTAAGGCGGCGGTGACGGTGCCTTCAATCATGTCTGCTGAAACGACGACCAGAGAAATGTTCTTCTCGGCAAGAGCTGGGATTTCTTCCAGCAGGGCGTCTTCGCCAGCGCGTTTTGACTCGGCAACAGGCTGGTATTCAGGCATAGTAGGCACTTCGCGAATAAAGTGGGCCTGGTGGCTAGTGACAAAGACGATGCGACCACCGTGAGCCATTTTTTCAGCTGCTAGGCGAGCTAGGCGGAGTTGGGAGTCGCGGTTGAGGGTCATAGCGTAGTCCTCTGGCATACCGGTTTCCATACCGCCTGAGGCGTTGAGAATGAGGTAGTCGAGGCTTCCATAGTTATCGATAGCAGCATCAACCAGGGCTTGGGCATCTTCAGCTTTAGTGACGTCCGCGCCTATAGCTACGGCTTTGCCGCCTGCTTCTTCAATCTTGGCAACAACTTTGTTGGCTCGAGGGGCTTTGGAGCGGTAGTTAACAACGATATTTGCGCCTTGGGCAGCGAGCAGGGCTGCGGTATCTGCTCCTACACCACGGGATGAGCCAGTGACAATGATGGTTTTGTTCTTAAGGGTCATGGTTTTCTTTTCTGAGTTTGTTTACGTGCTTGTATTGGTCTTGGGGAGGTTTAGTGCCCCATTCCTAGACCGCCGTCTACCGGAATAACGGCTCCGCTGATATAGCTGGCGGCGTCACTAGCGAGGAAAAGCGCAACCTCTGCGATTTCTTTGGGTTCTGCAAATCGCTTGGCAGGGATGGAATCGGTGTACTGTTTTTTGATGTCGTCGCTCAGAGCATCTGTCATATCGGTTTGAATGAAGCCGGGTGCAATGACGTTGGCGGTGATGTTGCGGGAGCCAAGTTCGCGGGTGATAGAACGGGCCATACCGATTAGCCCTGCTTTAGAGGCGGAGTAGTTGACCTGACCGGGGTTACCCAGCAGCCCGACGACGGATGAGATGAAGATAATGCGCCCACGCTTATTTTTAAGCATTCCTTTGGTGGCGCGGGAAGCTACGCGGAAGGCCCCGGTGAGGTTGGTGTCAATGACGCTGGTGAAGTCTTCTTCTTTCATACGCATCAAGAGGGTGTCCTTGGTGATTCCCGCGTTGGCAATGACGACGCCGACGGGCCCGAATTCAGCTTCAATCTGCTTGAAGGCAGCGTCGATGGAGGCGTTATCGGTGACATCTGCTGTAACGGAGAAGAATTCGGTGGGTGCCTCACCTGAGCGGTAGGTAACGGCTACGCGGTAGCCTGCTTTTTTGAATTCGGTTGCCATCGCGTAGCCGATGCCACGGTTACCACCGGTGATAAGCACGGTTTGGGTGTCTGTCATTGTTTGACCTCGTGGTTGGTTTTTATTTCCTGCTCTATTTTACGCATGTGACTGTGGGGTAACGGTAAGGGGCGGGTGCGCGTGTTATTTATACCGGTGGGTTCGAACGGGCTGGGCACGGGATTGGTGTGGGGCTAAACTGATGTAGTGATGCGTTGATTTTGAGGGGTTGTTCGTGTCAAAGAAGTATTGGACGGCTGAAGATTTAGCTGCTGCCGGTTATTCAGGCGGGGTCTCTGATGAGGTGTATTCAATCACCGATGCAGTCGTCCCGCAGTCTGAAGGGGTGGGTGCCCGCGCTAGAAGCTATGCCTTGAAAATGTTTTTGCGCATTGTTTGTATCATTGCAGCGGTGATGGTAGAGGGGGTCTGGCAGTGGGTTTTCTTGGTTGGTGCAGCAGTAATTCCTTGGCTAGCGGTTGTAGTTGCTAACGGCAGCGATAGACAACACGGTTCTGGTTTTTCTGCTTTCTTACCTGAAGATCAAAGGCTAGCGATTGCTGCAGCTCAGGCTGCTCGGGCTGAGCGCTCTGCGCGTACCCAGCAGTCCAGTTCAGGGGTAGAGCAGCAGGGAGGCGAAGTAGCCCCGGCTACTGATGATGGTCTTGATAGGATTCTGGTTATTGATGGCGAGGTTCTTGAATCCCATGAGGGCTAAAGGTGAGATACGCCCGGTGTTTGGGGCAAGAAAAGGTGAAGCATGGATTTATTAGGTTCGCTATCAGCGGGCAATAGCGTTCAAGAGGCTAGCGAGCAGCCGGTTGGTTTTCTTAAGTGTTCGCGCAAGGGTTGTTTGACCGAGGCTAAGTTACAGGTGCTGTGGAACAACCCCAAGATTCATGAGCCATCTCGGAGGAAAGTTTGGTTAGCGTGCGAGGAACATGCGGATTATCTGCAAAATTTTTTAGTAGCTCGCGGGTTTTGGCAGGCGACAGAACCTCTGCCTACCCCTGGTATGAGTTTTTTCTGACAGCGGTAGTGCATGTTAGCCGGCGGCTAAGTTCTGATGAACCTAGCTAGTTAATTATGCAGCTATGACCTTAATGAAGATTTAGGT
>JAUMUH010000106.1 GCA_030530765.1 Rothia sp. (in: high G+C Gram-positive bacteria)
TTCGCCAGTGGAGCGCAGTGCCCGAGGGTGAATCACCAAAATACGCTGGGTTCGCTGACCCAAAATAGCAGGTATTTCACCCAGCAGGTTGTGACCGACCAAAACATCATAATTTTCACTAGCTTGGGCGCCGGTTACAGAAATACGGGTTGTGGCTTCCTTGCTCACGCTATGCCCTTTCTTGATCGAAGAATAAAGTTTTGAATTTCAGCTGCCATATCTGATATACCCCTACCACCTCGGGTATCCAAGGTATAACTGGCTAGCTGCTCAAACTGTTCCCGGCGCTTTTCAAAAATTTCCTGCCACTTTTCAACCGGGTTCGGCTGCAACAGCGGCCGTGTGCGCGGGTTAGCAATTCTAGGAGCCACGGTTTCGGCATCTACCTTGATATAGATAACGGTTTCGTTGGCCAGCAGTTCAGCGGTCGATGCAGTCATGGGTGCGCCCCCACCCAGTGAGAAAATAGTGTTTCTGCGGGCTGGGGACGAAAGGACGTCCTTAATTACCTCAGCTTCGATACGGCGGAACTCTGCCTCACCGTAGTCAGAGAAAATCTGGGGAATCTCGCCGTACTTCTCAACAATGAGGTGGTCGGAGTCAAGAAACTCATAGCCGTAAAAACGTGCCAGGTGAGTGCCTATATAAGACTTTCCTGCTGCCATGGGGCCGATAATGACGACCGGGCGGGATCTACCAATATAGGTTTCTTGCACTTCGCGAACCTGGTGGGGGCTAATAGCGCCGGTCATATCGATCGTACCCCTGTGGGATCGATCGCTCATGGTTAGCTATCCCATCCCGCTACGTTTGACTCCCAGGCAAGGGATTCAGGAATGGCAGCTAAGTAGGAATCCATGTTGCGCTTGGTTTCAGCAATAGAGTCGCCGCCAAACTTTTCAAGGGCTGCTTCTATCAGAACCAACGCCACCATGGCTTCGGCAACCACGCCGGCAGCCGGTACTGCGCATACATCCGAGCGCTGGTGGTGGGCAGTAGCAGCTTCACCGGTTGCGGTGTCAACGGTTGCCAGAGCCTTGGGTACGGTAGCAATAGGCTTCATGGCAGCACGCACCCGCAATAAATCACCAATGCTCATACCGCCTTCAACACCACCTGCGCGGTTAGACTGGCGGGTTACTCCCCGCTCCCCTGGCTTAATCTCGTCGTGGGCACGGGTACCGGGGCGTTGGGCAGTCAAGAAACCGTCGCCTACCTCAACTCCCTTAATAGCTTGGATGCCCATGAGAGCAGCTGCCAAACGGGCATCTAAACGGCGGTCCCAGTGAACGTAGGAACCCAGACCGGGAGGCATACCATAAGCAAGAACCTCAACCACGCCGCCGAGAGTTTCGCCCTCCTTATGCGCCCTATCAATGGTTTCTACCATTGCCTTGGAAGTTTCAGCGTCAAAGCACCGCAACGGATCAGCATCCAGGTAATCAACATCAGCGGGGGTAGGACGCGGGGCATCCAGGGGCGCTTCAACCTCGGCAATGGCGGTGGTATGACTGACCAGCTTTATGCCTAATGCCTTAAGTACTTGAGATGCAACGACGCCTAGGGCAACGCGGGTTGCAGTTTCACGCGCTGAAGCACGTTCAAGCACCGGGCGTGCCTCATCAAAACCGTACTTCTGCATACCGGTAAAATCTGCGTGACCGGGGCGAGGACGAGTGAGGGCAGCATTACGCGCTCTGCCCTCTATCAGCGCAGGGTCAACCGGGTCTGAGGACATGACGTCAACCCACTTAGGCCACTCAGTATTAGCAATTTCAATAGCAATAGGCCCACCCTGGGTTAGGCCGTGGCGAACACCGCCCAAGATGCGTACGCGGTCTTCTTCAAACTTCATGCGGGCCCCACGGCCATACCCAAGACGGCGGCGAGCTAAAGCGTCACTGACCATTGCGCTGGTAAGCTCAACTCCCGCAGGCACGCCCTCAATAATTCCAACCAGGGCTTCACCGTGGGACTCGCCAGATGTCAACCAACGCAGCATCTCTTACCTTCTTTACGATCGCCAAAAGTTCAAATGTCTGTGTTCTAAGGCTCCCAAATCTGAGGCTAGATAGCAAACCTTTGCTTCATGATATGGAAGGTGAAATTTAATCGGCCAAATAATCCAGATTATTTACTGTTATAGGCACAAAGCTACTGTCGGGTAGAGCAACCGCCTGCCGCATGGCAGCTAGCACCTGCTCTTGCCGGGGCAAAGCGCTAGACCGGGGGTGGGCTGTGAAAAGTTTAACCTGATCCACAGCCTGGTACATGAGCATTTCAAGGCCGCTGGTGACGTTACCGCCTGCTTGCTCCCAGTTTCTAGCTAAGGCAGAAGGCCAGGGGTCATAAGAGACATCAAGTAAAAAACCTGCCTCTTTAGTCTCTGCATGAGACAGAAGCTGGTCAGCTGCACCAGCGGGTAAGGTGCAGACCGTAATATCGTAGTTTCCATAGGTATGAGCAAAATCCGCTAGCGGTAGAATCTCAACTTTCATACCTAAGCGACTGGCAACCTTCACCAGACCTCGAACACGGCTAGCGTTGCGCACAAATACCCGGACGCTCCTCGCCCCCATCGTGCGTAGGGCAGCTAAAGCAGCAGAGGCGGTTCCTCCTCCACCAATAACCGCAGGAGAAAGTGGCACTCCCTCAAACCCTGCCTGACGCAGGGCATTGACAATACCCGAGACATCGGTATTGTCCCCATACCATGAAAATTTACCCTCGGTATCTTGCCTCCAATACACCGTGTTGACCACGCCCAATACCTGAGCAAAAGGTGTTAGCTCATCGACATGACGTACAACAGCACTTTTCAGAGGCATTGTCACTGAAAACCCCCGGGTTCCGCGCTCAGGGGTGTGTTCAACAAAAACTTGTGCCAGCTGGCTCTCAGTGGTGTCTAGCGCCTCATAGGTCATCTCGATGTCAAGGGCGCTATAAGCCGCTCGATGTAACAGGGGGGATTTACTGTGACCAATGGGGTGGCCCAAGACAAAGGCCTTGGGACGCCCCTGTACCTCTACGCTCATTTACTGGCATTCGCCCTTATTGTTAGCGCAGTATTCATCATAAACTGCAACATTTTTGAGGTGCTGTGCATAGGTCTTAGCAAACAGGGTTTCACCTGTTTTCAAATTAACCGTTACCCAGAAGTAGTAGTCGTTCTTTTCAGGGTTAGATGCTGCCTTAATAGCTGCTGCCCCCGGAGAGCCGATAGGACCTGCTGGTAACCCAGGGTAATAGAAGGTGTTGTACTTATTTGAAGCATCGGCCTTCTGTTCACTAGAAATGTGGTAGCTCTTAATCCCTAGACCATAAGCCACGGTAGCATCGGACTGTAGGAATCCAGAGGTCTCGCCATCGGGGTTGTTTAGGCGGTTCTCAATAGCTCCTGCAATAGGAGCGTAGTCAGACTCAATACCTTCAAACTCAAGAATAGAAGCTACAGTCAGCACATGGAAAATTCGGTCGTCCCCGGTCACGCCATCAGCCTTAAGCTGCTCAAAGGTCTTATCTACCATGGTCTGCAAGATTTCTTGAGCTGTTGCATCCTTAGGGAAACGGTATTCACCAGGGTAGAGAAATCCCTCAATTGTGGGGAATTGTGAGGGGATACCAAAAGTCTCAGGTTTTGCCCCCAAAGACTTAAACTCACCAGAGCTAATGCCGGTGCCCTTTGCTAGAGCTTCATAGGCCTCTTCCATACGCCAGGTGCGTGAAATAGCAACATAGTTTGTGTCGGCTTCATCAAGACGCAGTAGTTTGTGCAAGGCAGCTGAACTGCTCATTTCCTCTTGTAGCTGATACTCACCGGGCTGGAAGAACTGCTCAGAAGCTGTATCGGAGTAAACCTGTAAGAAACGGTCAGCATCGGCAATAATGCCCTGCTCTTCTAATGAGTTAGCAATAGCAATGTTGGAGGCGCCCTCAGGGATAGTAAAGGTAACCGAGGTGCCGTTGCCCTCACCGCTGTAGTCTTTCCGTTCAAACCAGCCAAGTTGAGGAGCCACGATGGCAACCACCATAACCAGAGCAACAGCAAAAACTAGCACCGCCGAAATAAACGTATTGCGGCTACGGCGGCGGGCCCGCTGGCGCTCTTCAGCGGTATATTCTTCATGTTCAGCGCTAAGACCCAGGAATCCACCTGAGGCAGCAGATGGTCCTTCACCTAACAACCCTGTCAAATCTGTTTGGTGGTCATGAGGAGTGCGTTTATGTCGCGGCGGGCGGTTAGAACTCGAGCTTTTAGACATTCGGGTTCTCCGTTTCGTCGTTGGGAGCGGTTGAGGTTAGCGTTAACGGTACGTCATCACAGGTTACGAGATAACCGGCAAGCTGCTGATTAGCTTTGAGGGTGTCTAAGGCTGA
>JAUMUH010000107.1 GCA_030530765.1 Rothia sp. (in: high G+C Gram-positive bacteria)
CCGCCTTGCCTGTTAGTGGGTAGCCGGCTGCGGCGTCGTCCAGGTATTTCACCAACTCTAGGTTAAGCTCAACGATGCGTTCAGTCAGTGATTTAGCCAGAGCATCATTGGGCTCTGGCATATCATCGTTGAAGAACTCAACATTGCCGCACCAGTCAAAGACCCTAAATCCTGTTTGTGCTTCCCGGGTGCAAAGAGGTCTGGGCGCAGGCGGGTGCCTCGCCCAATCATCTGCCAGTACTTAGACTTTGACCGCACCGGCTTGAAAAAGACCAGGTTGACCACATCGGGCACGTCAATGCCGGTGTCGAGCATATCCACGCTGATGGCAACGTGCGGGGTTTTCTCAGGGGCAGAGAACCGATCAATGAGGTCTTGGGCGTGTGAGGTTGAGTGAGTGATGACGGCGGCAAACCCGCTGCCGTAGTTGGGGAAGAGAGCATTGAAGCGCGCCAGAATAATATCGGCGTGCTGCTGGGAGCGGGCAAAGATGATGGTTTTACCCAGGCGGTCGCCACCTGCAACCCTGTGCCCCTCACTATCAAGAGTCACCAGCACCTTCTCAATAGTGTCCTCATTGAAGAGGTAGGTGTTCATGCGGGCAGCATCAACGTCCTCAGGTATCTCTTCTTCGCCCCAGTCCTGCTCGTCCCACTGCTGCTTCTCTTCTTCGGTCAGATCAGCGTAGCGTATGCCCTCCCTCAAGAACTTTGTCTCAGCCTTGAAGGCCACAGCGGGTACCAGGTGCCCCTCAGCCACCGCCTGCTCGTAGCTGTAAACGTCGGTGGGTACGCCGTCCTCAAGGTCAAAGAGGCGGTAGGTGTTGTGGGCGATATCGTCCTTGGGGGTGGCGGTAAGACCCACTTTGAGCGCATCAAAGTGCTCAAAGATAGTGCGGTACTTGGCATAGACCGAGCGGTGCGCCTCATCCACAATAATCAGGTCAAAGAAGCCCGGCCCATAGAGCTGCCGCCCGGCCTCATCACGGGCATCAATCAGGTTCATCATGGTGGGGTAGGTGCTGGTGAAAATGCGGGCAGTCGCCTTCTTCTCTTCCAGTAAGTTAGCTACCGGCATATCGGGCAGCTGCTGCACAAAGACCTTGGACGCCTGATTGACCAGAGCGGTGCGGTCAGCCAAGAAGAGCACCCGGCGCACCCAGTTAGCCTGCGCCAGCTGCTTGATGAGGGCAGCAGCGGTGCGGGTTTTGCCGGTGCCTGTTGCCATAACCAGCAGGGCTGAGCGCTTTTTAGAGGTAAAGGTTTCGCCCACCGCTGTAATGGCGTGCAGCTGATAGTCGCGCCCGGCAATGGAAGCGTCGGGCGCAATAGACCATAGCGGACGGCGGGTGGTGCGCCGGTCGATGGCAAGGGCAAGTTCGTCTTCGGTGTAGAAACCGGAAACCGGCCGTGCCGGGGTATTGGTGGCGGGGTGGTCATCGAGCAGCTGGTGCTCATGCCCGTTGGTCACAAAGATGAGGGGCCGCTGCCCGGTTTCTTTCTCAAGAGCGTCAGCATAGATAACGCCCTGGTGCAGCCCGTCATTGATGCTACGGCGGGTGCGCTTAGCCTCAACAATGGCCAGCGGCTTACCGTTAGCACCCCAGAGCACATAGTCAATTGTGCCGCGGCCACTCGGGTTAGTGCTGGCAGGCAGACCGCTGACCTCGTACTCGCGGTCACGCGGCTGATCCAGGGCCCACCCCGCCTCATGGAGTAGCGTATCAATGAAGTAATCGCGGGTGTCGTCTTCACGGTAGTCGTGAGTATCAACTAGAGTTTTAGCGCGCTGGGCTGCGGCAATTTGCGCTCGCAGGTTTTCGATTTCTTGGGTGAGCGCTGCTGTTTGTTCTGCGTGCTTGCGGTCTTCTTCTGCGAAACGCTCGAGCAGTTTCTGGATTTCTGCCTTACTTTTCTGCTGTTCTGCTTTGGCTTGCTGGGCGGCGGCTGCGCGTGCCTGCTGGTGCTGGCGTAGGGCAGCGAGGTTGAACTGTTGGTCTAGCGGTACTGCTTCTGGCGCGGGGGAGTAGTTGAAAGCTGCCCAGATGAGCAGGTGGTGGAGGGTGCTTACGATTTTGCCGGCGTCCGTGCTGGTGAAGGTGGTGTTGGTGTGGGCGGCGCGGTTGCCTTGTTTTCTGATGTAGTTGGCTTTGGTGACTTTGTCTGCCCCGGCGAGCGAGTTGAATTCGGGGGAGTTGAGGCGGGCGTCCAGGGTTGCTTGGTGGGCTTCGGGTAGCCGTTTGATGGTGTAGATGTGATCTAGGGTGAGTTCGAGGGCGCGGCGGGCTTGGATGGCGGCGGTGCGTGAGTCACTGAAGAGGTAGGCTTCGGCGCGGGCGGCGGGCTCGTGCACGCTGGGGATGGTCTGTTTCAGAAAAGTGAAGTGACTCATGCGGTTTGCCTTGGTGTGACGGTGCGAACAGATCTTTACAGTTTAGTGCAGGGCGGCGGTGGTGGGGGAGTTTTGGGTGCTTTTGTTGCGCATGTTTGCTGAATTTATGGCAGACGAGGACGGCGGGTGCTGGTAGGCGTTCGAAAATTTTATCTCTAACTTCTTCCGGTTTTCACCCTTTTAATGAGATGATGATTTTGTCGCCTTATTCGTCTGCCGAAAGGAACTTCTCGTGGCTGATATGGATTTTTTACCCCTCCCTGATTTTGAAACTTCAGAACCGAAAGTCCTATTTTCAGAAGATTCGGTATCTGCGAGGCTAGCTGAGCTAGGTCTTGATATTGATGTTTTTCATCAGGCTCTTAACCATGGGCATAACGGTGCAGGAAGGGTAACTGGGGCACACTCAAAGATCGCTGCAGGCACCTACCGTTGGCATGAAACATTGGCAGCAATGCGCAACGAATTGGGTGAACGAAGCTGGAAGCAAAGCGATGTTAAGAACGCGCCCAGAATGGTTAGCCCTGATGGTCGTATTTCTCTAATGGTTGTAACGGGTAACGCAAAGACTGGAACTAAGAAAACGCCGTCTAACGCCACGACCAAGGGCACCATGACTCAGCAGGACGTCTGGAACAACGGTGAATCAGACCAGCAACAAATTGAGGAAGTTGCTCAGATACTGGCGTCTCAGCAGCCTGTTACCTGGGTATTGTTGTACTTCTACAGCCGCGAATTTAATCACCTTAGGGCTGAGCTTTCCCTACCAAACGCGCATGGTATGACCAACGGGTACATCACTAAATGGGATGAACGGATTATTTTGCCTAAGATTGAATTTGGCGAGCAAGAGTACTTACTCGATGCTCAACCTGATACAACACCCGATATTGACTTCTATATAGGTAATGCAGACGCAGTTTAGAACTATTGAGCCGACCCGCGTGCAGGTGGCGCGTGAGATCGCTGGGCTGACTAAGGCACAGCTGGCGGACTACCTTGAGGTAAGCGCCCGTACTATCAACACTTTTGAGAACGAGGGCGCACCTGCCTACCATGCTGATGCGCTGGCTGCTGCTACAGGCCGGCCGCTTGGCTTCTTTACTAATGAGCCTTTTGACCGTATTGATGTTGAGAAAGTGCATTTTAGGGCTGCGAAGAAAATTTCTAAGCGTGCTAAGTCTGAGAGTACCTCGTATGGTTCTGTGGGGTTGAGTTTTTATGAGGAGCTAGTTGCCCCTTACAACTTACCTGTGGTTGATGTGCCTACCCTCGATAACCTTGAACCTGAGCAAGCTGCACGTGAGATTCGTGTGCGGTGGCTGCTTGGGGAAGATCCCCTGCCTAACCTAGTGCAGCTTTTGGAGTCGCGGGGTGTTCGTATCTTGTCGCTGCCAAAGTCTATTGAGAAGCTGGATGCTTTTAGCGACTGGTATACAGATGGTTACCCCTATATTTTCTTGAACATCAGCAAGAGTGCAGAACGTGTGCGCTTTGACCTTGCCCATGAGCTGGGGCATTTGGTGTTGCACAGTCGTGAGGTTGACCCTGGTAGGGATATTGAGAAGGAAGCAGACCTGTTTGCTGCTGAGCTTTTGATGCCTGCGCGTGCGGTTCGTAGGGATATGCCTGCTTATGCTGATGTTGAGGCTATTTTGCGTTTAAAGAAGGCGTACAGGGTATCTGCTGTGGCGATGAATCGCCGTGGCGGTGAGCTGGGTATTTTGAAGGAATGGGGCCAGCGGCAGAATTATGTGGAGCTCTCTAAACTGGGCTTCCGCAAGGATGAGCCCGGTGGGTTGGTTCTTGACCGGTCGCGTGTTCTGCCTTTTGTGCTTGATGATATGAAGCAGAAGGGCAAGAGCCTGGCGGCTTTGGCTGCGCGTGTGGGTGTTACTTTGCAGGATGTGAATGGGTTTACT